>JAFLDX010000081.1 GCA_017302215.1 Lysobacterales bacterium
GCCTGCGCGACCTCGGCCGCCTGCGCGAGGCGGTCGGCCGGCGCCTGCCCGACCTCGTCGCCGCGATGGGTCAGGACTTCGGCCGGCGCTCGGTCCACGAGAGCCGCCTGACCGACGGCATGACCGTGCTGCACGAGATCGACTACGTGCGCCGGCACCTGTGCCGCTGGATGCGCCCGCGCCGCGGCCTCGCCGACTGGATGTTCCTGCCGGCGCGCACCGAGGTGCAGTTCAAGCCGCTCGGCGTGGTCGGCGTGATCGCGCCGTGGAACTACCCGGTCAACCTCGCCCTGATCCCGCTCGTGTCGGCGATCGCCGCCGGCAACCACGTCATGCTGAAGCCGTCCGAGCACACGCCGCGCACCTCGGCCCTGCTCGCCGACCTGCTCGCCGAGGTATTCCCGCCGGATCGCGTCGCCGTCGTTCAGGGCGATGCCGACGTCGCCGCGCGCTTCGCCGCGTTGCCGTTCGACCACCTGTTCTTCACCGGCTCGACCGAGGTCGGGCGCAAGGTCATGGCGGCGGCGGCGCCGAACCTGACCCCGGTCACGCTCGAACTCGGCGGCAAGTCGCCGGCGATCGTCGCGCCGGACTATCCGCTCGACACGGCAGCGCAGCGCATCGCCGCCGGCAAGTTCCTCAATGCCGGGCAGACCTGCATCGCGCCGGACTACGTGCTGGTGCCGCAGGGCGCGCAGGCGGCGTTCGTCGACGCGTTGCGCGCCTATGTCGCGCGCCACTATCCGGGGCTCGCCGACTCGCCCGACTACACGAGCATCATCAACGACCGCCAGTACGCACGCCTCGTCGGCCTCGTCGACGAAGCGCGCGCGGCGGGCGCCGAGATCGTGACCCTGCCCGATGCCGCGGCGCATGACGCCTCGCGCCGCGTGTTCGCGCCGACCGTCGTCGTCGATCCCGATCCGGGCCTGCGCGTCATGCAGGACGAGATCTTCGGTCCGGTGTTGCCCGTGCTCGGCTACGCATCGGTCGACGACGCGATCGAGTTCGTCAACGCACGTCCACGCCCGCTCGCGCTCTATCACTTCGACCACGACGGCGCACGCACGCGGCGCGTGCTCGGCGCAACGATCGCCGGCGGCGTCACCGTCAACGACGCCGTGCTGCACATCGCGCAGAGCGAGTTGCCGTTCGGTGGCGTCGGCCCGTCCGGCATGGGTCATTACCACGGCCATGCCGGCTTCCTGACGTTCTCGAAGCAGATGCCGGTGCTCTACCAGGCGCGCTGGTCGTCGATGATCCTGCTGCGTCCGCCATACCGGCGCTTCGCCGAATTCATGACCCGGTTCCTGGCGCGCTGAAAGACCTGTCGCAAGGAGCGTCCTCGATGAAGCATTTCGTTGCGAAGGTCTTCCTGTGGGCTGCCGTGGCGTTCACCTTGGTTGGTTGCCGCGCGAACGTTCGGGAATCGGCCACGACGGACCCGAACCGGGTCGCGCGCATGATCGCTCGCAACTTCGTCGAGAGCGGCGCCACGGCATGCCGCTACAACGTTGAGGACATGCTGGTTCATGCGACTGCCGAAGTCACCGCGGCGGTCGGCCAGATGCACTTGCCCGAAGCCGACGTCGAGCGCCGTCCTTCCTCGGCGACGTACGTCCTTACCCGCGCGGATGGCGCAACCTCGCACCTGCAGGTCAGTTTCGGAAAGGACGCCAGTGGCTTCTGCTCACTCCAGTGGAGTGACACTCGTGTCTGGAATCGCTCCTGTGCGTACAAGCAGGCGGACTATCTGGCGAATGGTCGCCTGAAGGCGGAGCAGCTCGGACAAAGCACGGTGCTCACGGGAGAGCGCGCGGTGGGCATCCTGCTGACGCCGCTGTCGAAACGACGGTGCCTCGTTACCGAGTTCGATGCGGCCTGGCGCATCGATCCGGACGAAGCCGCGCGCGACTGGATCAAGGAAGATCATGGCTATGATCCGCTGGAAGATCCCCCACCATGACGAACAAGAAATCCGAATACCTGCCCGCGCAGCGCGGCAAGCAGTCGTCGCCGGAGGATCTCTCGGCGCGAATCACGCGGCATATCGTCGACCTGCTCGCGCGCGTGCCGTCGACCGACGAGAGTCCGGTCGACGACGCCGGCCAGCGCGCGCGCGCGATCGCCAAGGCGGCGGCGAACAAGGCCGCGCTGACCGCGGGAACGCTGGCCTTGCCGCCCGGTCCGCTCGGCTGGCTGACGATCGTGCCCGAGCTCGTCACGATCTGGCGCATCCAGGCGCAGATGGTGGCCGACATCTCGGGCGTGTTCGGCGTCAACGCGCGGCTCACGCGCGAGCAGATGCTGTACTGCCTGTTCCGCCATGCCGCCGCGCAGGCCGTGCGCGACCTCGTCGTGCGCGTGGGCGGGCGCCTGATCGCACAGGACGTGCCGCTGCGCGTGCTCGAGCGCGTCGCCCAGGCGGTCGGCGCGCGCGTGACCAGGCGCCTGATCGGCGGCGGCATCTCGCGCTGGCTGCCGGTGGTCGGCGCAGTCGGCGTCGGTGCCTATGCGTGGTACGACACGCGCCAGGTCGCGCGCACGGCGATCCGCCTGTTCGCCGGCGGCCGCGCCACCTCGGTCGATGCCGTGCTCGACGCGATGGACGCCGAAGACGCCGCCGGCGCCGCGCGCCAGGCCGCGGCCGATGCCGGGAACGCGTCGCGCCGATGACCTCGGCGGCTTTCGGTGATTGCAAGCCCTCGGCACAAAATATTGAGGTTGACTGTCCAGGTCGGACCCAATAGGTTGTGGTCGTCGGTCCGGCCACGAGTCCGCCTCGCGGTCGGTTAATAGGGAATCCGGTGCGAATCCGGAGCTGCCCCGCAGCGGTAGGTGGAAACGAACCCCAGCACAGGCACTGAGGCGCGAGCCTTGGGAAGCGCGGGGCGAGGTGGGCCGGAACCGGCCCGTATCCGCAAGCCCGAAGACCTGCCGACACGTCCTGCCGCCGTGCGTGGCGTCGCGTCCGAAGAGACGCCCGCCACACACGGTCCGCCGCAGGGCGCAGGTGGCCGCTTCCGCGGGGAAGCGCGTCGCTGGACGGAGCGCATGCGCCCGTCCCGTGGCGTCGTCGATCCGCGAACGGTACCGAACAGCCCTGCGCGCGGGAGCAGGCGGTCGGACCGGTACGGGAGAACCGCCCACATGCAACCCCTTGATGCGCGCGCCGCCGGCGCCGCCGATCTCCAGCCAGGAACCGCTGCCGTGACACGACCGACCCCGCCGCAGGCCTCGGCGAGTGCCTTCGCGCTGACCGCGCCGCACAGCCCCGCGCAGATGCGCGTGACCAAGCGCAACGGCTCGAGCGAAACGGTCGACCTCAACAAGATCGTGCGCGCGGTCACGCGCAGCGCCGAAGGCCTGCATGCGGTCGATCCGATGCGCGTCGCGCTGAAGACGATCGGCGGCATCTACGACGGTGCGACCACGCGCGAGCTCGACGAGCTGTCGATCCGCACGTCGGCCGCGCTGACCGCCGAGGAGCCCGAGTACGGTTTCCTCGCCGCCCGCCTGCTGTCCTCGTACATCGACAAGGAAGTGCAGGGCCAGGAGATCCAGTCGTTCTCGCAATCGGTCGCGCGCGGCGCCGAGGCCGGTCTCGTCAACGCGCGCCTGCGTGATTTCGTCGCCCTCAACGCGCGCAAGCTCAACGACGCGATCGACCCGCTCGCCACGCGCCGCTTCGAGTACTTCGGCCTGCGCACGGTCTACGACCGCTACCTGCTGCGCCATCCGCACCTGCGCAAGGTGGTCGAGACGCCGCAGTACTTCTTCATGCGCATCGCCTGTGCGCTCGGCGGCGGCACGCTCGCCGAGACGCTCGAGCTGTACCGCCTGCTGTCGTCGCTCGAATACATCGCCAGTTCGCCGAGCCTGTTCAACGCCGGAACCGCGCACGAACAGCTGTCGTCGTGCTTCCTGCTCGACTCGCCGCAGGATTCGCTCGAGAGCATCTACGACAAGTACGCCGACGTCGCCAAGCTCAGCAAGTTCGCCGGCGGCATCGGCCTTTCCTATTCGCGCGTGCGTTCGCGCGGCTCGCTGATCAAGGGCACCAATGGCCATTCGAACGGCCTCGTGCCGTGGCTGAAGACGCTCGATGCGTCGGTCGCCGCGGTCAACCAGGGTGGAAAACGCAAGGGCGCGGCCTGCGTCTACGTCGAGACCTGGCACGCCGACATCGAGGAGTTCCTCGAGCTGCGCGACAACACCGGCGACGAGGCGCGACGCACGCACAACCTCAATCTCGCCAACTGGATCCCCGACGAGTTCATGCGCCGCGTCGAGACCGACGCCGACTGGTCGCTGTTCGACCCGAAGGCCGTGCCGCACTTCGTCGACAGCTGGGGCGCGGCGTTCGAGTCCGCCTACGCCCAGGCCGAGGCCGACGGCCTGGCCGTGAAGACGATCAAGGCGCGCGAACTCTATTCGCGCATGCTGCGCACGCTCGCCCAGACCGGCAACGGCTGGATGACGTTCAAGGACCGCAGCAACGCGACCTCGAACCAGACCGCGCGCGCCGGCAACGTCATCCACCTGTCCAACCTGTGCACCGAGATCCTCGAGGTGACCTCGGCCGGCGAGACCGCGGTGTGCAACCTCGGTTCGATCAACCTCGCGCGCCACGTCACCGACGGCGCGTTCGACTTCGACAAGCTCGCCGCGACCGTAGCCACCGCGGTGCGCCAGCTCGATCGCGTCATCGACCTCAACTTCTATCCGATCGCGACGGCCGCGACGGCGAACCGCAAGTGGCGTCCGGTCGGGCTCGGCGTGATGGGCCTGCAGGACGTGTTCTTCCAGCTGCGCCTGGCCTTCGATTCGGCCGAGGCGCAGGCCTTGTCCGCGCGCATCGCCGAGGAGATCTATTTCCACGCGTTGTCGCAGAGCTGCGATCTCGCCGACCTGCACGGCCCGCACCCCGGGTTCGACGAGTCGCGCGCGGCGTCCGGCGAACTGCAGTTCGACCATTGGCCGCAGGCGCGACAGACCATCGCGAAGGAACGCTGGGACCAGTTGCGCGAGCGCATCCGCAGCGGTGGCCTGCGCAATTCGCTGCTGATCGCGATCGCGCCGACCGCGACGATCGCCTCGATCGCCGGCTGCTACGAGTGCATCGAGCCGCAGGTCTCCAACCTGTTCAAGCGCGAGACGCTGTCCGGCGACTTCCTCGTCGTCAACCGCTACCTCGTCGAGGAACTGAAGTCGCTCGGCCTGTGGACCGAGGCCGTGCGCGACGAGATCAAGCTCGCCGAGGGTTCGATCCAGGGCATCGCCGTGATCCCCGAGCGCCTGCGCGCGATCTACCGCACGGTATGGGAGCTGCCGCAGAAGGTGCTGATCGACCACGCCGCGGCGCGTGGCGCATACATCGACCAGAGCCAGTCGCTCAACCTGTTCCAGGAGAACCCGAACATCGGCCGCCTGTCTTCGATGTACATGTATGCCTGGAAGGCCGGCGTGAAGACGACCTACTACCTGCGCTCGCGCCCGGCCACGAAGATTGCCAAGGCGACGGTCGGCCAGGTCGCCGCGACGACGCCGCCGCCGGCACCGGTTGCACCGAGCGCCGAGGACGCGAACAAGGCCGTGGTCTGCTCGCTCGAGAACCCGGAGTACTGCGAGGCGTGCCAGTAGCACGCCCATGTCGATGCCGCTCAGGAATCGTCATTCCGGCGCAAGTCGGGATCCGCGCGAGCGTCCGGTGATGACGCGCTTCAACGCGCTTGAGGGGATCCCGGCTTTCGCCGGGACGACGGGAGGGGGAGGTTGTCACCAACGGCGTCGTCCCGGCGAAAGCCGGGACCCCCTCGCGCATCCGGAAGGGAGTCAGCGACGAAGGCTCGGGACAACCCCGAAACGATCAGAGGATGTCCTCGTAGAGATCCCGCCACGTCCGGTTCATGCGTTCGACGAGCTCGATCTTCCACGCGCGCTTCCATTGCTTGATCGCTTTCTCGCGGAGAATCGCCGATGCCATCGTTTCGTGCATCTCGTACCACACCAGCCGCTGCACGCAATGCGCGCGGGTGAAACCCGCGACGAGGTCGTTGCGGTGTTGCCAGACGCGCGCAGGCAGGTCCGATGTGACGCCGGCGTAAAGCGTGCCGTGGCGGCGGCTGGCAAGGATGTACACGCACGGCCGCCGTCCCTCATGGCCGACTCCCGACTTCACGATCCATCGCGTCGACGAGGATACGCCGCCGAGCGGCAACCGCGCTGAACGCCACTGTCCACTGACCGATCCGCGGCCCGGCCACGCCCGGATGCGAACCCGACGAGTACCTGCCCATGTCCGCCCAGCCCCCGATCAAGAATCACCACCTGCTCGATCCCGGTTTCGAACTCACGTTGCGCCCGATGCGCTACCCCGGGTTCTACGAGATGTACCGCAACGCGATCCGCAACACCTGGACGGTCGACGAGGTCGACTTCGCGCCGGACATCAACGACCTCAAGTCGAAGATGTCGCCGGCCGACCGCCACCTGATCCATCGCCTCGTCGCGTTCTTCGCCACCGGCGACTCGATCGTCTCGAACAACCTCGTGCTGAACCTGTACAGGCACATCAATGCGCCCGAAGCGCGCATGTACCTGTCGCGCCAGCTGTACGAGGAAGCGTTGCACGTGCAGTTCTACCTGACCCTGCTCGACACCTACCTGCCCGACCCCGACGAGCGCAATCGCGCGTTCGCCGCGGTCGAGAACATCCCGTCGATCCGGCGCAAGGCCGAGTTCTGCTTCCAGTGGATCGACTCGGTCCAGCAACTCGAGCGCATCGAGACGCGCGAGCAGCGCCGCGAGTTCCTGCTCAACGTGATCTGCTTCGCCGCGTGCATCGAGGGATTGTTCTTCTTCGCCGCATTCGCCTACGTGTACTTCCTGCGTTCGCGCGGCCTGCTGCACGGGCTCGCCTCGGGCACGAACTGGGTGTTCCGCGACGAGAGCTGCCACATGGCATTCGCCTTCGAGGTGATCCGCACCGTGCGCGCAGAGGAGCCCGAGCTGTTCGACGAGGGGATGAAGGCCCAGGTCGTCGCGATGCTCGACGAGGCGATCGACTGCGAGATGCAGTTCGCCGAGGACGTGCTGTCCGGAGGCGTCGCCGGCATCTCCGCGCGCGAGATGCGCCAGTACCTCGAGTTCTGCGCGGACCAGCGCTTTGCCCAGCTCGGCCTGCCCAAGCACTACGGCGCGAAGAACCCGTTCGCCTTCATGGACCTGCAGGACGTGCAGGAGGTGACGAACTTCTTCGAGCGGCGCGTCTCGGCCTACCAGGTCGGCGTGCAGGGCGACGTCGCGTTCGACGAGAGTTTCTGAGCCGAACCCGCGTCGTTTGCGGATCGAGGAATCGCGCACGGTTTTGCGCTGGAGTCCGGTGCCTGCTTGCCGCCATCGCGTGCGCGGCGTCGGAGGGTCCGTGCCGGCACCGGTCGCCGAAGGGAGGCCCATGCATGCCGTCGATCGCGCGTTCGCTGCTGGTCGTGCTCGCCGTGCTGCTGCCCGAGGCTGTCGCCGCGGCGCAGGCGTCACGTGACTACGACATCGTCTACGTGCGCCAGGCGCGCTTCGGCGACAACGAGAACACGACCTGGCCCGAGGTGTTCCACCCGGCCCGCCTCGATCCGGGCGCGGACCTCATGCTTCTGCACCCGGACGGCAGCGAGGAAGTGCTGGTGGCCGGCGGCAACGGCGGCGTCACCGATCCGTTCGTCTCGTTCGACGCCGAGTACGTCTATTACTCGCGCTTCCCCGACCTGCGGCCCGAAGCCCTCAACTACCAGCGCGACAACCTGCCGTACCGCGGCGCCGACATCCATCGCATCCATCTGCGCACGCGGCGCATCGAACAGCTGACCCACGGCGAGTTCACGCCGAACACCGGCGCCGGCCATTGGGACGAAACCAACCCGCTCGATCCGCCGGCGGCGTTCGACCGGCTCGGCTACGGCATCCTCAACCTCGGTCCGTGCCCGTTGCCGGGTGGCCGCATCGCCTTCGTCAGCAACCGCAACGGTTTCGAGCCGCCGAAGGGATACACGAATCCGACCCTGCAGCTGTTCGTGATGGACGGCGACGGCCAGAACGTCACCGCGATCGCGCCGATGAACATCTCGAGCGCGCTGCATCCGACCATCCTGCGCGACGGCCGCCTGATGTTCTCGTCGCACGAAAGCCAGGGCCTGCGCGACGTGCGCATGTGGGGCATCTGGGCGATCTGGCCGGACGGACGGCGCTGGGAGCCGCTGCTGAGCGCATTCCGCGAAGGCCAGGCCTTCCATTTCATGACCCAGCTCTCGAGCGGCGACCTCGTCATCGAGGACTACTACAACCTCAACAACAACGGCTTCGGCACGCTCTATCGCACGCCATCGCGGCCACCCGCGGGCCAGCCGGCGTTCTTCGGCGCCTCGCCGGCCGACAATCCGCCGATCGCGCGCACGACCGGCTCGGGCCTCGCCTATCCGTACACGATTCCGTTCACGCCGCGCGGCGGCCTGCTCTCGCTGACGCCGTTCACCCACGGCGACGACGAGGCCGCCCCGATCGGCAGCAGCGGCCAGCGCGTCGGCAAGTTCACCCACCCGTCTGCTGCACCGGACAACGACCTGCTCGTGGTGTGGACGCCCGGCCCGGCCAACGACCTCAACCGGCCGACGACGGTGCCGTACTACGACGCCGGCCTCTACCTCGTGCCGGGCGGCCAACCCGTTCAGTCGCCGGCAGAGCTCGTGCCGATCAGGAACGATCCGGCCTACAACGAAGCCTGGCCGCGCGCGGTCGTGCCGTACCGGCGCATCCACGGCGTCGACGAACCGGACGACCTCGCCTGGTTGCCGAACGACGGCAGCCAGCACGCCGCGCTGCCGGCCGGCACCGCGTACGGCCTGGTCGGCTCGGCGAGCATGTACCGGCGCGAGAGTTTTCCGGGAATCGTCTCGCCGTGGGCCGACACCTTCGACGGGCTCGATGCCTTCAACACGAGCGAGAACGGCCAGTCGAGCAACTGGTTCAGCCAGGGCAGCGACGCCGGGCGCTATTCGAACAGCGACATCTGGGCCGTGCGCATCGTCGGCATGCAGCCGAACTCGCATCGCAGCTACGGCCCCAACGAAGGCCGCAAGTTCACCAGCCACGCACACGAACGCCTGCGCGTGCTCGGCGAAATCCCGTTGCGCAAGTTCGGCCCCGGCGGCCAGCCGATCCTCGATGCCGACGGCAACCCCGATACGAGCTTCCTGGTCAGGATCGCGGCCGACACGCCGTTCGCGTTCCAGTTGCTCGACCGCCGCGGCAGCGTGCTGACCTCGGCGCAGACCTGGCACCAGGTGCGCCCGGGCGAGGTCCGCACCGATTGCGGCGGTTGCCACGCGCACAGCCAGTTGCCGCTGGCCTTCGCCGGCACCGCCGCGGCGCAGTCGAACCACGTGGTCACCAACCTGACCGCGACCACGCCGCTGTTGACCGCGAATGCGGCTGGCGAACCGGCGCTGCGCATCGAGAACACGAGCCAGGTCAGCGTCGAGTTCCTGCGCGACATCCGCCCGCTGCTGCAGCAGCGCTGCATCGCCTGCCACCAGGGCAGCAACGCCGCCGGCAAGCTCGATCTCGCCGACACCGCGATCGTCGACGGGCTGCCGGGCGACTACCGGCGCCTCGCCGCCGACAGCGCGGCCCGCTACGGTCATCCTCCGGTGATCGCGAACCGGAACTGGCGGCAGACCAATGCCAGCCGCTACGTGCGCATGTTCCAGAGCCGGCGCAGCCTGCTCGTGTGGAAACTGTTCGGCCAGCGTCTCGACGGCTGGACCAACGCCGATCATCCGACCGAGAGCGTGCCGGGCGATGCATCGACGCTGCCGGCCGGCACGAGTGCCAACGAGGCCGATCTCGACTACACCGGCACGATGATGCCGCCGCCCGGCAGCCCGGTCGCGCCGCTGACGGCCGACGAGAAGCTCCTGTTCGTGCGCTGGATCGACCTCGGCGCGCCGATCGACACGGGCGATCCGCGCTACGGCTGGTTCCTCGACGACCTGCGCCCGACCGTGGCCCTCGGCCAGCCGCGTCCGCGCGCCAACCCGGGACCGCTCGGCGAGGTGCGCATCGGCCTCGCCGATGCCGAGAGCGGCATCGAACCGGGCAGCCTCAGCATCCGCGCCGATTTCGCCGTCAACGGCCGCGCGCCGGGCAGTGAACTCGCCGATCTCGCCGCGGCCCTCGGCGGCGATGTCTGGACGATCGCGCTGTCGCCACCGTTGCAGGTAGCCTGGAACCGCCACCTCGAGGTCAGCGTGCGCGACCGCCAGGGCAACACGACCCGCGTGAGCCGCGCGTTCTTCATCGGCCCTGCCGACACGATCTACCGCGACGGCTACGAAGCCGCGCACTGAACCGTGGCGGGTGCTCGCGCGCGTGGCCTTCATCGCCTCACGCGCCAGCGCACCGCCGAGCGCTCGATCCGGTGTGGCCACACAGGGAGAAGACCATGGCAAGCCATCCGAAAACCTGCATCGACCGCGTGCTGCCGGCCGAGCGCATGCGCTTCCAGTCGACCGTTCGGCGCGGCGGCACGCTGCGTGCGTTGATGCCGATCGGCAAGACCTGGATGAACGGCACGACGCTGCGCGTGCGCTTCATCGGCGGCAGCGCGTCACAGCGCGCCAGGGCGAAGGAGCAGGCGCTGTGGTGGACCGCGCATGCCAACCTGCGCTTCGAGTTCGGCGATTCGGCCGACGCCGAGATCCGCGTGACGTTCGACGAAGGCGACGGCGCGTGGTCCTACATCGGCACGGATTGCCGCGGCATCCCGCTCGATCAGCCGACCATGAACCTCGGTTTCCTCGACGGCGGCACGGCCGCGCACGAGTTCGGCCACGCGATCGGGCTCGCCCACGAGCACCAGAACCCGCAAGGCGGCATCGTCTGGAACGAGGCGGCCGTGATCGCCGACCTCTCGGGGCCGCCGAACCACTGGGACGAAGCGACGATCCGCCACAACGTGCTGCGCAAGTACGCCATCGACCAGGTGCGCGGCACGCGCTTCGATCCCGGCTCGATCATGCTGTACTTCTTCCCGGGCAGCTGGGTGGCGAGTGGCGTCGGCACCGAAGCCAACGAGGTGCTGTCGGCGCTCGACAAGGCCTTCATCGCGAGCGCGCAAGCCTATCCGCGCGACGCACCGACGGCCGACGACGCGGTCGTGGTGAAGGTCGGCGCAAGCCGGCGTACCCAGGCGGCGATCGGCAAGGCCGGCGAGGAGGATCTCTTCACGTTCGAGGTGACTCGGGGCGGGCGTCACACGATCGACACGCGCGGCGACACCGACGTGGTCATGAAGCTGTTCGGCCCGGACCGCCGCACCGACCTCATCGCCGAGGACGACGACAGCGGCGTGGGCACGAATGCGCGCCTCAACGTCGACCTCGTCGCCGGCCGCTACTGGGTGCAGGTGCGCCACTACGACCGTGCGCGCGGCAAGGGCACCTACAGCCTCGGCGTGCGGCGCGCCTGACCGCCGCACCTACTCGGCGATGTAAGTCCAGAGCTCTCCGGGCGAGTTGCGCCGCCAGACCGTGAAGAACGGCACCGGCGCCGCGTCGTCGCCGGCCGCCGTCGCATTGCGACGGATCATGCCGATCGTCACGCCGAGGTCGCCGCTGTCGGCGACGATGACCTCGTCGGCCGCCCACGACACCGTGCTGCCGCCGGCCGGCTGGCCCGCGGCGACATGTCGCGCGATCGTCTTCGGGCCGACCAGGAAGCCCGGCACGTCGGCCCCGCCGAGGTTGATCGCGTCGCCGCGGCCATAGCGCTCGAACGCCGCGCCGAGGCCGATCACCTGGGCCTGGTCGGAAAACTCGCGTTCGACGCGCATGAGGCTCTGCGCATAGGTGGCGCGCGTGCCCGCACCGACCTCGGCGACGACGAGACGGGCCGGCAGTGCGGCAGCCATCAGGGCCGGTGCGGCCCCGGCATCGGCGGGCCGTCGCGTGCGCTTGTAGACGATCACGCGCCAGCCGCCCGATCCCTTGCGCCAGTAGGCGAGGTACTTGAGCGGCACCTCGCTGTCGTCGGCGCGCGTCAGCACCATCGTGCCGAAGGTGAAGCCCTGGCGAGCGTCGGCGGAAATGCCGGCACGCACCGGCGTCCACGCGATGTGCGCGTCCTTGCTGTCGGGATGTGCCGCGAGTGCGGCGACGGCCGCGACCTTGCCGCGCGCGAAGCCGCCCGGCACGGTCATGATGACGTCGTCATCGAACTGCGCCGACAGGCCGCTGACGAGCAGGGTCTTCGCGCTGACCGCGGCGAACGCGCGATCGGCGGCGAGCAGTTCGTCGACGGCCGCGCGCGGCGAACGCTGGTCGGTCGGCAGCGCGGCGAGGCACGACCGCGCGGACGCCAGTGCGATCGTCAGGAAGAGCAGGGCGGTGGCGAAACGCGCGATCACGGATACCTTCCATCGCGTGCAGTGGCGCACGCATCGGCGCCGATGCTGCGCCCGCGGTCGAGCGGCCCGCAAGTCACCGCCGCCCAGTCGCGCGCCGAATGCGCAATTGGCGCAACACCGCGTAGAGGACGACGAGGGCGGCGAGCGCGATGCCGATCGCGCTCCATTCGGCGCGCGACAGCGTGGCCAGCACGACCAGCATCGATGCGCTCGCGAGCAGCGGCACGAGGCCGCCGGCCGGCAGCACGAACGGCGTGCCGCGCTCGCGCAGGTCGCGGCGCTGCACCTGCCAGGCGGCAAGGCAGACGCCGAGATAGATGAGGCAGTTGGCGGCGCCCGAGACCAGCGCGAGCGCCTCGAAACTTCCACCGATCGCGAGCACGCAACCGAGCAGGCCGTGCGTGGCGATCGCGAGCAGCGGCACGCGGTGGCGCATGGTCACGTGGCCGTAGGCGCTCGGCAGCCAGCCGTCACGGCCGAGCGCGAACAGCAGGCGCGACGAGGCGAGCAGGTTGCCCATCAGGAAGCCGGTCATCGAGATCGCCGCCGTTGCGAGCAGGGCGACCAGGCCCGGCGACCACAGCGTGCCGGCGGCATCGGCGAGCGGCGCCGTGCTCGTGGCGAGGCGCGCGCCGAGCACGCCCTGGCAGACGACCTGGATGCCGATGTAGAGCAGCACGACGAGCACGATCGCCGCGAGCGTCGCACGCGGCACGCTGCGCGACGGATCGCGCAGTTCACCGGACGGGATCAGTGCGGTCTCCATGCCCGAGTAGGCGAACATGACGAGCACCATCGACGCGCCGAGGGTTGCCAGCGACGGCACCGCGAACCATTCGACCTGGCTCCAGTCGACGAACGGCAGGCCGAGCACGACGAGCAGGAACAGCGGGGTCAGCTTGAGCGAGGCGAGGATCGCGATCGCGCGTGCGCCGAGCCTGACCCCGAAGGCATTGAGCGCGACCAGTGCGGCGTACACGGCGGCCAGCAGCAGCGCGCGTGGAACCGGCTCGGCGAACAGCGGGAAACCCTTGGCGACCTGCGCGGCGAGGGCCGCGCCGACGCCGCCGCTCGAGGCAACGTTGCAGATCCACATCAACGCGCCGGCGAGGAAGCCCGGGAACGCACCGAAGCCGGCGCCGACGTAGCTGTACGGGCCGCCGGTGGTCGCCACGCGACTGCCGATCGCGGCGAAGCACAGCGCGATCGGCACGATCGCGAGCGCGCCGGCGAGAAAGGCGACCGGTGCCGCCGCGCCCATGCGCGAGAGCAGCAGCGCCGGCAGCATGAAGATGCCGGCGCCGACGATGATGTTGATGATGGCCGCCGTGAGGGTGAAGCCACCCATGGCGCGCACCAGTGCGGCTTCGCCATCGGGCACGGGCGAAAGCGCGGGCTTCGGATCGTGGTGCGGCATGGCGGCGGGATTCCGGTCGCGGGGCGCGCGAGCATCGCATGCGCGCAGCCGGTCGGGAATCGTGCGCCGCCGGCGCCGCCCGGGGTCGCGTCGCGACGCCGGATCGACCTGCAGGTGGCTTCGTCTTCGGGAAAACCGAGCCAGGCGGTCGGCGACCGGCGCCGTTCCCGAACGCGACGAGACGAGGTTTCCGTTGTTCGTCCACCCGCGCATCTGGCACATTCGCGGCAAGGGCGCAGGGTCGCCCGCGACGGTCGGGGGGCCTTCCGCGATGCGCGTGCTGGTGTTGGCGATCGCGCTGCTCCATGCCGGAGCCGCGCGGGCCATCGATGATGGCCGACTGCCGGTGACGGTCGCCGAACGCCTTTCGGCCTGCGCGGAAGTCGAGGACACCGAGCCGGCCCGCGCCGTCGCGCTGGCCGACAGCGTGCTCTCCGAACCGGTCCCGGCCGCGCCCGCGCAGCGCGCCGAGGCGCT
>JAFLDX010000082.1 GCA_017302215.1 Lysobacterales bacterium
CCCTGCCCGGTCGGCGGCGGTGCGCTGCGCACCCTGCTCGCCGCCGGCAGCGGCGTGCGCGGCATCGCGGTGACCGACCCGTTCCGCTCGGCGCGCATCTACAAGAGCACCGATGCCGGCGCGAACTGGACGGCGTCGGATTCCGGCCTGCCGCTCGGCCAGGAGCTGCCGACCGGATCGGGAGCCGCCGCCTGGATGGGTGGCGTGAACCCGGTCGTCTACGATCCGTCGAACACGCAAACGGTCTACATCGGCACGTTCATCTCGTTCACCGGCAACGCAACAGTCGGCCCATTCCCGACGATCGCCAACGGCGTGTTCCGCTCGACCGACGGCGGCGCGACGTGGGTCCATCGCAGCAACGGCCTGCCGACCTCGTTCGGCCCCGGCACCTCGCAAGGCGATGTGCTCGCGATGGCGATCAACCCGGCCAACCCGCAGATCCTCTACGCCGCGGTCGTCAACCTGTATTCGACGCCGATCAACGGCCGTGTCTACAAGACCACCGACGGCGGCGCCAACTGGTTCGAGACGAGCACGGGCATCGCCGGCCAGGACGTGCGCGCCCTGCTGATCGACCCGAACGACCCGACCGGCGAGACGATCTATGCCGGCACGGGCGGCGACGGCGCGAATCCGGGTGGCGTCTATCGCTCGACCAACGGAGGCGCCAGCTGGAACTCGCTCAGCATCGGCCTGCCCGCGTACTCGGCGACCTCGCTCGCGATGCCGGCACGCACCGCGGGTGCCGCCGCACGCGTTCTCGCCGGCACGAACAGCGGCGTGTGGGACTACACCGCCGCGCCCGACGAGGACTCCGACGGCTCACCGAGCGCCGTCGAGGCGAGCGTGCTCGGCGGCGACGGCAATGCCGACGGCACGCCGGACGCGCAGCAGCGCGGCGTCGCATCGCTCGGGGCGCCTGCCAGCGCCGCGGTTCCGACCGATCCGGTCACCACGGGCAGCGGCAGCGTCGGCTCGACGATCGCCCTCGTGCCCGGAACCTGCACCCAGGTCAACGACGCGAGCAGCCTCGCCGCTTCGCTGTACCCGCCGGACCCGGCCGGTGGCGCCGGCAGCCACGATCCTTGGGGCCTCGCGAGTTTCTCGCTGCCGGGTTGCACGGCGGCGACCGTGCGCGTGACGTTCCACGGCGCGAACTTCGACGGCAGCTGGGCGTGGCGCAACTACGGTCCGCGCACCCCGGGCGATGCGGCGACGTTCGGCTGGTACACGTTCGCCGGTGCGCGCCGCATCGACGCGCAGACCTGGGAACTCGTCGTCGATGCGCGTCGTCAGGGCAATTACCGCGACGATCCGGCGAACGTCCTGTTCGTCGGCGGACCTGCGCTCGTGCCCGACCGCATCTTCGACAACGGCATGGATTGAGAGAAGAGGGCGAGGGACGGGGGCTCGAGAATCGCGTTTGCTCGTGCGCGTCAAGGCGGTACGGCACGAGCATGCTGGCAAGCCTGTTCTGGTGTGCGGGTTTCGCGCCCTCGCCCCTCGCCCCCTCTACCATCGCCCCCTCTACCCTCGCCCCTCGACCCTGACCCCCTTCCCCTGCTTTCGATCAGCGCTGCGCGATCGGCACGAAGGCGAGGTCTTCCGGACCGGTGTAGTTGGCGCTCGGTCGGATGATCTTGCCGTCGATGCGCTGCTCGACGACGTGCGCGCTCCAGCCCGAGGTACGCGAGATCACGAACAGCGGCGTGAACATCGCCGTCGGCACGCCCATCATGTGGTAGCTGACCGCGCTGAACCAGTCGAGGTTCGGGAACATCTTCTTGATGTCCCACATGACCGTCTCGAGCCGTTCGGCGATGTCGAACATCTTCATGTTCGCCTGTTCGGCGGAAAGGTCGCGCGCAACGTCCTTGATGACCTTGTTGCGCGGATCGCCGACGGTGTAGACCGGATGGCCGAATCCGATCACGACTTCCTTGCGCTCGACGCGCGCCCTGATGTCGGCCTCGGCCTCGTCCGGCGACTCGTAGCGCTTCTGCACCTCGAACGCGACCTCGTTCGCGCCGCCGTGCTTCGGCCCACGCAGCGCGCCGATCGCGCCGGCGATGCACGAATGCATGTCGCTGCCGGTGCCGGCGATGACGCGCGCGGTGAAGGTCGAGGCGTTGAACTCGTGCTCGGCATACAGGATCAACGAGGTGTGCATCGCGCGCACCCAGGAATCGTGCGGGCGGCGACCGTGCAGCAGGTGCAGGAAGTGGCCGCCGATCGAATCGTCGTCGGTATCGACGTCGATGCGCTTGCCGTTGTGGCTGAAGTGGTACCAGTACAGCAGCATCGAGCCGAGCGAGGCCATCAGCTTGTCGGCGATGTCGCGTGCGCCGGGATGGTTGTGGTCATCCTTCTCGGGTGAAACGCAGCCGAGCGCGGACACCGCCGTGCGCATCACGTCCATCGGATGGGCCGAGGGCGGCAGCTGCTCGAGCACGGACTTCACGCCGGCCGGAATGCCGCGCAACGCCCTCAGCTTCGCCTTGTAGCCCGCCAACTCGGCGACGTTCGGCAACTTGCCGTGCACGAGCAGATGGGCGATCTCCTCGAACTCGCAGGCGGTGGCGACGTCGAGGATGTCGTAGCCGCGGTAGTGCAGGTCGTTGCCGCTGCGGCCGACCGTGCACAGCGCGGTATTGCCCGCGGCGGTGCCGCTCAGGGCGACGGATTTCTTCGGCTTGAACGGAACGGCGGCTTCGGTCATGGCGACCCTCCTTCGGAGTCGTGGCTGCGACCTGGTTCGGCCAGGCCGGTCTGATGGGAAAGCATGCGCTCGAGCAGCTCGATCTGGCGGTTCTGCAGGTCGACCAGTTGCGCCCAATCGTGCTCGCGCAACACGTCGAGCTTCTCGTGCACCTGCATGATCTCGAGCTCGGCCTTCACGTTGACCTCGTAGTCGTGCTGGGCGCTCGCGCGATCAGACGCCGCCTGCCGGTTCTGGCTCATCATGATCAGCGGCGCCTGCACGGCGGCCACGCACGACAGCACGAGGTTGAGCAGGATGTAGGGATACGGGTCGAAGGCATCGCGCACCAGCACGAGCGAGTTGAGCGCCATCCACGCCGCAAGCACGACGAAGAACGCGATGATGAAGGTCCAGCTGCCTCCTACCGCGGCAACGCGATCGGCCACGCGATCGCCGAAACTGCGCCGGTCGGCCATCTCGCGCGCGAGATTGCGCGTTACGCCCTTGCGTGCGATGAAGCGTTCGACCACGGCGCGCTCGTCGGCCGCGAGCTTGTCGAGCTCGATCTCGAGGAAACGACGCGCGGTGTCGCGGCGGCTGATGCGCATCGCCTGCGTGTTCGCGTTCGATGTCACGCTCATGGCATCGATTCCCCGTGCACGCCGTGCGGATCAGGCCTGCTTCGTGCGCGTGAACAGCGCATCGAGATGCTGCTCGAACGCGTGGTAGCCGATGCGATCGTAGAGTTCCTCGCGGGTCTGCATGAGATCGATCACGGACTTCTGGTGGCCGTCGCGCCGGATCGCCTCATAGACCGCCTCGGCGGCCTTGTTCATGGCGCGGAAAGCGGACAATGGGTAAAGCTGGATCGCGACGCCGGCCGAAGCGAGCTCGTCGCGCGTGAACAGCGGCGTCTTGCCGAACTCGGTGATGTTGGCGAGCACGGGCACCTTGACCGCATCGACGAAACGCTTGTAGGTGGGAAGATCGTAGGCAGCCTCGGCGAAGATGCCGTCGGCGCCGGCCTCGACGCAGGCGATCGCGCGCTCGATCGCGGCATCGACGCCCTCCACCTGGATCGCGTCGGTGCGCGCGATCAGGAAGAAGGCGGGATCGGTGCGCGCATCGGCAGCGGCCCGGACGCGGTCGGCCATCTCGCCGCTCGACACGATCTCCTTGCCCGGTCGATGACCGCAGCGCTTGGCGCCGACCTGGTCCTCGATGTGGCAGGCCGCCGCGCCGGCCTTGATCAGCGACTTGACGGTGCGCGCGATGTTGAAGGCGCTCGGACCGAAGCCGGTGTCGATGTCGACCAGCAGCGGCAGGTCGCAGACATCGGTGATGCGGCGCACGTCGACGAGCACGTCGTCGAGCGTGTTGATGCCGAGATCGGGCAGGCCGAGTGAACCGGCCGCGACGCCACCGCCGGAAAGATAGATCGCGCGATAGCCGGCACGCTTCGCCAGCAAGGCATGGTTGGCATTGATGGCCCCGATCACCTGCAACGGCGACTCGGCCGCGAGCGCCTCGCGGAAACGTGCTCCGGCGGATGCCTGCGTGCTCATGCGGTCGACTCCGGGGGATGAAGCGGCTTGCCGCCGCGACGCGCAATCTGGCACCAAGCGATGCATTGATCAATCTTGATCGATTCGATCAATATGTCAGTCATGCATCCCGACTATCTCAGCGCCGTCGATGCGACGCGCCTGCTCGGCATCAGCGCAGCGACGCTGTATGCCTACGTCAGCCGCGGCCTGGTCGAGTCGCGACCGGGCGACGATCCGCGCAGCCGCCTGTACCGGCGCCGCGACATCGAGCGGCTCGCCGAACGCAAGCGCAATGGCCGCGGCGCCGCCCGCGGAGCTGCGCAGAGCCTCGATCGCGGCCTGCCGGTGCTCGAGACCCGCATCTCGCTGATCCGCGCCGATGGTCCTTGCTACCGCGGTCATTCGGCCATTGCGCTTGCCCGCAGCGGCGCGACGCTCGAGGACGCGGCGCGCATCCTGTGGGATTGCGGGAACAACGATCCGTTCGCCGCCGTGCCCGCCGCTGCATGGTCGCGCGACGTCGCCGCCATCGCCGGCAATGCGCGCCTGCCGCCGCTCGAACGCACGCTCTCGGCGATCCCCCTGCTCGCCCTCCAGGCACCCCATCCGTTCGACGCGGCGCCGCCGATGCGGCGCGCGATCGCCGCGCTGCTGCTGCGCCAGAACGCGGCGCTGCTGCTCGGCGTCGAACCGGGTCCGCGACCCGTGCATGAGGCGATCGCGCGCGCCTGGCGTCCGCGCGATGCCGGCTTCGCGCACCTCGTGCGCGCCGCGCTGGTGGTCAGCGCCGACCACGAACTGAATGTTTCGGCGTTCGCCGCGCGAGTCGTCGCCTCGACCGGCGCGCATCTGCATGCCACCGTGTGCACCGGGCTCGCCGCACTGTCGGGTCCGCGTCACGGCGGCGCCACGTCGCGCGCGCACGGACTGATCGCCGATGCCGCCGCAGGCCCTTCGATCCGCAGCGTCATCGACGCGCGCTGGCGCCGCGGCGATGACCTGCCGGGCTTCGGTCATGCGCTCTATCCCGACGGCGATCCGCGTGCCGCCGAGCTGCTGGCGATGCTGCGAACCGCACGAGCACGTTCGCGCGCCATGGCCCGGATCGAGGCGATCGTCGCGCATGTCGAGGGACTCAACGGGCAGCGTCCGAACATCGACTTCATGCTCGCCGCGATCGCGTGGACGCACGAACGCGCCGCGTCGGATGCGCTCGTCCTGTTCGCCGCGAGCCGCGTCGCAGGCTGGCTCGCGCACGCACTCGAACAGCAGGAACACGGCGGCTTCATCCGACCGCGCGCGCGTTACGCCGGCGAGCCACCCGCAGCGAGTGAAGACTGGACGCGCGGCCACTGAGGAGACGACGTCGCTCGCGAAGCGTCGTGCTCCGCACTGACGCCGCTCAGCCGGCGCCGTCGGGCCCGCGTGCGAGCTTGCCGCGGATCTCCTCGAGCGCGCCGGGATCGTCGAGGGTCGAGAGGTCGCCCGGATCGCGGTTCTCGGCGAGCGCCTGCAGCGAGCGGCGCAGCAGCTTCCCCGAACGCGTCTTCGGCAGCGCGTTGACGACGTAGACGCGCGCCGGGCGGGCCACGCCGCCGAGCTGGTCGACCACGCGCTTGAGCATGCCGCGCGCGACGTCGTCGGCGGTTTCGGTGTTCGACTGCTTGAGCGTCGCGAACACGATCGGCACCTGGCCCTTGAGTTCATCGTGCACGCCGACCACGGCCGCCTCGGCGACACCCGGATGCGTCGCCACCGCCTCCTCGATCTCGCGCGTGCCGAGGCGATGACCGGCGACGTTGATCACGTCGTCGGTGCGGCCGAGGATGAAGGTGTAACCGTCGTCGTCGCGCACGGCCCAGTCGAGCGAGCTGTAGAGCAGGTCCCTGAAATGGCCGAAATAGCTGGCGAGGAAGCGCCGGTCGTCGTTCCACACCGTGGTCATGCAGCCCGGCGGCAGCGGCGGCACGATGACGAGCACGCCCTTCTCGTTGGGCTTTGCGTCCTCGCCGCTGGCCTCGTTGATGACGCGCAAGCGGTAGCCGAGGTTCGGCAGGCCGGGCGAACCGAAGCGGATCGGCTTGAGGTCAAGGCCCGGCAGCAGGGTCAGCACGGGCCAGCCGGTCTCGGTCTGCCAGTAGTTGTCGATGACCGGCTTGCCGATGCCTTCGGTGATCCATTGCGCGGTCGGCTCGTCGAGCGGCTCGCCGGCCAGGAACAGCCACTTGAGCGACGACAGGTCGTGCTTCTTCAGGAACTCCGGATCCTGCTTCTTCAGCACGCGGATGCCGGTCGGCGACGAGAACATCGTGCGTACGCGGTATTTCTCGACGAGGCTCCACCACACACCGGGGTCCGGGTTGGTCGGCAGGCCCTCGTAGAGGATCGAGGTCGCGCCGGCGATCAGCGGGCCGTAGACGTTGTACGAGTGGCCGACCGCCCAGCCGACATCGGAGGTCGAGAACATGACCTGGCCCGGGCCGACGTCGTAGACCGTGCGCATCGACAGCGCCATCGCCACCGCGTGGCCGCCGACGTCGCGCTGCACGCCCTTCGGCTTGCCGGTCGTGCCCGAGGTGTAGAGCAGGTAGCTCGGCTCGTTGGATTCAAGCCACTCGATCGCGACGTCCTCGCCGAGATGCCGCTCGCGCAGCGTCGCGTAGTCGACGTCGCGCCCTTCCACGACACTGCGCCGCGGATCGAGGCCACGATCGACGATCAGCACGTGCGCCGGCGGATGTTTCGATGCCGCCAGTGCCTCGTCGACGAGCGGCTTGTACGGGATGACCTTGCCGCCGCGCATGCCGGCATCGGCGGCGATCAGCAGGCTCGGCCTCGCATCGTCGATGCGCAGGGCGAGGTTGTGCGCGGCGAACCCTCCGAACACGACCGAATGCACGGCGCCAATGCGCGCGCAGGCGAGCATCGCGAACACGGCCTCGGCCATGTTCGGCATGTAGATGACGACGCGGTCGCCCTTGCCGACCCCGAGTGCGCGCAGCACGGCGGCGAACGCGTTCACCTCGCGATGCAGTTCGCGGTAGCTGATCTCGCGCGTGACGCCGGTCTCGCTCGACACGGCGACGAGGGCGAGCTGGTCACCACGCGCATCGAGGTGACGATCGACCGCGTTGTAGCAGAGGTTGGTCAGGCCGCCGGCGAACCAGCGCCGGAACGGCGGGTCGTCGTACTCGAGGATCGCGCGCGGGCGCACGTGCCAGTGGATCGCCTCGGCCTGCTCCGCCCAGAACGATTCGGGATCCTCGATCGAACGGCGATAGACATCCTCGTAGCGCATGGCCGTTCCTCCCGGCAGGAGCGTGTTCGCGCCATCGTAGGACTTCGTCGCGACGCCGGGCTTACGACCTTGGTCGTGGTGCGGCAAAGCGCAGCAGCAAGGTCCCCGCCACGCCGGCGGCGAGCGATCCGAGCAGGATGCCGAGCTTCGCCTCCTCCTGCAGTTGCGGATGGCCCTCGAACGCGAGCAGGCCGATGAACAGGCTCATCGTGAAACCGATGCCGCACAACAGGGCGATGCCGGCGAACTGGGTCCAGCTCGATCCCTGCGGCAGTTGGGCGAATCCGGCCTTGATCGCGATGCCGCCGAATCCGAACACGCCGACCAGCTTGCCGGCGAGCAGGCCGAAGGCGACGCCGAGGGTGAGATCGTCGGTCCATGCGCCGGCGCCGATTCCCGCGAACGACACACCGGCGTTGGCGAAACCGAAGACCGGCACGACGACGAACGGCACGACCCGATGCAGGGCGTGCTCGAGGCGCAGCAGCGGCGACCCGTCCATCGGCGCGTCATCCGGCTTTCCGTACGGATCGTAGAGCGGAATCGTCAGGGCCAGGGCGACGCCGGCGAGGGTCGCGTGCACGCCGGACTTGAGCACGAACACCCACAACAGCGCGCCCAGCACGAGATACGGCCACAGCACGCGCACCTTGACGCGGTTCAGCACGATCAACGCGCCCAGCACGGCGATGCCGAGCCCGAGCCAGTCGAGGGCGAGACCGTCGGTGTAGAACACGGCAATGACCACGACGGCGCCGAGGTCGTCGATGATCGCGAGTGCCGCGAGGAACACCTTGAGCGAGGTCGGAACGCGCTTGCCGAGCAGGGACAGCACGCCGAGTGCGAAGGCGATGTCGGTAGCGGTCGGAATGGCCCAGCCGCGCAGGGTCCTGGGATCGTCGTGGTTGAATGCGACATACACGAGTGCCGGAACGAGCATCCCGCCGAGCGCACCGATGCCGGGCAGCACGCGTCGCGGCCAGCTCGACAGCTCGCCGTCGAGGATCTCGCGCTTGATCTCGAGGCCGACCAGCAGGAAGAACACGGCCATCAGGCCATCGTTGATCCAGTGCGAGACGCTCAACGGCCCGAGGTAGGCGGCGAGGGCCTCGAAGTAGGTCGGCGCGAGCGGTGAATTGGCGACGACAAGGGCGAGCACGGCCGCCCCCATGAGCACGATGCCACCGGCCGCCTCGCCTTCGACGAAATCACGAACGCGATTCCACGGATTCCAGACCGCACGATTGGTCATGCTCTCGCTCGTATGCCCGAAGCTCGTCCCGAGTATTCCACGCTGCCGCGCGGATGCGAACCGCCGATTCCTGCGGTTGGCGGACGCATCGATGTGCCACGCGTGCGCGTACCGCAACGACGTGGCGCTCGCGCGCGCGCCAACGGACGACGCACGTCCGTCGCGCAATCGCGCAAGCGGACTACTTCTTCGCGAACAGGTGCTCGACCGCCGCGCGCTCCTCGCGCAGTTCCTTGTCGGTCGCGGCGATGCGCGCCTTCGAGAAGTCGTTGAGTTCGAGGCCCTGCACGATCGAATACCGGCCATCCTTCACCGTGACCGGGTAACCGAAGATCACGCCGGCCGGCACGCCGTACGAGCCGTCGGACGGAATGGCCATCGAGACCCAGTTGCCCTCGGCCGTGCCGAGTGTCCAGTCGCGCATGTGGTCGATCGCCGCCGAGGCCGCCGAGGCCGCCGACGAGGCGCCGCGCGCCTTGATGATCGCCGCGCCGCGCTGCTGCACGGTCGGAATGAACTCGCTCTCGTACCAGGCCTGGTCGACCAGCGACAACGCAGGCTTGTCCTTGACCGTGGTCGCGTGGATGTCCGGGTACTGGGTCGAGCTGTGGTTGCCCCAGATCGTGACCTTCGCGATATCCGTGTTGAGCGCACCGGTCTTCCCGGCAAGCTGGCTGATCGCGCGGTTGTGGTCGAGGCGGACCATCGCGGTGAAGCGGCCCGGATCGAGGTCCGGCGCATTCTGCTGCGCGATCAGGGCGTTCGTGTTGGCCGGGTTGCCGACCACGAGCACGCGCACGTCGCGCTTCGCGTGATCGTTGATCGCCTTGCCCTGCGGACCGAAGATCGCGCCGTTCGCCTCGAGCAGGTCCTTGCGTTCCATGCCGGGGCCGCGCGGACGTGCACCGACGAGCAAGGCGTAGTCGACGTCCTTGAACGCGACGTTGGCGTCGTCGGTCGCGACCACGCCGTGCAGGGTCGGGAACGCGCAATCGTTGAGTTCCATTACGACGCCATTGAGCGCGGGCAGCGCGGGCGTGATCTCGAGCAGGTGCAGGATCACCGGCTGGTCGGGGCCGAGCATGTCGCCGGCGGCGATGCGGAACAGCAGGGCGTAGCCGATCTGGCCGGCGGCACCGGTGACGGCAACTCGGACGGGGGCTTTCATCGTGGCGACCTCGCGGGAATGCGTTGCGGGAAGTGGGGTGGTTTGGACCGAAAGCGGGTCAGGGCGACGCGGCGCCGAGTCCGGCCGTCGCGATCAGTTCGCGCGCGCGCCTGGGCGAATAGCCGTGCACCACGGCGTCGCCGACCAGCAGGATCGGCACGCCACGGCCGCCGACCATGCCATAGGCGTTGCGGCCCGCCTCGCTCGACTCGACATCGAACTCCTCGTACGCCACGCCCCACTCGGCCAGGTCGCCGCGCAGCTTGCGGCAGTAGCCGCACCATGCGGTCGACAACAGGACCACCGGCGCGCTGCCGACCTCGGCGCGCAATGCGGCGGGGTCGCGGCCGCAACCGGTCATCGCGATACCGACGATCGCGACGAGGCAGGCCAGCAGCAGATGGCGCGGCGGGTTCATGCCAGCTCGGCGAAGAAATCCCGAATGCGCGCGAGGCCCGGCTCGAGCTGCGCGGTCGGGCACGTATAGGAAATGCGCAGAGCGCGCGGCTCGCCGAACGCGCTGCCCGGCACGCAGGCCACGCCCTTCGCCTCGAGCAGGGCATTGCAGAAATCGACATCGCTGTCGATGCGTGTTCCCGCATGCGACTTGCCGAACGCGCACGAGATGTCGGGGAACGCGTAGAACGCGCCCTGCGGCCGCGGGCAGACGACGCCCGGAATCGACGTCAGCGCGGCGTACACGAGGTCGCGCTTGGCGGCGAACTCGGCGTTCTTCTGCTCCGGCACGTCCTGCGGGCCGTCGAGTGCGGCGATCGCCGCGGCCGTGACGACTTCGGGCACGTTCGTGATGTGGTTCGAGTTGAGCGTGACCATGGCCTGGGCCACGACCTCCGGTCCGGCGATGAAGCCGACGCGCCAGCCCGGCATACCGTAGGTCTTGGACAGCGAGTCGACGTTGATCACGCGATCGCGCAGTTCGGGGCGCGCATTGACGAAGTTGTGGTAGCCGATGCCGTCGAACACCATGCGGTTGTAGATGTCGTCGCAGATGATCCAGACGTCGGGATGCCTGACGAGCACGTCGGCCAGCGCGGCGATCTCGTGCTTCGAGTAGACCATCCCGGTCGGGTTCGACGGATTGTTGAACAGGAAGACCTTGGCGCCCGGCAGCGCCGCGTCGAGCTGGGCCGGGGTCAGCTTGTAGTCCTGCGTCGACGGGCACGGCAGCGCACGCACGTTCGCCTCGAGGATCTCGGCGATGTCGAGGTAGGTCGTCCAGTACGGCGTCGGGAAGACGATCACGTCACCCGGATCGAGCAGCGCCTCGGCGAGGTTGTAGAGGATGTGCTTGGCACCGATGCCGGTGGCCAGGTTGCGGCGCGTGAAGCCGGAAAGTCCGCTGCCCTCGAGATGGCGCAGGAACGCATCGAGCAGCGCATCCGGGCCACGGTTCGAACCGTACTGGCCACTGTCGTGCTCGAGCGCCTTGCGCGCGGCCTCGTAGACGTGCGGGCCGGGCAGGAAATTCGGCACGCCGATCGAGAAACTGATGATGTCGCGGCCGGCGGCCTTGAGCTGCTTGGCCTTCTCGGCCACCAGCATGATCGCGCTCGGCTTCGCGCGGCCCATTCGCGCGGCAAGTTGCGGCATGGAGAACCTCGTGCGGGAGCGGAAAACGCGTGCGGAAACCGGTGGAGTCTAGCACGCGCGGCGCGTCATGCTGCAGTGCAACCGCGGCGATCGCGGACCGGTTTCGCGGGCATCGGCCGCGGCATGGTGACGCGATGCGCGGACGGCGTATGCTTGCCGCGCCCGGGCGAGCCCCGGCCCTTTCAATCTACGGAGACTGCCATGGGTGATCGCGGCATCATCATGACCATCGTCATCGGCCTGCTTGTCGGCATCGTGGCGAAGTTCCTCAAACCCGGGAAGGACCCGGGCGGCATCATCGTCACGATCCTGCTCGGCATCGCCGGCTCGTTCCTCGCCACCTATGCCGGCCAGGCGCTCGGCTGGTACACGGTCGGCCAGACCGCCGGCTTCATCGCCTCGGTGGTCGGCGCGATCATCCTGCTCTTGCTTTACGGCCTCGTCACGCGCAAGCGCTGAGGCGTCGAACCGATCGGCAAGCGCGCAGGAGCGCATCCTGTGCGCGATTCGAGCTTTGTGAAAATGCGATCGCGCACACGGTGCGCTCCTGCGCGTGCCTCGTGCCGAGGTATCCCGCTTGCGACGCGCGATCGCTCAGCGCGCGTCGAGCACCGCGTTCCACTTCTCGAGGTGTGGTGCGGCCGCCGCGAACAGCGCGGTCGTATCACCCTCGATCTTCACCGACTCGATCGTGTCGCCGCCGCGGATCGCGTCGACGATCTTCTGGTCCTCCGGGCCGTCGACCGCACCGAACACGGTGTGCTTGCCGTCGAGCCACGGCGTCGGCACGTGGGTGATGAAGAACTGGCTGCCGTTCGTGCCCTGCCCGCCATGCGTTCCGGCATTCGCCATGGAGAGGATGCCCGAGCGATTGTGCTTGAGGCTCGGCACGATCTCGTCGTTGAAGCGGTAGCCGGGCCCCCCCGTGCCGGTGCCGGTCGGGCAGCCGCCCTGGATCATGAAATCCGGGATCACGCGATGGAAGTTGAGGCCGTCGTAGTACCCGCGCCGGGCCAGGTTGACGAAGTTCGCGACCGTCACCGGGGTTTTGTCGTCGAACAGGTTGAGGTGGATCGGGCCGCGCGAGGTGGTGATCGTGGCTTTGAGGGTCATCGGTCGACTGCTCCATCGAGGGGTCGCGCAGCCTAGCCGATCAGGGCGCGCCCCGTAACCTCCGCTGGAGCGGACCGCCCAGGACGCGGATTCCCGGCCGGACTCATGCCGATGCGGCATGTCGACAGGCCACCGCGTGCCGGTGCCTACAGCCGGCCTTAGCATCGACCTAACGGACGGCATGCTCTGATCGCCGTCAGGCTCAGGCACCCGAGACACCGATGCGGACCACCGACCCCACGCCGCTGCCGGCCGACGCCGGATGGCTCGCCGCCGCCCGCGAGCGGCTCGGCAGGCTGCCGCGCACCGCGCTTGGGCACGACATCGAGGCCCTGCGCGATGCGCTTTCCGACCTGCCCTGGTTGCCGGGCTGCCCGGATGCGGCTCGACTGGCCCGGCACGATCGGGGGCAGCGCTATCGTCGCCATCTGATCGGCGGCAGCGCCGTGCACGGCTGGACCGCGCTGTTGATTGCATGGCCACCGGGCCACCGCACGCCGCTGCACGACCACGACGGCCTGTGGGGCATCGAACTCGTGCTCGAAGGCGCGCTGGCGATCGAGGAGTTCCGCAAGAACGACCACGACGGCGAAGCCAGCCTCGAACACGAGCGCACGCTGATCCTCGGCATCGGCGATGCCACGGCGTTCACGCACGAAGACTACGTGCACGCCTGCCGCAACCTGTCCGCGCAACGTCCGGCGTTGTCGCTGCACGTGTACGGTGGCGTGCTCGACGGGTACTCGACGTTCCACACCGGCACGCTCGGTCGCGCCACGCCGACGCGTCGGCGCGCCGGCATCGATGCCGTGATGATCTGATCGCAGCGGTGCATGCCGCGCAGCTCCGGGGGAAGCATCGATGAGACACGTGGCCATCATCGGCGGCGGCGCAGCCGCCGCTGCCGTCGTCGGCGAGATCCTGCGCCACCCGCGCGGTCGGCATGTCGCGATCCACTGGTTCGCCGGTCACGGCATGCGCGGGCGTGGCGTCGCCTATGCGAGCACGGCCGACCACCACGTGTTGAACGTGCGCGCCGCGGCGATGGGCCTGTTCGCCGACGACGGCGGCGCGTTCTTCCGCGACGTGGCCGCGCGCGTACCGCATGCGAAGCCGACCGACTTCCTGCCGCGCGCCTGGTTCGGCGACTACGTCGAGCGCGCCCTGGCCGACCTGGTCGATGGCGCGCATGCGCGCGGGCAGCGCATCGACATCCATTCGACCATGGCAACAGCACTGCAGCGCGGCCCGCGCGGCCTCGTCGTCGAGGCCGAGGACGGCACGCGCACGCGCGTCGACGAGGCCGTGCTCGCGATCGGCGCGTTGCCGCCGACCGCCTTGCCCGAGATCGCCGCTCGTGCGCTCGACAGCGGCAACGTCGTCGTCGATGCATGGCAGCCGGCCCGGCGTGCGCGCACGCCGCGACGCATCGTCATCATCGGCACCGGCCTGACCGCCGTCGATGTCGTCCTCGAGGCCATGCGCGACTGGCCCGACGCGCACATCACGGCGGTCTCGCGCCACGGCCACCTGCCCGGCGCGCACCTGGCCGAGCC
>JAFLDX010000083.1 GCA_017302215.1 Lysobacterales bacterium
CGTACGCGTCGCCAGCGGCAGCGCCGAGGTGGCCGTGCCGCTCGCGAACGTCCGCGAGACGCGCCTCGTGGTCGGCGCCCGCCATTGAACGCGCCGCGCCGCGTGCGACGATCGAGCCCTGTCATCCGTCCCTGACCCGTGGCTGCCGATGGAACTCCGACGCGCGTGAGCAGCGGCTTCGGCCAGGAACTGGATGCGGTGTCCCTGGCCCGCGCCCGGCGCGGCGATCGAGCGGTCCTCGAGGCCCTGTACGCGCGCTACTCGCGCGCCTGCTACACCCTGGCGATGCGCGTGCTCGGCGAGCGCGCGGCGGCCGAGGACGTGGTCCAGGACGTGTTCGTGCGCGTGCTGTCGACGATTCGCGACTTTCGCGCAGATGCACCGTTCGGCGCCTGGCTCAAGCGCATGACCGCCAACGCGACGATCGACGTCCTGCGCCGCAACCGGCGCTTCACCGACGAGGATTTCGAGTCGGTGCTGGCGACGATGACCGATGGCGGCGGCGGCGAGAGCGCGGCCGATGCATGGTTGCTGCTGCGGCGCCTGCCGGCGCGCGCGCGCGCCGTGCTCGTGCTGCACGAACTCGAGGGATACACGCACAGGGAGCTCGCGCAGATGTTCGGCCAGAGCGAGAGCTACTCGAAATCGATCCTCGCTCGGGCGCTGAAGCGCCTCGACGGGATGATGAACGAAGCGGGCGACCGCGCGGAGACGAATGATGCCGTTTGACACCGATGCCCTGCGCCGGCGCGAGCTGCTGTCGCACCTTCCGCAGTTCGACCCGGATCCGGGCCTGTGGGCGCGCATCGACGCCGCGCACCAGCGGCAGATGCGCGAGCGTCGTGCCGCCTGGCGCTGGCTGTCGGCCGGGTTGGCCGCGGCGCTCGTGGCGGTGGTCGTGCTGCCGCGCGGGACCGGTCAGCGCAACGACGAGGACCTCGCTTCGTGGCAGCGACGTTCGCAGGCGCTCGAGCGCGAATGGCTCGCGCGCGCTCACGCGGCCGGCGATACGCGACTGCACGCACGCCTGCTCGGCATCGACGACCGCCTGCAGGCCGCCTACGACCGCGGCGCGGGCGATGCCGAACTCGCGCCGCTGTGGAAGCAGCGCATCGAGGCACTCGACGACCTCATTGCGCGCGACGACTCGCCGATGCGCGTGGTCACCCGCCTGTGAACCGCGCAGGATGTCACTCATGATGACCGGTCCACGCCTGCAGCGGGCGATGACGGCGGCCGCGATCGCGCTGGCGGCCACGACGGTGGCGGCCGCGGAGCCCCGCGCGGCCGAACAGCGCCTGCGCGACGAGCTGCGCGTGCTGCTGCTCGATCTCGCGCAGTCCGGCGCGTTCGGCGCGACGGCACCCGAGCGCGTCGAGCTCGTGCTCGAGGAGCCGGCCCGGCAGGTGGCCAACCTCGGCGTGCTGGTCGACAGCACGGGCGCGGAACAGGCGCGCGACGGCCTGCACGTGCTCGGCACGACACCCGGTGGCAGCGCCGAACGCATGGGTCTGCGCACCGGCGACGTCATCACGGCCGTCAACGGTACCGTGCTCGCCGGGCTCGGCGGCCATTCCGGCGGTGGCGCGCTGGCCGCGGTGCGCCTGCGCGAGGCGCTCGATGCGCTCGGCGAAGGCGCCGAGCTCGTGTTCGAGGTGCGCCGCGGCGAGCGCGATCTGCGCCTGCACGGCCCGGTCGCACGCTCGCGGTTGCCGGCCTTCCGGCTCGTCCTCGGCGACCCCGCCACGCCGACACCGACACCGACACCGACACCGACACCGACACCGGCCGCGGACGAGGGCTGCGGGCGCATCAGCATCGTCGACGTTGCACCGCGCCAGCAGGGCCTGCACGCGGTCACGCTCAACCGCATCGACGGACGCAGCGCCGGCATCGGCGAACAGACCTCGTTCCGCCTGCCGGCCGGCGAGCACGTGCTCGAGCTCGGCGAACACATCGAGAGCCGCTATCTCGGCTTCAACGATCGCCTGCGCAACCAGCAACCGCGCTACAAGTCGCTGGTCGTGCACGTGGAGGCCGGCACGACCCACTTCGTCGCGGCCCGGCTGCATCCCGAGCGACGCACCGAATGGGTCGACGGTGCCTATTGGGATCCACTGGTCTGGCGCGTTGCCGCCGAGCCCTGCCCGTGAGCGTGTCGTCGATCGACGCGCATTCGGCTAGGCTCGACATCCGCTCCGGCGAGGCCGTGCTCCGGTGATCAAGCTCAGCGTCAACGTCAACAAGGTGGCCGTGCTGCGCAACTCGCGCGGCGGTCGCGATCCGGACCCCGCCGCCTACGCGCGCGTCGCGCTCGCCGCCGGGTGCCACGGCATCACGGTGCACCCGCGTCCGGACCAGCGACACATCCGCAACGACGACGTGGCGCGCATCGCCGAGGTCGTCGGTGCAGCCGAGTACAACATCGAGGGCAATCCGTTCGCCGCCGCGCGCGGCGACCATCAAGGCTTGCTCGCGCTGGCGCGCGCGACGCGGCCCGCGCAGGTCACCTTCGTGCCCGACGGCGACGGCCAGATCACGTCCGATCACGGTTTCGATCTCGACGCCGACAGCGGTCGTCTCGCCAGCGCCATCGACGCGTTCAAGGCGGTCGGCTGTCGCGTCAGCGTCTTCGTCGACGCCGGCACGCGCCGTCTCGAACGCCTCGCCGCGCTCGGCGCCGATCGCATCGAGATCTACACCGGTCCCTATGCCGCCGCACATGCGCGCGCGGACGGCGCGCGCGAGCTCGCTGCCTGCATCGCCACCGCGAACGACGCGCGTGCCTGCGGCCTCGGCGTCAATGCGGGGCACGATCTCGACCAGCGCAACCTCGGCCGCCTCGCTGCCGCGATTCCGTTCCTCGACGAGGTGTCGATCGGCCACGCGCTGTTCGCCGAAGCGATCCTCGAAGGCCTCGACGCAACCGTCCGTCGCTATCTCGCGATCCTCGCCGGCCAGGCCTGATCGCCCAGGGCGATCGCGGTGGCGTCGATCAGCGCGCGGGTGCCGATTCGACGCGCAGGTCCGAGACCTCGTGGCGACGCGCCAGTGCGAGCACCTTGGCGACATCGTCGTAAGGCGTCTGCGCCCGCGGGCGCAGCTCCATGCGCACGCGTGCCTGCGCACCGGCGAGGCCGACCTCGGTGTCGAGCTCGCGCAGCGACACCGCACGGTCGTCGAGGCGCAACTGGCCGAACTCGTCGATGCTGACGCCGAGCACGCGTGCCTCGGTCGCTTCGCTGTCGCTGCCGCTCAACGGCAGCACGATCTTCTTCGTGACCACCGGCGCGGCGATCATGAAGATGATCAGCACGGTCAGCAGGACGTCGACCAGCGGGGTGATGTTGATCTCGACGAGCGGCGTGGCGCGGGTCGAGCGGATCGAGGCGAAGGACATGCGAACCTCCCGATGGGTCAGGCTGGCGACGCGTCTTCGGAGCCCCTTGCGGGACCGGTCGCGCGATGCCGCGCGACACCGGCAGCCTACGCCGGCCGCTCGGCCAGGTGCAAACGAAAACGGCGCCGCGTGAGCGGCGCCGTTCCGGGTGTCGCAAGGCAGCGCGTACGGCGGCTTACTGCCCCGCCTGCGCCGTGATGAAGCCGATCTTGACCATGCCGGCACTCTTGGCATTGGCCATGACCGTCGCGATGAGCTGGTACTGCGTCGTCTTCTCGGCGCGGATCTGCAGCTCGGGCTGCGGATTCTTCTGCGCCGCGACGCGCAGCTGTGCCGACAGCATCGCTTCGGTGATCGGCTCGTCGTTCCAGAACAGGTCGCCGCTTTCCTTCACCGCGAGGTCGATCGGTTCGGGCGGATTGGTTTCCTGGACGTTCGGATTCGCCTGCGGCAGGTCGATGCGGATCTTGTGCGTCATCAACGGCGCCGTGATCATGAAGATGATCAGCAGCACCAGCATCACGTCGACGAGCGGCGTGACGTTGATTTCCGCCATCGGGCCGCCACCCGAATTGGACGAGAAAGCCATGGCTTACTTCCTTGCGGCTGCGGGTGCCGCGGGTGCGTTGGCGTCGACGCGCGAACCGATCGCGAAGAAGTCGTGCAGGTCGTGCGCGAATTCATCGAACCGGGCGTAGATCAGGCGGTTGCTGCGCACGTAGAAGTTGTACGCGAGCACGGCCGGGATCGCGACGAACAGGCCGACCGCGGTCATGATCAGCGCTTCGCCGACCGGACCGGCGACCGCTTCCATCGAGGCCTGGCCGCTCGAGGCGATCTTGATCAGGGCGTGGTAGATGCCCCAGACGGTGCCGAGCAGGCCGACGAACGGCGCGGTCGAACCGACCGTGGCGAGCACGGTGAGGCCGCCTTCGAGGCGCATGCTCTCGCGGGCAACGGCCTGACGCAGCGAACGGTCGATGAACTCGGAGCGGTTCAGTGCCTCGACGAGGCGGCTGCCCTCGTGGCGCGAGTGGTGCTGCGCCGCGATCGCCGCGTCGAGCGCGATCTTCGAGAACGGCTCGGACTTCGGCTGCTCCTCGAGGAAGCGGATGGCTTCCTGCGCCGACGGCGTTTCCCAGAACGTATGGATCACGCGATCCATGCGCGAGCGCACCATCGTGTTGCGGATCAGGTTGAAGATGATGAAGTAGATCGACAGCACCGACATCAGCACGAGGGTGATGAAGACCACCCAGCCGACGACGTCGAAGTTGTGGATCAGATGGTCAAAGCCCATCTGCGACATCGCCTGGGCATTGTTGCCGCCGCCCGGCGGCGGAAGAGAAGCTGAAGAGGCGTCTTGCTGCATGGCCCTACCCTACGATGAGTGCTACTGGTTGAGGTTGAATTCGATCGGCACGAGGGCGTAGCCGCGACTCGGCTTGCCGTCCTTCATGCCCGCATTGAACACCCAGGTCTTGACCGCTGCAATCGCGGCCTGATCGAGCAGGCGCGAACCACTCGACTTCTCCACGGTGATTTCTTCCGGCGTACCGTCGAGGCCGACCAGCACCTTCAGCATCACCTTGCCCTGTTGCTGCTGGCGGATCGCCTGCGGCGGGTACTTCGGTGGACGCAGCTTACGGTAGCTGATGTTCTCGCTCGGCGCGATGTCGACCGGCGGCGCGGGAGGCGCCGGCGGCGCCGGCGGCGGCGCGGCCACCGCCATCGGCGAGGCTTCCTCGACGATGACCGGGGGCGGCGGCTCCGGGGGCGGAGTCGGTGGTGGCTTGACCTTCTCGATCACCTTCGGCGGCGGCTTCTTCGGCGGCTCCGGCGGCGGCGGCGGCGGCGGCGGGGGGGGCGGCGGCGGCTCGATGAATTCGACCGTGACCTTGTTGTCGACAGCCTTTTCCTTCGGTGGCGGCGGCGCGACCGGCGTGGCGAGCAGGCCGAGCGCAAAGACATGCACGGTGAACGCGCCGGCCAACGCCCACACGCGGCGCCAGTTGAACGAATCGCTTTCGGGTTGGTAGGTGTCAGCCATCAGTGTCGACCAAGCAATGGTTGCTCTTGCGGGCGATCCGGAGGAAACCGCACGGACCCTGAAGGCCGTGAAGCGGGAATGCGGGGCTCGGCACGGTACAACACCGGCGCCCGTTCCGACAAGGGCGTCGGATGCGCCCTTGCGGGTGCACCGACGGCCCTCCCGACCGGGTTACTTTTTCGTTGTGCGCTTGAGCTTGACGCCCGTGCTCGCGGCCTTGATGCGCTGATCGGCCATGACCTTGGCCGACGGAAATGTCGCCGCCTTGCGCCAGTCGGCCATCGCTCCGGCCGAGTCGCCGGCCTCGCTCAGCACGTCACCGCGCAGCACATAGGCCTCGCCTTCCTGGCGCAGCCCACCCTTGCTGATCGCGCGCGTGAATGCTTCCTTCGCCTCCGCACCACGATCCGCGTAATACAGGAGATAGCCGAGTTGATAGTCGACATTGCCGTCGGTGGCGAGCGGCGAGGCCTTCTGGTACGCCGCGATCGCGCAGGCGTCGTCGTCGTACTGCGAGCACAGATCGCCTTCGAGGCGCAGTGCATCGACGGTCGGCTTGACGATGCCCTTGGTGGTGCCGTCGCGCAGCGTCTCGACCGCTTCCTTCGGCTTGTCGGCGTTCGCGTAGAGTTTCGCCAACTGCAAATAATCGTCAGGGGACGTGATCAGGCCCTGTGCACGCGCCTTGCTGAGCACCTCGATCGCCTGCGGGTACTTGTCGCCGTTGACGTAGACCGTGGCCAGCTGCTTCATGAGCTTGAAGTCGTTCGGGCTCTTGGCCAGCTGTTGCTGGATCAACGCGGCGGCCTCGTCGTACTGGTCGAGCTCGAAGTAGCAGGCCATCAGGATCTGGTTCCAGCTGTCGTTCGGCTTGTCGCTCGCGGCGATCGCCTGCTTCATGACCGGGATCGCGTCCTTGTAGCGCTCGAGCCGATAGAGGACGTTGCCCTTCAGGGCGAGCTCGTCGGCCGTCGTCTTGCCGGCTTCCTTCTCCCAACGCTCAAGCCAGGTCAGCGCGTCGGCGTACTTCTCGTCCTGCACGTGCATCTGCGCAACCTGGTAGATCAGGCCGAAATGCTGCGCATTCGGCAGCGAGTCGAGCTCGATCGCCTTCGTGGTCGCGGCCAGCGCCTCGGCCGACTTGTCCTCGTCCCAGTACGCGCGCCCCTTGAGCTGCAGCGCGTAGGCTTCGGCGTACTTGCCGAGTTTCGATCCCGACAGGACCTTGTCGATGATCGGCAACGCCTCGCTGCCCTTGCCGTCGTTGACGAGGTCGGTCGCCTTCATGAGTTCGCGCTGCTCGCGCTCGGACATGCCGACCTTCGGTTCGGCGCGCGTCGCGTTCGGAAATTCGTTCTCGACCTTCTCCTTCTTCGCGGCGAACGCCGCGCCGGACAGCAGCAGCGCGGACGCGCAAAGAACGGTTCGCGCAAGCCCGGGGAAATTCATGGTGGACACCTCTGGCGTGGGGTACGTGGGATCCGCGGCGACCGCGCGCGGACGTTGCCATGTCGTCCGAGCGTACCGCCCCGGCGCCCGCCAGCACAAGCGCGCGCATGACCGTTCCGAACGCTGCATTCAGGCGCCCTCGACACGCTCGGACGGTGCCGGTTTGCCGCACCCCAGCAAAAGACATTTTGTAAAAGTATAATTGTTATCAGCGCGCGTGGAACGACCGCGGGATGCCCCGCCGCCGCGGTCAGACGTCGAGGTTGCCGACGCGCAAGGCGTTCTGTTCGATGAAGTCGCGTCGCGGTTCGACCACGTCACCCATCAGGGTCGAGAAGATCTGGTCGGCCGCCACCGCATCCTCGATGCTGACCTGCAGCAGGCGCCGCGTCTCCGGATTCACCGTGGTCTCCCAAAGTTGCTCCGGATTCATCTCGCCGAGACCCTTGAAGCGCTGGATCGCGCGGCCCCGCTTGGCTTCGTCGAGCAACCAGGCATACGCCTGCGCGACGCCGCCGGTCACGGCCAGGCTGCGGTTCCCACGCGCCACGCGCGCGCCGGGCTGGATCAGGCCGTCCATCTGCCGGGCGGCCTCGGCGATCGGGCGGAACTCGGTGCCGAGGAAGAAGTTGGCCGGCAGCACCTGGGTCGATGTCGTGCCGTGCTGGTCGCGTTCGACGACCAGCGCGGGCGGATGGTCGGCTGTCGCCGCGCGCACCTGCAGGCGATAGCGAGCCTGCCCGGGCCCTCGTCCGTTCAGTTGTCCGAGCACGCGCGTCGACCAGGCCTCGACCACCGACGCGTCGGTCCACTGCTCCGGAGCCGGTGGCGGCAGGTCGAGCAGCGCGCGCAACAACGCACCGTCCTGACGCGCGCCGAGGCGATCGATCTGGTCGAGTGCAGCCTGGTAGTCGGCGAGCAGCGTCTCGAGTCCGGCTCCACTGAGCGGCGGCGCATCGGGGGCATAGGCCAGTTCGGCGCCATCCACGGCGTTGGCGATCAGGTAGGCGTTGAGCGCCGCGTCGTCCTTGAGGTAGAGCTCCTGCTTGCCCTGCTTGAGCTTGTACAGCGGCGGCTGGCCGATGTAGACGTGGCCGCGCTCGATCAGCTCGGGCATCTGCCGGTAGAAGAACGTCAGCAGCAAGGTGCGGATGTGCGAGCCGTCGACGTCCGCGTCGGTCATGATGATGATGCGGTGGTAGCGCAGCTTGTCGACGTTGTACTCGTCCTTGCCGATGCCGGTGCCGAGCGCGGTGATGAGGGTGCCGATCTCGGCCGAACCGAGCATGCGGTCGAAGCGCGCACGCTCGACATTGAGGATCTTGCCCTTGAGCGGCAGGATCGCCTGGGTCTTGCGGTTCCTGCCCTGCTTGGCCGAGCCGCCGGCCGAGTCGCCCTCGACGATGAACAGTTCACTGAGCGCCGGATCCTTTTCCTGGCAGTCGGCGAGCTTGCCGGGCAGGCCGGCGATGTCGAGCGCGCCCTTGCGCCGTGTCATCTCGCGCGCCTTGCGCGCCGCCTCGCGCGCGCGCGCCGCATCGACGACCTTGGCCGCGATCGCACGCGCCTCGTGCGGATTCTCGAGCAGGAATTCCTCGAGCTTCTCGTTGACGGCCGACTCGACGATGCCCTTGATCTCGCTCGAGACGAGCTTGTCCTTGGTCTGCGACGAGAACTTCGGGTCGGGCATCTTCACCGACAGGACGACGATGAGGCCCTCGCGCATGTCGTCACCCGAGAACGCGACTTTCGCGGTCTTCTGGAGTCCGGCCTTCTCGATGTAGTTCGACAGCGTGCGCGTGAGCCCCGCGCGCAGGCCGGCGAGATGCGTGCCGCCGTCCTTCTGGGGAATGTTGTTCGTGTAGCAGAAACAGGTTTCCTGATAGGAATCAGTCCATTGCAGCGCCGCTTCAACCGTGATCGCGTCGTTCTGCAGGCTGAAATAGACCACCCGCTCGTGCAGTGGCGTCTTCAGGTGGGCGAGATGCTCGACGAACGAGCGGATGCCGCCGGCGTACTCGAAGACATCGTGACGCTCGCTGCGCTCGTCGCGCAACTCGATGCGCACGCCCGAATTGAGGAACGACAGCTCGCGCAGGCGGCGGGCCAGGATGTCGTAGTGGAACTCGACGTCGGAGAAGATCGTCGGGCTCGGCAGGAAGCGCACGGTCGTGCCGGTGCGGGTCGACGGCGCGCCCTGCTTCAGCGGGTACAGCGGTTCGCCGAGCTTGTACTCCTGCTGGTGCTCGAAACCTTCGCGATGGATCGTGAGCCACAGGTGGTCGGACAGCGCATTGACCACCGACACGCCGACGCCGTGCAGGCCGCCCGAGACCTTGTAACTGTTGTCGTCGAACTTGCCGCCGGCATGCAGCACGGTCATCACGATCTCGGCCGACGACCGGCCCTCCTCGTGCATGCCGACCGGAATGCCGCGGCCGTTGTCGACGACGCTGACCGAGCCGTCGGTGTGGATCGTGACGAGCACTTCGTTCGCGTAACCGGCCAGCGCCTCGTCGATCGAGTTGTCGACGACCTCGAAGACCATGTGGTGCAGGCCGGTGCCGTCGTCGGTGTCGCCGATGTACATGCCGGGGCGCTTGCGCACCGCTTCGAGGCCCTTCAGGACCTTGATCTTGCTCGAATCGTACTGCTCGCTCATGGGGCTCCCGTGGCGGCGCGGCGCGCGGATCGCGCGGTGCCGAGGATGCGGAAAGGCAACGCGGCATTATAGCAGCGCGCGCAGTCGTCCCTGTTCCACGTGGAACACGCTGAGCTCGGTGGCCGGGCCGGCCAGCGCCGACGGCAGCGCCGTTCCCGACAACAGGACCTGGGCGCCGCTGGCGCGCGCGACCGCGAGCACGCGTTGCTGGTGTTCCTCGTCGAGCTCGGAGGCGAGGTCGTCGAAGCACAGCACCGGCCAGTCTCCAAGTGCCCCCGCGTGCAGTGAAGCCTGGGCGAGGATGAAGGCCAGCGCACACAGCTTTGCCTGCCCGCGCGACAGGTGCTCGCGACGCGGCGCATGCTCGAAGCCGATCGTCCAGTCGGCCCGATGCGGCCCGCGACGGGTGTGCCCACGATCGCGATCGCGCTGTCGCCCCTCGGCCAGAGCCTGCGCCAGATCCCGATCCTCCGGCCAGCCGCGCTCGAACAGCAGGTTCGCTGTGCCGAGCTCCGGGACGAAATCGGCCAGGGTCTTCGCGAGTATCGGGCGCAGCCGGTCGATGTAGGCTCGGCGCTGGCGATCCAGGCTTTCGCCCGGTGCGGCCATCTCGTTTTCCCACGGCGCGAGCGCGTCGTCGCCGGCCCCTTCGCGCAAGGCGGCATTGCGCTGGCGCAGGGCGCGCTGGTAGCGCCTCCACTCACGCAGGAAGCCGTGTTCCACGTGGAACACTCCCCAGTCGAGGTGGCTACGCCGGCCCTCCGACGCGCCGTCGACGAGTTCGTGCGAGCCGGGCTCGAAGCACACCACGGCACACGCCCCGACCAGCGAACCGAGCGCGGCCGTCTCGCCATCGATGCGCGCCTCGAGCCGACCGCCCTGGCGGGCGAGACCGAGGCGGTGCTCGCGCCCGTCGGCATGCCGGAATCGTCCGAATACCGAGAACCCGCCGCTGCCGATCGTGCTCAGCGCGTCGCGCGTCCCGCCACGGAACGAACGCCCGTGCGAAAGCAGGTAGACCGCCTCGAGCAGGCTGGTCTTGCCGGCCCCGTTCGGACCGATGAACGCCGACCAGCCCGGCGGCACCTCGACCTCGAGCCTGTCGATGCAACGAAGGCGCTCGACGCGCAACTCGGTCAGGCGCATGCGCATCCCGCGCGACACGCCGAGATGGACGCCAAAAAAAGGGCCCGCGCATCGATCGAAGCGCGGGCCCGGATGGTCGATCGGTACATCGGCATCAAAGGCGCAACGGCATGATCACGTGGCGCGTGTCATCCGAATCGACCTTGCGCAGCAGGCAGCTCGACTGTGCATCGCGCAGGCTGAGCAGGATCTCGTCACCGGCCAGCGCGGCCAGCGCATCCATCAGGTAATTGACGTTGAAGCCGACGCCGAGTTCGGCGACACCGGTTCGCGCCTCGACCTCCTCGACCGCCTCTTCCTGCTCGGGATTGTGGGCGACGATGCGCAGCTTGTTCGGGCTGACTTCGAGCTTGACGCCGCGGTACTTCTCGTTCGACAGGATCGCCGCGCGTTGCAGGGCCGAGCGCAGGTCTTCGCGGCCCACGCGCACGTCCTTGTCGGCACCGATCGGAATGACCGCCTCGTAGTCCGGGAAGCGCCCGTCGATCAGCTTCGAGGTGAAGGTCACGCCGCCGCGCCGCAAGCGCAGGTGATTGCGCCCGAACTCGAGGTCGACCGTGCCGTCACCGGCCTCGAACAGGCTCTGCAGCTCGAGCACGCCCTTGCGCGGAATGATGATCTGCCGACGCGCGGTCACTTCGGCTTCGAGCCTGGTCTCGGCCATCGCCAGGCGGTGGCCGTCGGTGGCGACGCAGCGCAGGCTCTGCTCGCGAAGGTCGAGCAACAGGCCGTTGAGGTAGTAACGCACGTCCTGGTGCGCCATCGCGAACGCGGTGCGCCCCATCAGGTCCTTCAGCGTCGCTTCCGGCAGGGTCACGCGCTCGACGAGGTCGATGCTCTCGATCACCGGGAATTCGCTCGCAGGCAGGGTAGCCAGGGTGAAGCGGCTGCGCCCGGCGCTGACCGCGACGCGTTCCCCGTTGCGCTCGACCTTGACGCGCACCCCATCGGGCAAGGCCCTGCAGATGTCGAACAGCTTGCGCGCCGGGATCGTGACCTCGCCATCAACCAGATCGTCGGCCTGCGCGCGCGCGATCATCTCGACCTCGAGATCGGTGCCGGTGAACGAAACCCCCTCGGCGCCGACCTGGACCAGCAGATTGGAAAGGACCGGCAAGGTCTGCCGGCGTTCGACCACACCCACGACCTGTTGCAGCGGTTTCAGCAGGGCTTCGCGTTGCAGACTGAAGCGCATGTTCTGGTCCCTTCCTGTCTTCTGGTTTGTCTTGTTGGAATGTTCAGTGGTAGCTGGTGCCGTGGACAACTGCCCTTCTGGAGAATTTTTCTTTTATATCAATTGCTTGGTCGATGCGAGCGGCGTGGGAAAGTGGACCCGCCGGGTGTGCATCGACTGTGGATAATTCTAACCACAGAAACGTCCCCCAGCTTGTCCACAGGCTTCAGCCGGTCAGCGTACGCAACAGCTTGTCCCAGTCCTGGTGCAGCTTGCCGTCGGTCTCGCGCAACGCCTTGACCGTGCGGCAGGCGTGCAGGACGGTTGTATGGTCGCGTCCGCCGAACTGGTCGCCGATCTCGGGCAGGCTGTGCTCGGTCAGCTCCTTGGCGAGCGACATCGCGATCTGGCGCGGGCGCGCGACCGAGCGGCTGCGACGCTTGGCAAGCAGGTCGGCGACGCGCAGCTGGTAGTAGTCGGCGACGACCTTCTGGATGTTCGGGATCGTGATCGCCTGCGCGTGCACGGTCAGCAGGTCGCGCAGGGTTTCCTGGGCGAACGCGACATCGACCGTGCGTCCGCCGAGATTCGAGCGCGCGATCAGCGTGTTGAGGGCACCCTCGAGGTCGCGCACGTTCGAACGCATGCGCTTGGCGATCAGGAACGCGACATCCTCGGGCAGGTTGACGCCCTTGCCTGCCGCCTTGCTGAGCAGGATCGCCGCGCGCGTCTCGAAGTCGGGCGGTTCGATCGCCACCGACAGGCCCCAGCCGAGGCGTGACTTCAGGCGCGGCTCGAGGTTCTCGACCTCCTTCGGAAAGCGGTCGCAGGTCAGGATGATCTGCTGCTTGCCGTCGAACAGGGCGTTGAACGTGTGGAAGAACTCCTCTTGCGTCGTGTTCTTGCCGGCGAAGAACTGGATGTCGTCGATCAGCAGCGCATCGACCGTGCGGAAGCGGCGCTTGAACTCGTCCATGTTCTTCGTGCGCAGGGCATCGATCATCGCGCCGACGAACTGTTCCGAGCGCAGGTAGAGCACCTTGGTGTCGGGGTTGTTGCGGCGCATGAGGTTCCCGGCCGCGTGCATGAGGTGGGTCTTGCCGAGACCGGTGCCTCCATAGAGCAGCAGCGGGTTGAACGCACGCCCCGGATTCATCGCGACCTGCATCGCCGCGGCCTTGCCGAGTTCATTGGTCTTGCCTTCGACGAAGCTCTCGAAAGTGTAGGACGGGTCGAGGTTGTGCGCGGCGATCGCCGCCGCCGGCTTCGACCCGCCCTTGCCGCCGCGCGCCCCGGCCTTGGCCGGTGCGGCTGCGCCCACTTCGAGGCTGATGTCGACCGGCGCGCGGTTCTGGTATTCGATGACCGCGCGGATGCGCGCGAGGAAGCGCTCGCGCACGGCATCGAGCGTGTAGGCATTCGGCGCGAACAAGCGCAGGCCGTCCTCGCCCTCACGCGCCTGCAACGGCTTCAGGTAGGTATGGACGTCTTCGGCGCCGAACTCGGTTTCCAGACGCTCGAGGCAGCGCCGCCAAAGCTCGCTCATGGTGTGCACGTTCCCGATAGGCGGACGTCCGCGAGCACGGACATGCGGCGGAACATGGCAGTCTACCCGCGGGCGCCGGCGCGGCGCCAGCGCGCCGCCTTGACGCGATGCGCCACGCGCGCCTATGATTCGCACCCTTTTTCCCCAGCCAGCCGACGTCCATGGCCACCAAACGCACCTACCAGCCGAGCAACATCAAGCGCGCACGCACGCATGGCTTCCGTGCCCGCATGAAGACGCGCGGCGGACGCGCGGTGATCAATGCCCGTCGCGCCAAGGGCCGCAAGCGCCTCGCCGTTTCCGTCTGAGGCCCTCCGGCGCGGGACCATGCGGTCCTGCCGCCACCCGCGCTCCGCCCGCCTGCTCAAACCCGCCGAGTTCGCCGCGCTGCGTGGCCGCTCGCGGCGCATCGGCTCAGGCCATTTCGCCGCCGAAGTCCTCGCCACCGGGCGCACGGGCTGTCGCCTCGGCCAGGCCGTGTCGCGGCGCGTTTCCAAACGCGCGGTCGACCGCAACCGCATCAAGCGCGTCGTGCGTGAAAGCTACCGCCGACAACGCGCTGCGCTCGGGCCTTTCGACATCGTCCTGATCGCCCACCCGAGTGCCGCGGCGCAAACGAATGCCGTGCTGCGCGCCGACCTTGCGCGCCTGTGGCAGAAGCTCGCGGCATTGAAGGCGCCGGCGCCGGCCGGCACAATGCCGGGCTGACCGCACGCACCCCGACCCGCCGGCCCGCCAT
>JAFLDX010000084.1 GCA_017302215.1 Lysobacterales bacterium
CTGCGCGACCGGCGCGGCATCGACGTCGGCCACCACCTGCACGGCGTGCGGGTTGCCCATCGACACGGCCGTGATCGGCACCGCCGTACCGGCCACGTCGAGCGGCTGCACGAAGGCATCGGAGGCGGAATCGAACGGGATGCGCGCCGGGTCGAACACCGGCACCCCCATGTTCACGGTGATGTCGCCGTCGTCTTCCGCGGTCAGCGTGATGACGCCGGACATCGTTTCGACGCGGATCTGCCGCCTGTCGGTCAGCCCCTGATCCAGCACGAAGCGCACGAAACAGCGCGCGCCATTGCCGCACTGTTCGACCTCGCCGCCGTCGGCATTGAAGATGCGGTAGCGGAAATCGACGCCCGGCTGCTGCGCGCGCTCGACCAGCAGCAGCTGGTCGCAGCCGACACCGAAGTGGCGGTCGGCCAGGAAGCGCACGCGCGCCGGCGTCAGGTCTACCTGCTGGCGGATGGCATCGATGACGACGAAATCGTTGCCCAGGCCGTGCATCTTGGAAAAACGCAGCTTCATGCGCGTCCTTTCGTGTGCGCCTTCATTCGGTCGCCAGCGGCACCCAGTCGCGCCACACGCAGCGATTCATCACCACGGTGAGCCCGGCGTCCTTCGCACGCTGCGCGGCGGCTTCGTCGATCACGCCGTCCTGCAGCCAGATGGCCGGCAGGCCGAGCGCAATGGCGCGGTCGACCACCGGGCCGACGCGTTCCGGCGCCAGAAACACATCGACCAGGTCGATGTCGCGCCGCAGCGCTTCGGGAATGTCATCGAGCGACGCGTAGGCGGTTTCGCCCAGCACCTCGGTCACGGCCGGTCGCACCGGCACGATGCGCCAGCCGAAGCCCTGCATGGCGCGCGCGACTCGATGACTCGGGCGGTTTTCATTCGGGGACAGGCCGACGACGGCCACGGTGCGCGCGCGCCGCAACAGCGCGCCGATGGCCTGCGGCGAAGGATTTTCGAACATGCGCGCATTCTACAGCGCGGGCCGCTGCACGCCGGGCGGGCACTTGTAGCGCTTGTAACCCCAGATGTACTGGTCTGGATAGCGGCGCACCAGCGCTTCGACGCTGCGGTTGATCGCCTCGACGCGCGCCCGCGTGTCGCCGGTGACCGGCACCTCGGGCGGCAGGAAGTGCAGATGGAAACCCTGTCCGTCCGGCAACCGCTCGGCGAACACCATCAGCGGACCTTCGGCATGCTCGGTCAGACGCGCCGCCAGCGTCATCGTGTAGGCCGGGCGGCCGAAGAAATCCGCCCACACGCCTTCGCCATTGGCCGGCACCTGATCGGGCAGGATGCCGACCAGCCCGCCGTCGCGCAGCGTACGCAGCAGCCGGCGCACGCCGCTCGAGGCGAGCACGGACTGGACGTGCGCATTGCACAGCAGGCGCGGCGGGCGATAGTCGGCCGCGTTCACTCGACGACCTCGCGGCGCTTGCGCGTCTCGACGTGGCCGAGCGCGGCCATGATGCGCGCCCGCGATTCCTCGGCCATGCGCCGGCGCGCGTCGGGCGTGCGCTCGACCGGCTCGAGGAAGTGCACTTCGGCGTCCATCGACGGCTGGCCGAGCAGGCGGAAGAAATTGCCGGCGAAGCTCTCGCCCGGCGCGAACGGCACCTCGGGGTCCTGGCGACCGTCGCGGCCGTAGCGCAGCGCGACCGGCTGCACCGGCACCTCGGCGTCGATCGCGGCCTGGAACACGCGCGCATGGAAGGTGCGCACCTCGTCGCCACGGCCGGTGCCGCCCTCGGGGAACAGCCCGACCGGTCGCCCGGCGCGCAGGCGCTCGACGACGCGCTCCATCACCGCCGACATCGAATGCGTGCTGCCACGCTGGTGGTAGATCGTGCCGGCGCGCGTCGCCAGCCAGCCGACCAGCGGCCAGCGCGCGATCTCGCTCTTGGCCACGAAGCTGATCGCGCGCTGGCTGTGCATGAGCTCGATGTCGAGCCACGAGATGTGGTTGGCCACGTACATGACCGCACCCGGCAGCGGCGTGCCGAAGCAGCGGATGCGGAAACCGAACAGGCGCACCATCGTCCCCGACCACCAGCTGATCATGACGTGCTCGAAGCGGCGCCGCCCGATCGGGATCTTCGCGAACCACGGATTCAGGGCTAGGATCGCCAGCGGCAGCGACAGCGCGATGTGCAGGGCGAGCAGCGGCCCGCGTACCGCATAGCGCAACGGCCGCATCCAGTCGCGGCGGCGCGGCGTGTCGAGCGTGCGGTCGTCGGAAGCATCCATCGTGCGCTATCGTACCGGAACGATGCGGCAGTGCGGCATGGGCGCGGCGCAAGCGTGGCAGGTGGGTTCTGGCATTCAGCCCGGCATCGGCATTCCTGTTCCGTCAGGGCAGCGGAGCAAGCTCTACGGAGCGGGGTGTCGTAGAGCCGAGCTCGCTCGGCTAAAGCGCCCGAAAGGAGCGAAAGCAGCGGAGCAAGCTCCGCTCCACGAAGCGGGGGGTCGTAGAGCCGAGCTCGCCCGGCTAAAGCGCCCGAAAGGAGCGAAAGCAGCGGAGCAAGCTCCGCTCTACGAAGCGGGGTGTCGTAGAGCCGAGCTCGCTCGGCTAAAGCGCCCGAAAGGAGCGAAAGCAGCGGAGCAAGCTCCGAACCCCGGTAGCGGTTGCATTGGAGCACGTGTCGCGCACCGGACCGGTCAGGCGTCGATGGCCTCGTCGAGGTCGTTGCAGTGCTGCTCCCACCAGCGCGCCTCGCCGACCTGCGGGAACGCGAGCGGGAACGCGGGGTCGTGCCAGCGCGCGGCGACCCAGCCGGCCCAGTGCACCTGGCGCATCAGGCGCAGCGGCTCGATCAGGGCGAGTTCGGTGAAGTCGAAATCGCGGAACTCGGCATAGCCTTCGAGCAGCGCATCGAGCGCCTCGCGCGTCGGCGCGAGCATCCACAGGTCCTGCACGGCCGGACCCATGCGCGCGTCGTCGAGGTCGACGAAATGCGGACCGGCATCGGTCCACAGCACGTTGCCAAGGTGGCAGTCGCCGTGCAGGCGCAGCCGTGAAGCCGGGCCGACCGCCGCGATGCGCTCGTCGAGCATCGCCGCAAGCGCATCGAGCGTGCGCCCGTAGCGCGCCTCGAGCGTCGGCGGCAGCAGGCCCGAAGCGAGCACGTTGCGCGCGGCCTCGCGCACGAAGCCGTCGACGTCGATCGCCGGCCGCGCTCGGAACGCGTGCCGCGCGCCGATCGCATGCAGGCGCGCGAGCAGGCGTCCCATCCAGGCGAGGTGGTCGGCCGACTCGAGTTCGGGCGCGCGTCCGCCCTGGCGCGGGTACAGCGCGTAGCGGAAGCCCTCGTGCTCGAACAGGCTGCGCCCGTCGACGACGAGCGGTGCAACCATCGGCAGTTCGGCGGCGGCGAGCTCGTGCGCGAAGGCATGTTCCTCGTCGATCGCCGCATCGCTCCAGCGCCCGGGCCGGTAGAACTTGGCGACCAGCGGGCGCGCGTCCTCTAGGCCGACCTGGTAGACGCGGTTCTCGTAGCTGCCGAGCGCGAGCAGGCGACCGTCCGGCTCGAAGCCGGCGGCGGCGACCGCGTCGAGCACGGTGTCGGGATCGAGCGTCGCGTACGGCGCGGCAGGCGCGGACTTCGCCATCGGGGTGCGCAGGCCTCAGGCCTTGCGCGGCACCACGGCCATGGTCAGGCGCGAGATGCAGACCAGTCGGCCGCCTTCGTCCTCGATGCGGATCTCCCAGACCTGGGTCGTGCGGCCGCGATGCAGCACGCGTGCGGTACCGGTGACGAGGCCACTCGTGACCGCGCGCACGTGGTTGGCATTGATGTCGAGGCCGACCGCCATCTCGCGCGCGCCATCGAGAGTCAGGTTGGCGGCCATGCTGCCGAGCGTTTCGGCGAGCGCGACCGACGCGCCGCCGTGCAGCAGGCCGAACGGCTGGTGCGTGCGCGCATCGACCGGCATCGTGCCGCGCAGCCAGTCGTCGCCGACCTCGGTGATGCGGATGTCGAGGTGCTCGACGAGCGTGTTGCGGCGGCTTGCGTTGATGCGATCGAGATCGATCGCCTGGCTCCAGATCGACATCGGTCGCTCGGCGGCGGAAGGGATGGGCACTATAGCGCGCGCTGCGCGGCGACCGCGTCGATCGCGGCGGCGCCGGGCTTTCGGCACAATCGACCGGCACGATCGGCATTCACCGGCGGAACATCCGTGGTCCATACCGTCACCCTCGCCGCCAGTGGCCGACGCTTCGGCGTGCGTGCCGGCGAATCGATCCTCGCCGCCGCGCAGCGCGCCTGGCTCGCCTTGCCGTACTCGTGCCTGGCCGGCGTCTGCGGCAGCTGCAAGGCGACCCTGCTCGATGGCGAGTGCACCTATCCGCGCAATCCGCCGGTCGCGCTCGACGCCAGCGAGAAGGCGCGCCACCAGATCCTGCTCTGCCAGGCCGTGCCATGCGGCGACCTCGTGATCGCCGCGCGCGAGGTCGCCTCGGTCGCGGACATCCCGAAGCGGGTGATGACCCTGCGCCTCGTCGACAAGGTCCTGCTCGGCGCGGACATCGCGCGCCTTCGCCTGATCGGCGTGCGTGGCGAGCGCATGCGCCGCCTGCCGGGCCAGTACCTCGATGTGCTGCTCGACGACGGCCGGCGCCGCGCGTTCTCGATCGCCAATGCGCCGCACGAGGACGATGCGATCGAACTGCACGTGCGCCGCGTCGCCGGCGGCGGCTTCACCGGGCGCGTGTTCGCCTCGCTGGCGGTCGGCGACACGTTGCTTGTCGAGGGTCCGCTCGGCACCTTCGTTCCGCGCGAGGACAGCGAGCGGCCGATCCTGATGGTTGCCGGCGGCACCGGCTTCGCGCCGGTCAAGGCCCTCGTCGAACACTTCCTGCACCTCGGTTCGCGCCGGCCGATCACGCTGTACTGGGGTGCGCGCGCCGCCGAGGACCTTTACCTGCGCGCACTGCCCGAGCACTGGCAGGCGCAATCGCCGACGTTCCGCTTCGAGGCGGTCGTCAGCGATGCCGGCTTCGCCGACGGCCTGCGCAGCGGCCTCGTCCACGAAGCCGTGCTCGAGGATCATGCCGACCTGTCGGCGTTCGACATCTACATGAGCGGTCCGCCGGCATTGATCGACGCCGGACGCCGTCTGTTCGTGCAGGCCGGCTTGCCCGAGGAGCGCCTCTACTACGATTCGTTCGACTACGCGCCCGACGTGCTCGCCGAACTGCTGCGCAGTCGCGCCGGCATCCACGGGTTGTGAAGCCGTTGGCGCGTGGGGAACCTGGTGAATTTCATCGTTGAACCGGATCGCGAGGCCGCGGAAGCCGAGCTCCCGTAGAGCGCAGCTTGCTGCGCTGCTCCCCGCACCTCCGCGACGCTTCAGCCGAGCGAGCTCGGCTTTACGAAAGCCTGCAGGCCGCGGAAGCGGGGTTCGCGTAGAGCGCAGCTTGCTGCGCTGCTCCTCGCACCTCCGCGACGCTTCAGCCGAGCGAGCTCGGCTCCACGAAAGCCTGCAGGCCGCGGAAGCGGCGTTCGCGTAGAGCGCAGCTTGCTGCGCTGCTCCCCGCACGTCCGCGACGCTTCAGCCGAGCGAGCTCGGCTCTACGAAAACCTGCAGGCCGCGGAAGCGGGGTTCGCGTAGAGCGCAGCTTGCTGCGCTACTCCTCGCACCTCCGCGACGCTTCAGCCGAGCAAGCTCGGCTCTACGAAAGCCTGCGAGGCGCGCGGCGAAGTCGGCGGGGTTTCGAGGCGGGTCGGAATGCCGGATCATCGACATCCGGATGCACACTGGATCGCCCCATGGACGCATCGCAATGAAGCTTCTCGTCGTCGCGGTGCTGCTCGCCGTCGCCGCGCCCGCGTCCGAAGCGGCCCTTCGCTGCGGCAACCGTCTCGTCGACGAGGGCGACCGCGAGTTCCAGGTGCGCGAGCGCTGCGGCGATCCGTTCTGGGTCGAGACGTGGACGAGCATCGAGGTGCTCGACCGCGGCCAGCCGTTCGAGCGCCAGCGCGAGGTCGAGTCGAGTGCGTGGACCTTCAACTTCGGACCGCGCGCCCTGATGCAGCAGCTGACCTTCGTCGATGGCGTGCTGCGCAGGATCGAGTCGCTCGGCTACGGCGTCCACGAGATCGGCGCGAGTTGCCCGTTCGAGCGCGACTTCACCGGCATGAGCAGCGCCGAACTCGTCGCGCGCTGCGGCGAGCCGGCCGAGCGCCGACGCAGCCGCGATGCGATCGTGCTGCGCCCGGGCCCGCGCCTCGAGAGTTGGCGCGACCCGCGCCGCGAGGAGTGGATCTACGACTTCGGCGAGGCCCGCCGGCTGCGCGTGCTCGACCTCGAACACGGGCGCGTCGTGCGCACGCAAACGCTGCCGCGCTGAAGCGCGCGTTCGCGGCCAGCGCATTGCCACGGGTTTGCGGCATGCTTGGGACATGCTCGACATCGTCCTGCACCGCCCCGAGATTCCGCCGAACACCGGCAACGTGATCCGCCTGAGCGCGAACACCGGTGCGCGCCTGCACCTGATCGCGCCGCTCGGCTTCGAACTCGACGACGCACGCCTGCGCCGCGCCGGCCTCGACTACCACGAGTTCACCGCGCTGCGCGTGCATGCCGACCTCGCCGCGTTCGTCGACGCGGTCGCGCCGCGACGCCTGTTCGCGGTCTCCACTCGCGGCGAGGTGCGCTACGACCGCGTGCACTACGCCAACGGCGACGCGGTCATGTTCGGTTCGGAAACGAGCGGCCTGCCGGCCGACGTGCTCGACGCGATCGATCCGTCACGGCGCCTGCGCCTCCCGATGCGGCCGGGCAACCGCAGCCTCAACCTGTCGAATGCGGTGGCCGTGGTCACTTACGAGGCGTGGCGGCAGGCCGGGTTCGACGGCGGCGCGTGAACGACGCGCGTCGATCGACCGCTACGGAGCCCGTGCACGCAGTACCCGCACCGATCTGCTGCGAGCATGGCGATTCAACGGTTCGGCAGCATTCGCGCTTCCCGACGACATCGAGCCTGGAGAGCGAGGGAACATCACCTTGCTGCTTCACTTTCACTCGGTCGCTTCGGCTCGGTGGTTCCGCTCGCCTCGGCGGCGAGCGGGTCACTTCTCTTTTGGCGAAAAGAGAAGTAACCAAGAGAAACGCTCCCCCGCATCCGCGCCGATCGGGCTGCGCCCGATCGGTTCCCTGCGGTGCTCGCCGCCCGCCGGCCGGCAAACAACTCGGCCATCCATGGCCTCGAACAGTTTGCCTTTCCCCGGCGGGCGGCTGCGCGCCTCGGCGCTACTGAAGGGGATAGGAAGGCCGAAAGCGAAGCACAAGGCAATGGCCTGTGCGGCGTCTGCGTCTTCTCAAGCGGCAGGATGTCCCGAGAACACAGGACAGGTGCGCCTCAACGCACGACGCAGATTTCTTCCGGGTATTCGGGCTTCTGCTCGCGCGCCATCAGGATCTGCAGGCCCTCGACCGGCGTGATCTCCTCGTGCAGCACGCGCTGCACCTGTTCGGCGATCGGCAGTTCGATGCCGTGGCGCCGGGCGAGACGCACGACTTCGTCGACGGTGACGATGCTTTCGACGACCTGGCCGATCTCGGCGACGGCCTGCGGCAGCGGCACGCCACGCCCGAGCGCGATGCCGAGGCGGCGGTTGCGCGAAAGGTCGCCCGTGCAGGTCAGCACGAGGTCGCCGAGGCCGGCCAGGCCCATGAGGGTCTCGGCGCGCGCGCCGAGTGCGGTGCCGAGGCGCAGGATCTCGTTCATGCCGCGCGTGATGAGCCCGGCGCGCGCGTTGAGGCCGAGCTGCATGCCGTCGGCGACGCCGGTGGCGACCGCGAGCACGTTCTTCATCGCGCCGCCCAGTTCCGCGCCGAGCATGTCGGTGCCGGTGTAGGCGCGGAAATTCGGCGCATGCAGCAGGGTGGCGAGGCGCTGGGCGAACTCGGGATCGGCCGAATGCACGGTCAACGCGGTCGGCAGGCCCTGCGCGACCTCGCGCGCGAACGAGGGGCCGGTGACGACCGCGCCCGGATGCCGTGGCAGGCGTTCGGCGACGAGTTCGTGCAGGAACCGGCCCGAGCCGGGGTCGAAGCCCTTGGTCGCCCAGGCGATGCCGGCATCGGGCGCGACCCACGGCGCGATCGTGTCGACGAGTTCGCGGAACGCGTGGCTCGGTACGGCGACGAGCACGATCGCGGCATCGCGCACGCAGGCCTCGATCACGCCGGTGACCTGCAGCGCGTCGGGGAACGGAATTTCAGGCAGGTAGCGCGTGTTCGCGCGCGCCGTGGCCATGTCGACCACGGACTGCGCCGAACGCCCCCATAGCGTGGTCGGCACGCCGTTGCGGGCGAGGAGCACGGCGAGCGCCGTGCCCCACGAGCCGGCGCCGAGCACCGCGACCGGCGACGGCGTCTTCATCGGATCAGGAATTGAGCGCCTGGCCCGCGGCCGGCGCTTCGGCGCGACGGCGCATCTGCTCGGCGTAGATCGCGTCGAAGTTGATCGGCTGCAGCAGCAGCGGCGGGAAACCACCGCCCTGGACGAGGTCGGAAACGACCTGGCGCACATACGGGAACAGCACGTTCGGGCAATACGTGGCGAGCACCGCTTCCTGGCCGGCCTGGTCGAAACCGGCGACGCCGAAGATGCCGGCCTGGTGGACCTCGGCGAGATAAGCCGTGCTCTCGTCGACCTTGCAGGTCACGGTCACGCTGAGGACGACCTCGAAGACCGCCTCGGCGAGCACGTTGACGCGCTGGCTGAGGTTGAGCTCGACGTTCGGCTGGCCCTGCGACTGGAACACCTGCGGGGCATTCGGCACCTCGAACGAGAGGTCCTTCGTGTAGATCTTCTGCAGGTTGAGTTGCGCGACGTTCTCGACCGCGCCGTTGGCGGCGCCGTTCGCGAGGGTGTTCTCTGCCATGTTGCGGGTGCTCCGGGAAAAAGCGGGGAAAAAGGACGCGGATTATCCCACGCCGCGAAAGCCTGCGCACGCAGGCGGACCGCACACATCGGGGTCGGCACGCGCCGGCGCAAGGCCACGCGCGCGGATCAGCCGGTCGCGCGGCCCTTGGCCAGCGGCAGCTGCGCCTCGGTCCAGGCACGCACGCCGCCGTCGAGGGCGTACACCTGGGTGAAGCCGGCCTTGACCAGGCGTTTCGCGGCCACGCCGGAGGTCTGGCCGCTGCGGCAGACGACGGCCACGGGCAGCTCGCGCACCTTGGCCAGCTCCTTGCTCTCGGGGTCGAACTGGCTGAGGGCGACGTGGCGCGCGCCGGGAATATGACCCTTCTCGTAGTCCTGGATGCTCGACACGTCGAACAGCAGCGCGTTGTCGCGGTTGACGAGCTGGGTCAGGCCGGCCGGGGTGAGCGCGGTGTAGCCGCGCGTCAGGCGCGCCACCTCGTTGACGACCAGTGCGATCGCGACGCCGACGAAGCCGAACGAGAGGAACGGGTGGTTGCCGATGAAGTCGGGAAGGCGGTTGAAGAAATCGGACACGGAGCGGCGGCCTGCGGCGGTGCGCGCCGGAGCGCGACGGAAAAAGGGGCGCCGATTGTCGGCGAGGCGGCCGTTGTGCGCAATTGCGGCATTCCGCAGCGCGGTCGGACGGACTATCCTGCCGGGGCTGTGCACGCGCTCCGGCCCCGGGCCCGCTGGCAGCGCCGCCGAACGGTGGCGCGCCACCGCGACGGGAGGCTGCCCACGAGGAATGCCGCCATGACGTCACGCTCCGCACGCGCACTTGCCCGCCTGACGTTCACGCTCGTCGCGCTGGCCCCGCTGGCGATCGCACAGGACGCTATGCCGCCGGCCGATGCGACGGGTGGACGCGGTTTCGCGAGACACGAGCTCGCCCACGACGACATGCCGCCGTTCCTGCGGGCCAACCTCGAATACCAGCTCGAGCAGAGCGCGCGGCGCCTGCAGGCGGAAGGGCTGCTGCCGCCGCCCGATCCGTCCGCGCGCGTGAACGGCCTGCAATGGCCGTTGCGCGCGCGTGCGGGCTACACCGACCCCGATTATCACGGCGTCTCGAATTTCGTCGACCTGAATCCTGCATTCCCGAACCAGCTGCTCGACTACCAGTGCGGCACGCGCTCGTACGACCTGTCGAGCGGCTACAACCACCCCGGCATCGATTATTTCCTGTGGCCGTTCGCATGGCGCATGATGGATGCACAGGTCATCGAGATCGTCGCCGCGGCGCCCGGCACGATCATCCAGAAGATCGACGGCTGGAACGACCGCAGCTGCGCGAACAACTACTCCGACAGCTGGAATGCCGTGTACGTGCAGCACGCCGACGGCAGCGTGGCCTGGTACGGGCACATGAAGATCGGCAGCCTGACCACGAAGGCGGTCGGCGCGAGCGTTACCGCCGGCGAATACCTCGGCCTCGTCGGCAGCTCGGGCTTCTCGACCGGCCCGCACCTGCATTTCGAATTGCGCAGCTCGAATGCCGGCGGCGCGACGATCTTCGAGCCGCACAGCGGCACCTGCCGCGCCGGCGAAAGCCTGTGGGCGAGCCAGCGCGCGTACTGGGACAGCGCGATCAACAAGCTCGCCACGCACTCGGCACCGCCGAATTTCACGGCCGGTTGCCCGAATCCCGGCCAGGAAACGCCGAACCTGAGCGACCGCTTCCGTCCCGGCATCGACAATTTCTACGTGGCGGCCTACTACCGCGACCAGCGCCTCGGCGCACAGACGACCTACCGGCTGCGCCGCGGCAGTGCCGCGCCGACGACATGGACCGGCAGCAGCGACGGTGACTACGCCGCCTCGTACTGGTACTGGGCGTGGACGCCGCTGCCGGCCACGACGGCCCCGGGCGTGTGGATCCTCGAGGCCACGTTCAACGGCGTCACCACCTACCACGAGTACATGGTCGGCGCCGACATCCTGTTCGCGACCTCGTTCGGCGGCTGAGCGCCTCTCGAACCGACCGCTCGCCTGCAGGAGCGCACCCGGTGCGCGACCGAGGCGTCACGCCGGATCGGTCGCGCGCGCGGTGCGCTTCGGCGAAAGCACTTGCGCATGCCTTCGCGCGTCACCGTCGTCGCTCGGCAGGAGCGCACCCTGCCCGCGAATTTCAGGTGTTGCGGAACAGCGATCGCGCACGGAGCCTGCCCCGGACCCGATCCGGGGGTGCGCTCCTGCGCGTTCAACGGGACGCCGACTCGCTCGCGACGCCAGCACGCGCGATCTCGATCGCGGCCGGAAAATCGTTCGCGAAGCGCACGCCGCCAACGTCGTCGCGCATGCCCATGCGCGCGAGCGCCTCGCGCGGCTGCGCCTGCAGCCCGCTCAGCACGAGCAGCGTGCCGTGCCGGCGACAGCGCTCGACGAGATTCTCGATCGCGTCGATGCCGGAGGCGTCGATCATCGGCACGAGGCGCATGCGCAGGATGAACACGCGCGGCGGGCGGCCGACCGCGCGCAACACGTCGTCGAGCCGGTTGGCGACGGCGAAGAACAGCGGACCCGAGACGCGATAGGCCTCGACACCGGCAGGCAGGCCGGCGCGCTGGTCGCTGGCGAGGTCGGCCGCACTGTCCTCGGCATCTTCCTCGATCAGCGCGTGGTCCGATTCGAGCGCGGCGACTTCGCTCATGCGGTGCATGAAGAGGAAGGCGGCGAGCACGACGCCGACCTCGACCGCGACGGTGAGATCGAACATCACGGTCAGCAGGAACGTGACCACGAACACCGCGAGATCGCCACGCGGCGCGTGCCACAGATGGCGGATGCGCTCGATCTCGCTCATGTTCCAGGCCACCATCAACAGCAGCGCGGCCATCGCCGGCAACGGCACGTAGTTGGCCAGCGGTGCGAGCAGCAGCACGAACAGCAGGATGAACACGGCGTGCGCCATGCCGGCGACCGGCGTGCGCCCGCCGGCGCGCACATTGGTCGCGGTGCGCACGATCGCTCCGGTGGCCGGCAGGCCGCCGACCATCGCCGAGGCCGCGTTGGCCACGCCCTGCGCGACAAGTTCGCCGTTCGAGCGGTGGCGCCCGCCGATCATGCCGTCGGCGACGACCGCGGAGAGCAGCGATTCGACCCCGGCCAGGAAAGCGATCGTGAATGCGGCCGGCAGCAGCTCCGGGATGCGTGCGAGCTCGAACTGCGGCAGATGGAACGACGGCAGCGCGGTCGGGATGCCGCCGAAGCGCGTCGCGATCGTGTCGACCGGAACATTGAACGCGAGCACGCCGAGCGAGGCGGCGATGACGGCGATCAGGAATCCCGGCCATTTCGGCCGCCAGCGGCGCAGCGCGACGAGCAGGGCGAGGGTGGCGAGAGCGACGCCGGCGGCGGCGAGGCTGAAGCTGCCGGTGTGCGCGAAATAGGTCTGCCAGCGCGCGAAGAACTCGGCCGGCAGCTTGTCGATGTCGAGGCCGAGCGCGTCCTTGATCTGGCTGGTGAAGATGCTGACCGCGATGCCGGCGGTGAAGCCGGTGATGACCGGCTGCGGCATGTACTTCATCAACGTGCCGAGCCGCAGCAGGCCGGCGAGCACGAGCATCGCCGCGGCCATCAGCGTGGCGATGACGAGCCCGTCGTAGCCGAAACGGTCGATGACGTTGAACACGACCGGGATGAAGGCGGCGGTCGGTCCGCCGATCTGCACGCGCGAACCGCCGAGGGCCGAGATCAGGAAACCGGCGACGATCGCGGTGTGCAGCCCGACCGCCGGCGACGCGCCCGAGGCGATCGCCAGCGCCATCGACAGCGGCAGCGCGACGATCGCGACGGTCAGGCCGGCGAGCAGGTCGCGGCGCAGGTCGCGCGCCGCATAGCCCTGGCGCAGCACGGTGACGAGCTTCGGCACGTACAGCCGCCACTCGGCCGCATGCGCGGACGGGCCGGGCAGACCCGGACGTGGGGAGTCGGCCATGCTTCGCTCAGTCGCGGCGCGTGATGTCGGGCAGGCCGCTGTGCAGGAGCCAGGTCTTGGCCTTCTTGTCGAACTTCCAGACCTGGTTGTCGATGACCGTGCGGGCCTGCTGCGAATGCAGGTTGACGAGGCCGATCTCGACCGTCTGGCGCACCTCGAAGTCGTCGACCGCGACCGCCGGACGCTCGTTGTAGGACGTGAAGCGCACCTGCCGGAAGCGTTCGAGCTCGAGCGGGGTCAGCGGATGGGCGGTGCGCCAGTCGGGCGCGACGAAGCTCTCGGCCTGCTCGATCGAACCCCATCGGATCGTCGCCGCATAGGCGCGCAGGGTGTCGACGAGGATCTTCTCGCGCGACTTCGCCGCGGCCGGCAGCGCCGCGGCGAGCACGATGCAGGCCAGCAGCCGCACGAGGTTCCTGCGCAGGACCGATCGGGTGTGCATCGCGTGCGCCTCTCAGGCTGCGCTCGGTGCCTGCGATTGTGCCGCATCGCCGCCGGCCGTAGAAGGTTCGGGATGGGCGAGTGCGACGAAACGCGCCACCAGGGTGGTGGCCGTGCCGCCGGCGCCGGCGACGACGACCTCGACGCCGAGGCGCGCCTTGCCGCGCTGGCGCAACGCCGCGAGGAAACCGTCGAACGCGTCGCCGGCATCGAGCCTCGCTTCGGCGCGGAAATCACCCCACACCGGCGCGTGGTAGCGGATCGTGCTGTCCTGCACGTAGATGTCGGCGGCGAGTCCGTCCGCATCGACCGCGAGGCGCACGAGGGCCCAGCCGGCGAGGGTCATGACCGCGGCCAGGCTGCCGCCGAACGCGCAGCCCTTGTCGTTGATGTTCGGCGCCAGCGGCGCCGTGATCGCGAGCGATTCGCCATCCCACGCGTCGATCGCGAGCTGCATCGCGCGAGCCAGCGGAATCTCGGCCAGCAGCTCGCGTTCGAGCGCGGCACGCAGGGCATCGCGCGTGCCGGCGACGAGAGGCGTGGCGGTGGCGACCATGGTCGTTTCGTGTGCGGTCAAGGCCGGCGAGTGTGCGCAGCGGCTTCCGGACTGGCAAGCACGGTGCGTTCGAGCGTGGCGCGATTCAGCGGCCCGCGGGTACGGCGCGGCCGCGCGAAACGTATGATCGGACCCGATTGCCACGGTCGACCCGCATGCATCCCCACCGACCCGCGCCGCTCGCCGGCACCAGCGTGATCGTCACCCGGCCGTCGTCGAGCGCGGCGACCCAGCTGCGCGCGGCGCGTCGGCTCGGTGCAGACGCGGTACGCCTGCCCGGACTCGGGCTTC
>JAFLDX010000085.1 GCA_017302215.1 Lysobacterales bacterium
AGGTCGCGCAGGCGCTGCGGCGCGTCGGGCACGCGCGCCTGCCAGGCCGCGCGCAGGCGCGCGAGGGTGGCGTCGAGGTCGGGGATGGCGGACGCGTTCATGCCGATCATCTTAAGCGACCGGCGTGTCGGAGGCATGCCGGGATCGGCGCGCCGTCCGCGCGCGCCGCGTGCTAGTTTCGCGATCGACGCCGCCGGAACCCCGCATGAGCATCCGCCCGTACAACGGCCTCCTGCCGAGGCTCGGACACAACGCCTATGTCGACCCGGCCGCAGTTGTCGTCGGCGACGTCGAGATCGGCGACGACGCCTCGTTCTGGCCGTGCGCGGTCGCGCGCGGCGACGTCCACCGCATCCGCATCGGCGCGCGCACGAACATCCAGGACAACGCCGTCCTGCACGTCACCCACGACGGCCCGTACACGCCGGGCGGCGCACCGCTCGTGATCGGCGCCGACGTCACCGTCGGCCACGGCGCGATCCTGCATGCCTGCACGATCGGCGACGCGGTCCTCGTCGGCATGCACGCGACCGTGCTTGACGGCGCCGTGGTCGGTCGCCACAGCATGATCGGCGCCGGCGCCCTCGTCGCCCCGGGCAAGGTGATCGGCGAAGGCGAACTCTGGATCGGCAACCCCGCGCGCCGCGTGCGCATCCTGAGCGACGCCGAGATCGAGCGGCTGTACTACTCGGCGCGGCACTACGTGAAGATCAAGGACGAGTACCTCGGCGCCGGGTCGATCTGATCCCGGCGCAGGTCGAGCGCCGCGCGCGAACTCGGACGCGTTCAAGTGGAAGGCGGAGGTCCCGCGCCACGCGCGCGCAGCGCTTCGTAGAGTTTCACGGGCCCGAGCAGGATGTCGCGCAGGCCGTCGCGCACGCGTTCGGAGCCGAGCGCCTGCGTGCTCATAGCCGTGTGTGCGTCGAGCGCGTCCATGATCGCGTGCAGCAGCGCATCCTTGAGGTCCGGCGAATTGGCGAACTGCTCCTTGCTGTTGCTCGCAGCCTGGCGCACGAGCGTCTCGTTCTCGAGCAGCTTGCCCTTGAGAACGCCATTGACGTAGACGAGCTGGTCACCGTCGGTCAGCTGTCCCTCGAACAGGCCGTTGACCTTCTCGATGATGTCGTCGAGCAGGGCGCGATCCTTGTCCTGGACGAATCCGCTCCCGGTCGCGTTGATCGGCGGCAGCTTGAGCGTTTCGCCAGCACCGAGGTACAGCGGCGGCGCGTTCCCGCGGCGTATGGTGTGGTGGGTGAGGACGACTTTCGACAGGTCGACCTCTTCGCGTTCACGACCGAATTCGAGCAGCGGCACGAGGCGTTTGTAGAAGATGAAGCGCTTCTCGATGTCGGTGTTGCCGTAGTCGAACATCTGCGACAGGAACGCGTACAGGCGGTTGAATGCGCCCATGTCGCCCCGGAACAGGACGAGGGCATCGAGTTCGTCCTTGGCCGCCTTGGCGGCCGCTGCGTCACCCGCGGCTTCCGCGGCGGCCTTCGCCTGGCGTGCGGCGCGATGGCGCTTGAGCAGGCGATCGGCGACCGGTGCAATGGCGGCGCTCAGCTGCGCCTGCGTCCCCCTCGGATCGGTTTCCACCGTGGCCACGCGGTCGACCTCGAAACCGTCGTAGCAACCCGAGGCATCGAGCTTCGCGCGCAGATCGAAGATCAGGTTCGGATCGGTGGTCGCTTCGAGCTCGGCGGTTTCGAAATAGGTCTTGAAGGCCGCGAGGATCTCGGCCGGATCGTTGACGAAGTCGAGGATGTAGGTGGTGTCCTTGCCCGCATGCGCGCGGTTGAGGCGCGACAGCGTCTGCACGGCCTGGATGCCGCCGAGGCGCTTGTCGACGTACATGCCGCACAGCAGCGGCTGGTCGAATCCGGTCTGGAACTTGTTCGCGACGAGCAGCAGGTGATACTCGGGCCTCGCGAAGGCCTCGCGGATGTCCCGCCCGCCGAGGCCGGGATTGAGCAACTTGCTGGTTTCGGTGACCGCTTCCGGAAAACTCTCCCGATCGTCGATCTCGCCCGAGAATGCCACCAGCACACCGAGCGGGTAGCCCTGCCGGTCGATGTAGCCGCGGATCGCCTTCTGCCAGCGCACCGCCTCGCGACGCGAACCCACCACCACCATCGCCTTGGCCTTGCCCTCGAGCAGCGGCTGCACGTTCTCGCGGTAGTGCTCCACCACGATCTGCACCTTCGACGCGATGTTGTAGGGATGCAGGCGGACCCACTGCATGATGCCCTTCATCGCCGCCGCGCGTTCGACTTCGGTTTGGTCGATTTCCCTGCCGCCGTGCGCGAGCCGGAAGGCCAGGTCGTAGGGCGTGTAGTTCTTCAGCACATCGAGGATGAAACCTTCCTCGATCGCCTGCCGCATCGAATACACGTGGAACGCCTGCGGCAGTTCGTCCGGACCCGGGCGGCCGAAGAGTTCGAGCGTTTTGCCCTTCGGCGTGGCGGTGAAAGCCACATAAGTCAGCCCGCGATTGCCACCCGCGCGCGCCGCCATCCCCGCCGCGAGCAGGGTTTCGGTGTCGATCTCACCACCGTCCTGCAGGTCGGCCCATTCCTGCGCATTGAGCACCTGCTTGAGCCGGGCGGCGGCATCGCCGGTCTGCGAGCTGTGCGCCTCGTCGGCGATCACCGCGAAGCGCTTGCCCTCGGTCGCGGCCAGCTCCTGCACCGCCTGCAAGGCGAACGGGAACGTCTGGATCGTGCAGACGATGATCTTCTTGCCGTCCTTCAGCGCCTGGCTCAGCTCGGCGCTCTTGCTGCCGGCATCGCCGGTGATGACGGCCACCACGCCGGTCGTGCGCTCGAAATCGAAGATCGCCTCCTGCAACTGCGCATCGAGCACGTTTCGATCCGACACCACGAGCACGCTGTCGAACAGCTTGGTGTTGGCGGCATCGTGCAGGTCGGCGAGGAAGTGCGCCGTCCACGCGATCGAGTTGGTCTTGCCGGAACCGGCGGAGTGCTGGATCAGATAACGCTGGCCCGCGCCCAGGGCGCGGATGTCGGCCACGAGCCTGCGCGTCGCATCGAGCTGGTGGTAGCGCGGGAAGATCACGCCCTGCAGCTGCTTCCTCTCGTCGCGCTTGCCGATCAGGTAGCGGCCGAGGATTTCCAGCCAGCTGTCGCGCGCCCAGATCTCTTCCCACAGGTACGAGGTCGCGAAGCCTGCCGGATTCGGCGTGTTGCCTGCACCGCCGGCATTGCCGCGGTTGAACGGCAGGAAGCGCGTGCCTGCAGCGGCCAGGCGGGTCGTCATCATCACCTCGGCCTGGCTCACCGCGAAGTGCACGAGCGCGCCGCCCGGAAACGCCAGCAAGGGCTCGGCCAGGCCGGCCTTCGGCTGCGGATCGCGGTCGAAGCGGTACTGGTCCACCGCATCGCCCACCGACTGGGTGAAGTCGGATTTCAGTTCCGCCGTGGCCACGGCGATGCCGTTGACGAACAGCAAGAGATCCAGCGCATCGCTCGGCCGGTTGGGCGAATGTTTCACCTGGCGCACGACGCGCAGGCGATTCGCCGCGTAGTGGCGCTCGATGACGGGGTTCATCGCCAGCGCCGGCCTGAACTGCACGAGGCTGAGCGGCGCCTTCAGGCCGACCATCTCGACGCCGCGACGCAGCACGTCGAGCGTGCCGCGCTCGTCCAGGCTCTTGCGCACGCGCTCGGCCAGCCGTTGCGGCAGCTGCTGGCCTTGGGTCTTCTGCAGCGCCTGCCAGCTGTCCGGCTGGGTCACCTCGATCCAGGCCAGCAGGTCCGGCAGGTAGAGCGCGCTCCTGCGGTCGACGTGGGCGGCATCGCCTTCGGCATGCAGCCAGCCGTTGGCGGCGAGGTGCTCGCAGATCGCGCGTTCGAAGTGATGTTCCCGGTGCAGGCTCATCGCGACATCCCCTCCAGCCGCGCGCGGACGATGCCGGCCCGCTCCGGCTCCGTGATCACCAGCAATCCCGCGACCGCACCCCCCACAACGACGAGCTGCTCGCGCAGATCACCGACGGCCGTGGCGACCAGACGCAGGTAGGGCAGATTCGGATCGTCAGCCCGCATGCCCGGCATCCAGTTCCTTCTGCAGTAGTCTGGTCGCCAGCGACCTTTCGCGGGCACGCCCGGCGCGCAGGGCATCCTGCAGGGCCAGCAGGCGATGCAGGGCCGGATCCGCCAGCGCGGCCTGCGGCGCGGAGCGATAGATCGGCGACAGGCTCGGCCCCTTGGCCTTCCCTTGAGGATGCGCCCAGACCGGGGCCTCGTCACGGCCGGCATTGACATGACCGGCCAGCGGCTCGGCACCGAAGCTGGTCGGTACCCCGCGTTTCACCACGCCGGCCAGTGCCGGCCAGACATAACGCACGCCATGCACGGCGAATTCCAGCAGCGCCGGCCTGAGCGGCGCCCAATCACCTCTCCCGTGCATCACCGCCAGACCGGCGGCTACCGATCGCTTCACGCTGGCGTGGGCCTCCGATGCGCTCATCGACAAGGCCTCGCCGAGACCGGCGTAGGTCCAGCGCTGCGCCGGGTGGGCGGCGACCTTGAACAGCACCAGCAGGTCCTGGGGACGGAGTTCCATGGCCGTATTCGGTATTCGCGAATTGCGAATATCAGGGAAACCGGCGACCCGTGCAAGTCGCTCAAGCTGTTGCCGATCCGGCAACGATCGTTGCCTACCTGGCAATACACGCCGCAGCCGCCAATCCGACATCCCCCAACGCCAACAGCAGCGACCTGAGCGCGGCGTCCAGTCGACACGCTGCATCCAGAAGAATGTCCTGAAGCATTGGCTGCTTCGCTTTAGAATGCGCGAACCCAGACCGGCCTGGAGCGCTCTCCATGTCCAAGACCGATATCCGCCACCAGCCGGCCTACACCGTGGCCGAAGCCGCGCGCTACCTGAAGGTTGCGCCGGCCACGCTGCGTTCGTGGGTGGTCGGCCGGCCCTACCCGACCGAAGCCGGCACTGCCTATTCGAAGCCGGTGATCCGCGCAGCCAGGAACCCGCCGCCCACGCTGTCGTTCTGGAACCTGATCGAGGCCCATGTGCTGCGCTCGCTGCGCACCGACCACGGCGTGCCGATGGATGCCCTGCGGCGCGCGATCAAGTACGCGCAAGACAGCCTGAAGATCGACAACCTCCTGCTCAGCCCCGAACTGCGAACCGATGCCGGAAAGCTCCTGCTTGAACGCTACGGGGAACTGATCGAACTGTCGGCCTCGGGCCAGATCGCCATGCGCAGCATGCTGAATGCACATCTGGCGCGGGTGGAATGGGATGAGTGGAAATTCCCGGTACGCCTCTACCCCTTCACGTCCATCGGCAATGCCGATAAGCGCCCGGTCGCGATCAGCGCCAACATCGCATTCGGGCGACCCGTGCTGGTCCATGGCGGCATCACTACCGCCGCGATCGCCGAACGCATCGATGCCGGCGAATCGGTGGCGGACCTCGCGGATGATTACGACCTGCGGGTCGAGGACATCGAAGAAGCCGTGCTTTACGAGCACGCGGCCTGAGGTTTGCACTTGAGTCCGGTTTTCTTCACCGACCGCGACCTCGGCAAGAAATTTCCAACCGTCCTGCGCGATGCAGGATTGACGGTGGAACGACACGCCGACCATTTCCCGCAGGATTGTCCGGATGAGGGTTGGTTGCGCGACGTCGGCCAACAGGGCTGGGTCGCCATCACCCACGATGGGCGCATCCGCTACAAGCCCAACGAGCTTGCCGCCGTGATCAAGCATCGCGTCGCCTTGCTGGTGATGATCGGCAACGCGCCCTATCCGCAACTGGCCGAGGCATTCGTGGCGACACGGAACCGCATCCTGCGCTTCATCGAGCAACATGAGCCGCCCTACATCGCCAAGATCTATCGCCCTCCACCCGCCGACCTGGTCAATAATCCGGCGGCACAAGGTCGGATCGAGCTTTGGTATGCGGGCAAGGGTTGAACCGATCGTGGCTCAGCTCTCGCTGTAACTCCGCTCCAGCAGGGGCTTGGCCTTGTCCAGGTCCGCCAGCGTGCGCAGGGTCAACTCCAGGTCACCGGTGCCCCAGGTGCCGATGTTGCGGGTGTCGCGGCTGAAGCCCGACTCCAGCGCGACGGTATCGGGGTCGAGCTTCAGCATCACCAGCAGTTTGTCGCGATACGGAATCACGCACGCGAAGTTCTTCAAGCGGCGGAACGCGGTGTAGAGCTTGAGATGCTTTTCCTGCACGTCGTCGCCCAACGCGGACAGGTAGCCGGCCAACGATTCGTAGAGTTCGCGGATCGCCGGTTGCGCCTGTGAAAGCTGGTCCTGTGCGCTCTTGTCCTTGCCGCCGATCCTCGGCTTGCCCGCACCGGGCGCGGTGACATCGGCCTTGGCGACAGTGGCATCGGCGACAGTGACGGCGTTGACCAGTTCCAGCAACAGCAGGTCATCGCCGAACAGCTTGTAGCGGATCAGTTCGACGTTGCGCGGGATCTGCTGCACGGCATGCTGGTCGTAGCGCGTGAAGTCGGCGGCGATGCAAAGCAGGCGCGTGCCGGCCCAGTCGATGACTTCGGCGGCATCCTTGCCCAGGCGCTCCATCACGAGCCAACGAAACTCGGCCTGATGGTCGAGCAGCCAGTCCAGGTAGAACAGACCCTGGTTGATCACGTTCTCGTTGCCATGACGCTTGTATTCGACGATCACCGGGCAGTTGTTCTCGTCGATGCCCAGCGAGTCGATGCGGCCCTTGTGGGTCTTGCCGGTGCCGTACTCGCTGGCCAGGAAGCGCACGCCGAGGAAGGCAGTCATCTGACCCTCGATCAGCGACTGGAGCTGCCTTTCGATGTTGGCCGCACGGCCGGGAAGTTCGGTGGCTTGGCCGGCAGTGAGGCGGAACAACTGAATATCACTCACTTTCTGCCTCCCCTGGAATCCGGCTTTCCACATGCAAGTAGCTGAGCCGCAGCCCAAAGCGCTTTTCGAGCGACTCCAGGTACTCGCCGGTCACCGCGTCCATCGGTGCGTCCGAGACAACGTGCATCGCCTTTGGCTGCAATCCGTTGCGGCGATACGCGTACTCCAGCAGTTGACCCAAGGCTTGCCGGACGGCCTCGCGTGCCGAGCCAGCCGGCTTGATTTCGTACAGCTCGCGCGAACCGTCCTTGTGCTGCACCAGGGCATCCGCGAATCCCCCGGTTCCGGTCGGGTGCTCGGTCCCCACCGCATCGGGCCCATGCTTCGCGCGCAACAGCGCGACCAGGCGATCTTGGATCAGGTTCTGCCGGTAGCTGATTTCGCGCTGCTGCTCCGGACTTTTCACCAGCCCGCTTGGTGCGCGCGACTTGTGCCCTGGACGAAACGGAATCCGTCCGCCCGCGTCACGCACTTGCTGGAACACGAACCACGGAAACATGTTGCGGCGTTCGCGATCGTCATTGAACTCTCCGCTGCGCTGAAGATGCGCGACCAAGGCTTCGGCCTTGGCAGCCCAGTTGCCTGCCGGGACAACAAAGCCGGTGTGTTCCGCGAACCAGGGGATGATTCGATCCTGCTTCGCAGCGTCTACGGTGGTGTGGAAGCGATCCGGATGGATGGCGGCGAACGCACGTGCCACCAGCAGCCTCGGCACACTGGGGAGATCGCCATTTGCTCGCCACTGCTCGAATCGCCCGATGATCGCGTCGAATGCTGCATCGCTGCCGTCAGCAGCGATGTCGCTGATCACGTCAACCAGCTTGTCGCGCAAGCGATCTGCGGAATCAAACCCCATCACGCCCTGGCCGGCGTTGCTCACCGCATTGTCCTGTGACTTCCAGATCAGCTCGAACAGCTTTTCCGGCGTGTTTCCTGCCAGTGCCTCGGCTACGCGGGTGAGCGTGTCGCGGTACCGTGGTAGCCAGTCCACGAAGTGCGGGTTGTCGGCCGCATTGAAGCTGTCGAGAAAGGCTTGCGCGTCTTCGTCAAACACCCGTCCTGTGCGCAACGATTCGAGGTAGCTCTGCAGGCGCGCAGACAACATGACGCGGCCGGCCTTGTTGAACGAAATCGTGGTCTGGCGACCGTTGGCGCGGTAGCCGGTAGCGGATAGGCCCGATTCGCGACGGGCGAGGCGTTGCAGGAAGTCGGCGACCGGGACGAAGCCTTGGTGGTCCGCGTCGCGCTCGTTATGCAGGTAGACCACGTTCACACCGTCACGGTGGGTCACGCGCGGGCAGACGATTTCCTCCGGCGCTTCGGTGCGGTATTCGATATCGGGCAGGCGCCCATCGCGGACGAAGTCGACGGCCTGGCTCATGCGGCCTGCCCATCCGCCGTGCCGCGCACGTCGATCTGTCCCGTGACGGCGGCGGCGATCAGGGCGCTGCGGCGTTCCTTGAGCAAGTCGATCGCTCGAAGCGCTTCAATCTCCAACATGTCCAAACTTCTCCCCTCGCAAAGTATGAAGTCCGCAATTTGCACCTGTTCACCGGGAGGCGGCGCCGGGACTTGCAGGCCTCGGATCTGTTCGACGTTCACTCGCTTGAAAGTCGAACCCACCATGATGCTCTTCAACTGCTCAACTACCACGCCGGAACGAATCACCGCTTGCATGTAGTCGCTCGAATACTGCGCAGATGCCTTCCTGAGCAGGCATACGTCCTGACCCATGGCGAACGGTGGATGCGCATCGCTCACCTGGGCGACCTCGCCAACCGTTGCGTTTCGACTGAACACGAGATCTCCAGCGGAAGGCTCTCTGCCGCCTTCGATCAATTGCTCATAGAAAAGCTGCGTGGTTTGCTTCGCCGCATCGAGCACGACGAATCTGGATTGCACTTCCCGAATGCTCGCCAGGGGATATCCGTCATCAACGAAATCAGCCGTGATGTGCTTGCAGTCCGTGACACTCCAGTATCGCCTGAGGGGACCAATGTCCCAATGCGCAGGCACCTCGCCCAGCCACAGGATGCCGGAGTCCTTCATCGGGGCATCGGGGTTGAGGCCCTTGGTGACGGCGTGGAAGATGGTGGCCTGGCGCTTTTCGGCCAACAGCACCAGCAGCCTTTCTTGCTCGACGATCAGGGCGTCGATCTTGGCAGTTTCGCGGTCGAGGAAGGTTGCGATGGCTTGCTGCTCCTCTTTCCCCGGGAAAGCCATCAAGTGCGCACCCAGCGCGGCCTGCGTCATGCTGGGAAGCGCGGTATTCGTCGAGTAATACGCGAATGGGATCGCCGTTGCCGCGTAGTAGCAAAACTTCCCACATGCGTCTGGCGCGATTCGCGTCCAGTACATTGTGTCTACGGTCCAGAACTTGCCGGTGACGTGGAGCGGCCTATCTACCGTCCCTTTCCGACCCAACAAGACCGATTCCCCATCGCAGAGGTAGTCGCTGGCGTACGCGAAGACGCCGCCCGATCCATAGACGGGATAACCGTCGTCAACTTCTATTGTCTTGTGATCCGCCCCATTCTGAAGCTCGACTAGGCGCTTGAACGGTCCGACCTGCCAATGCTCGGGCACAGCGCCGAGCCACTGGACACTACTGTCCTTGTACTTCTGATACCGAGGCAAGCTCATTCCGCCAACGCCTCCAGCATCCGCATGATGTTGGCCGAGACCGCCTTCAGTTCCTCGTCGATCTCGTGCAGGGAGCGCGGCGGCTCGAACACGTGGAAGTGGCGGTTGAACGGAATCTCGTAGCCGACCTTGCCCTTGCTCTCGTCGATCCACGCATCGGGCGCATGCGGCAGCACTTCGCGCCGGAAGTAGTCGCCGATGTCCTGCCCGAGTGGCACGTTCTCGGTGTCGCGCAGGCGGCTGTCCGGCTGCGGCTGGCCCTTCTGCTTGCCCTTCTCGAACCTCACGACCTTGCCGGCACCGTCACGCAACGGGCGTTCGACGGTGATCGTCGTGTAGCCGAAGTCTTCGTTGCGGAAGATGCGCGAGACCGGCACCTTGATCAGCTTGCCGCCCTCGGGTGCCACCGGCCGGCCGTCGCTGCCGGTGTCGACATACGGCTCGGGCAGGCGCTTGCCGTTGGCGTCGACGCCGAGCGTCAGTTCGCCTTCCGTGAAGTCGCCGAACAGGCGCGTGATGCCGTGGATCTGCGAGTCGCTCATTTCCCGGCGCTTGCTACCGAGTGACTTGCGCATCTTCTGCCAGAAATGGCTGGCATCGATCAGCTGCAGCTTGCCGCGGCGCGCGGCCGGCTTCTTGTTGCTGACGATCCACACGTAGGTGGCGATGCCGGTGTTGTAGAACATGTCGGTCGGCAGGCCGATGATGGCCTCGACCAGGTCGTTCTCGATCAGGTAGCGGCGGATCTCGCTCTCGCCGCTGCCGGCGCCGCCGGTGAACAGCGGCGAGCCGTTGAGGACGATGCCGAAGCGGCTGCCGCCTTCGCCGTTCACCACGGGCGCCATCTTCGCGACGAGGTGCAGCAGGAACAGCATCGAGCCGTCGCTGACGCGCGGCAGGCCCGGCCCGAAGCGCCCGTCGAAGCCCTTGTCCTCGTATTCCTTGCGGACGGCCTTCTCGACCTTCTTCCACTCCACCCCGAACGGCGGATTGGACAGCATGTAGTCGAAGGTCCGGCGTGGGAAGCTGTCGTCGCTCAGCGTGTTGCCGAAGGCGATGCTGCTCGCGTCCTGGCCACGGATCAGCATGTCGGCCTTGCAGATGGCCCAGGACTCGGGGTTGAGCTCCTGCCCGTACAGGGTGAGCCGCGCGGCCGGGTTGTGCGCGAGCAGGTGCTCGGCGGCGACGCTGAGCATGCCGCCGGTGCCGGCGGTCGGGTCGTAGACGGTGCGGATCGGCGAATTGCCCGGTTTCGGCGCGAGCGCTTCGTCGTCCTCGATGAAGATCAGGTTGACCATCAGGCGGATGACTTCGCGCGGGGTGAAGTGCTCGCCGGCGGTTTCGTTGGACAGTTCGGCAAACTTGCGGATCAGTTCCTCGAAGGCATGCCCCATCTGCGCGTTGTCCACGCTATCCGGATGCAGGTCGATGCGGGCGAACTTCTCGGTGACGAGGTAGAGCAGGTCGGCCTTGGCCAGGCGTTCGACCTGGGTGGCGAATTCGAAGCGTTCGAAAATGTCGCGCGCGTCCGTGCTGAAGCCCTGCACGTAGGCGTGCAGGTTCTGGCGCAAGTGGTCCTGGTCGCCGAGCACGGCCTTCAGGTCCATCGGGCAGGTGTTGTAGAAGCTCGTGCCGGCCGCGCGCAGCAGGAACGGGTGCGGCTGGACGCCGGCCGCGTCGCGCTTGGCCTTTTCCTTTAGCACCGCGGCGCGGGTCGGCGCCAGCACGCAGTCGAGCCGGCGCAGCACGGTGAACGGCAAGATGACCTTGCCGTACTCGGATTGCTTGTAGTCGCCGCGCAGCAGGTCGGCGACCGACCAGATGAAGGCGGAAAGGGTCTGCTGGTTCATGGCGCGAACGATCGATCCCGCGGTGACGACAGCCGCGGACCGTAGCACCGTGCATCGCGGGCACCAAGGATTATTGGTGGGAAAACGCGGTGACCCGATCAGGCCGGCCGCGTCGCGGCTTCGAGCGCCGCGAGCCTCGCCATCGCCTCGCCGCGCGTGCTGCCGCACATCGAAGGCTCGGGGCGCAGCGAGGCGCACACGGTCGGGCGGCGCGGGTCGCCGAACAGCGCGCAGCGAAGGTCACTCGTCAGCTGGATGCACGGCACGCCGGCGGGCTTGCCGTGCGGCATGCCGGGGATCGGCGACGAGATCGACGGCGCGATGCAGCAGGCCGCGCAGCCGCTGCGGCATGCCAGCGGTGTCGCGGTGGGGACGTGCATGGCCGTGATCAGTCTTCGGCGTCGCCCGGCACGTAGGCGCGCAGGTCGGCGTAGACGGCCGCGGTGTCGGGGCGCTGGCCGTGCCACAGCGCGAACGATTCGGCGGCCTGCTCGACGAGCATGCCGAGACCGTCGATCGCGCGTTCGGCCCCGGCGCTGCGCGCCCACGCGAGGAAGCCGATCGCGGCCTTGCCGTAGGAAAGGTCGTAGCAGAGCGTGCGCGGAGTGAGCAGCGAGCGCGGCAGCTTGAGGCCTTGCGTTCCGTGGCCGGCCGAGGTGGCGTTGACCACGAGATCGTAGGCGCCCCACTGGCCGAGGTCGTCCCAGTAGCGCGTGCGCACGCGATCGGGCAGTCCGATCGCATCGGCCAGCGCATCGGCGTGCTCGGACGTGCGGTTGGCAATGACGAGCTCGGCGATGCCCGCGTCGATGAGCGCGAACGCGACCGCACGTGCCGCACCGCCCGCCCCGACGAGCAGGGTTCGGCGTTCGCGCAGGTCGAGGCCGTAGCGGCCGGTGATGTCGCGCACGAGACCCGCGCCATCGGTGCTGTCACCGTGCCAGCCCTGGCCATGGCGCACGAGCGTGTTGACGCTGTCGGCGCGGCGCGCGCGTTCGCTCAAGTCGAGGCAGAGCCGCGCCGCATGCTGCTTGAGCGGCAGGGTGACGTTGGCGCCGCGTCCGCCCTGCTCGGCGAAGCGCGCGAGTTCGGCGACGAAACCGTCGAGCGAGGCTTCGACCGCGCGGTACTCGAGCTCGATGCCGGCCTGGCGCGCGAACGCGGCATGGATGCGCGGCGACAGCGAGTGCGCGATCGGCTGGCCGAACACCGCGTAGCGTTGCGTTGCGTGCGCTGGCGCGCTGTCGTCACCGTTCGTCATGTCGTCGCTCCCCTGTTCAGGCCTCGCGCAGCCAGCGCGCGGCATCGATAGCGTGGTAGGTCAGGATCGCATCGGCGCCGGCGCGCTTGATCGCCGTCAGCGCCTCGAGCACGACCGCGCGCTCGTCGAGCCAGCCGTTCATGGCCGCCGCCTTCAGCATCGCGTACTCGCCGCTGACCTGGTAGACGAAGGTCGGCGCGCCGAAGCGGTCCTTCACGCGCCGCACGACGTCGAGATACGGCAGGCCCGGCTTGACCATGACCGCGTCGGCGCCCTCGGCGAGGTCGAGTTCGACTTCGCGCAGGGCCTCGTCGCTGTTGGCGACGTCCATCTGATAGGTGTGCTTGCCGCCCTTGCCGAGGTTGCCGGCCGAGCCGACCGCATCGCGGAACGGGCCGTAGAATGCCGAGGCGTACTTGGCCGAGTAGGCGAGGATGCGCGTGTGCACGTGTCCGGCGGCCTCGAGCGCGGCGCGGATCGCGCCGATGCGCCCGTCCATCATGTCCGACGGCGCGACGAAGTCGTAGCCGGCCTCGGCCTGGGCCAGCGCCATCTTCACGAGCGCCTCGACCGTCGCGTCGTTGACGACGTAGCCCGAGGCGTCGATCAGTCCATCCTGGCCGTGCGTCGTGTACGGATCGAGGGCGACGTCGCCGATCAGGCCGAGACCCGGATGGCGGGCCTTGAGCGCGCGCGCCGCGCGCTGGAACAGGCCTTGCGGATTCCACGCCTCGCGCGCGTCCTCGCTCTTGACCTCGGGGCCCGGTGCCGGAAACAGCGCGAGCGCGGGGATGCCGAGTTCGACGCAGGTGTCGGCGACGCCGAGCAGGCCGTCGATCGAGACGCGCTCGATGCCCGGCATCGAGGCGATCGCCTCGCGCCGTCCCGCGCCGTCGACGACGAACGCGACCATGACGAGATCGGCCGCGCTCAGCACGGTCTCGCGCATCAGCGCGCGCGAGAACGCGTCGCGGCGCATGCGGCGCAGGCGGGTGTACGGGTAGGCCATGGAGGCTCCGGCGAAGGCAGGTCGCCATTGTAATGAAAGCGCCCGCCGCATCGGCGGACCGGGCGGGTCGGCCGTGCAATCGACGATTTCCTACGCGAACGTGCGCGTCGTGGCGCTGTGCGCGACGGCGGCGCCGCATGAGCATGGCTCACCGATCGCGGAGGCCGTGGCCATGCAAACCCGATTCCGACCCTGCACGACACGTGCTGGCCTCGTCCTGGGCTGGCTGTTCGCCATGCTGTGCGGCAGCGCGATCGCGCAGACCGTCTACAAGTGCAGCGGCCCGGCGGGACAACCGGTCGCCTATCAGCAGACGCCGTGTGCGCCCGGCCTGCACGGCGAAGCGATCCGCCTTGCACCGATCGCGGCGCCGGCACCCGACGCCACCGCGGCGCCGGCCCGGTCGAAACCGGCGAC
>JAFLDX010000086.1 GCA_017302215.1 Lysobacterales bacterium
CGACGTCGGGCAAGGGGATGCCCGCCCCCACCATCATCGTCGCCGCGCTGTGGCGCATCATGTGGGGGGTCAGATGGCGGCCCATCCGGGCGCCCAGGCGCTCCAGCAGGCGCTGCACCGCGCGCGTGCTCTGGCCGTGCTGGCCTACCGCACGCCCGGCGAACTCGAAGCGCGCTTTGGTGACGCCGCGCCGGCCGATGGCGTGCTCGGCTGGCTCGACGCGCACGGCGAGCGCTTCGCACGCCGCTTCGATGTCGAGGCCTTCCTGCGCCTGTCGGCCTCGCTCGACGCGCATGCCTGCGCAGTCGAAGGCATCACCGCACGAACGACCGTCGTCGCCTTCGCCGAAGACCTCATCGTGCCGCTCGCCCTTGCCGACGACTGCGCGCGTCGCATCGGCGGTGCGCGCCTGGTCGTGCTGCATTCGCAGTTCGGCCACGACGCGTTCCTCAAGGAGGCCGAGGCGGTTGCCGCGGTGCTCTCGAAGACGCTCGACGCGGAGGCGGCGGCATGAGCACGCGCGCGACGGCTACCGTGGCCGCGAGGGCAGGCGTGGACATCGACCCGGCGCACGGCGCGGTCATGCCGCCGCTGTACCTGTCGAGCAATTACAGCTTCGCCGGTTTCGGCGAGAAGCGCGCCTACGACTATTCGCGTTCGGGCAACCCCACGCGCGACGTGCTCGCCCATGCACTGGCCGAACTGGAAGGCGGCGTCGGCGGCGTCGTCACCGCGACCGGCATGGCCGCGGTCACCCTCGTCACGGCCCTGCTCGAACCGGGCGACCTGCTGGTCGCTCCGCACGACTGCTACGGCGGAACCTGGCGCCTGTTCAACGCGCAGGCCAGGCGTGGCCTGTATCGCGTCGCCTTCGTCGACTTCCACGATCCGCGCGCGCTCGCCGCCGCGCTCGCCGAGGCACCGAAGCTGGTCTGGATCGAGACGCCGTCGAACCCGCTGCTGCGCATCACCGACCTGCGCCACGTCATCGAGGCCGCGCATGCGGTCGCGGCGATCGCGGTGGTCGACAACACCTTCCTCTCGCCCGTGCTGCAGCAGCCGTTCGCGTTCGGCGCAGACGTCGTCGTGCACTCGACGACGAAGTACATCAACGGCCATTCCGATGTCGTCGGCGGCGCGGTGCTGTGGCGCGACGCGGCGCTCGGCGAACGGCTGGCGTGGTGGTGCAACTGCCTCGGCCTGTCGGGCGCGCCGTTCGACAGTTACCTGACCCTGCGTGGCCTGCGCACGCTGAAGGCCCGCCTGTCGGTGCACGAGTCGAATGCGCGCACACTCGCCGACCTGCTCGATGCCCACCCGGTCGTGCGCGTCGTGCATTACCCGGGCCTCGTCGCGCATTCGGGCCATGCGCTGGCGAAGCGTCAGCAGGCCGGCTTCGGCGCGATGCTGAGTTTCGAGCTCGAAGGCGGCAGTGCGGCGGCGCGCGCGTTCGCCAGCGGACTCGACTGCTTCACGCTCGCCGAATCGCTCGGCGGCGTCGAGAGCCTGGTCTGCCATCCGGCCGGCATGACCCACGCGGCGATGGAACCGGCGGCGCGCGAACGGGCCGGCATCGGCGACGGCCTGCTGCGCCTGTCGGTCGGCATCGAGGACGAAGCCGATCTTGCCGCCGACATCGCCGCCGCGCTCGATCGGGCACAGGCGGCGACGCGCGCGCGCGCGACCTCGGCGGCCTGAACCGGACGCCCGGCCGCGCGAAGCGGCTCAGGCCGGCATGTGCGGATCGAGCAGATCGGCCGGCAGGCGCAGTTCCGCGGCGAAGGACTGCAGGAATGCGTGCATGGCCGTGCTCTTGCGCCAGACCATCGCGATCGATCGGCTCGGCGCCGTGCCGTCGAACTCGACGAGGCGGATCTGGCCGGTCGGCGCGACCGGGGGCTTGACGGCGAGGGTCGGCAGCAGGGTCACGCCGACGTTCGCCGCGACCATCTGGCGCAGCGTCTCCAGGCTGGTCGCGCGGAAACCCGAGTGTTCGCCCGCGCCCGACAGGCGGCACACCTCGAGGGCCTGGTCGCGCAGGCAATGGCCTTCCTCGAGCAGCAGCAGGCTCTGGTCGGCGAGGTCGTCGAGGCCGAGCGTGCGGCGCGAGGCGAGTTCGTTGCCGGCCGGCACGGCCAGCACGAACGGTTCGTCGAACAGCGGTTCGGCGTGCAACTGGTTGTCGTGGACCGGCAGGGCGAGCACCCCGGCATCGAGGCGACCCTCGCGCAGCTGGCGCAGGATGACCTCGGTCTTCTCCTCGACGAGCAGCAGTTCGAGTCGCGGGAAGCGCGCCCGCACGCGCGGGATCACGTGCGGCAGCAGGTAGGGACCGAGCGTCGGGAAGATGCCGAGCCGCAACGTGCCTGACTCGGGATCGATCGTGCGTCGCGCGATCGCCTTGATCTGGGCGACCTCGTTCAGCACCTCGCGTGCGCGCGCCGCGATCTCGTGACCGACCTCGGTCAGCAGCACCTTGCGCGGCGTGCGTTCGACCAGGGTCACGCCGAGTTCTTCCTCGAGTTTCCTGATCTGCGTCGACAGGGTCGGCTGGCTGACGAAGCAGGCGTCGGCCGCGCGGCCGAAATGCTTGTGTTCGACGAGGGCCACGAGGTAGCGGAGATCGCGCAGGTTCATGCTGCAGATGATCGGATTTGTCTATTCCCGACGCAATGGCCATCGATCCGCTTTATGGATCGCCCCTGGTGGGCCACCCCTTGTGATCGCTGATCGCCCCCCCATCTGGTGCTGCGTGGACGGAAACACTCCGCGAGAGTCGATCCGCTCCGGTCAGAACGGCGTCGTACCTCCCTCCCCACGGCGTCGTTCCGGCGGCGGCCACCTCTCCCCGGTGGCCGCCGCCACCTTCCTCGCGTGAACTGCGCGGCGGCGCTCGCGGCGCGGCATGGCGCGATCAGCAGGTCTCGCAGTCGAAGCCGTTCTTGAACAGGCGGTCCTCGAAGCGTTCGTAGGCGCCGACATCCTGTGGTCCGAACCGGTCCGTGCGGTCCGCGAGGTCCATCACGCGTGGCGCCCCGTCGCGCGTCGCGTCGGTCGCTCGCGGCGGCGCGAAATCGAGCGCAGGCGATGCGCTGAAGACCTGGAAATTGCCGCTCGCCGCGGCGAGGAACAGCGGATCGGCGACGACGCGGTCGGCGGCGGCGGGCAGGACACCGAAGTCCGCGCTGATCAGGTGGCTGAAGCACGCCGGATCGATCGCCGCGGTCGGCTCGACCAGCGCACGTTGCGGCTGCCAGACGATGCTGTGGCGCACCTGCAGTCCACCCGACGCGCTGCAGGCGCCAGCGGCGCGGATGACCGCATTGCCTTCGCCGAGGCTGTTGCTGGCGAGCGTGCTCGAGGAGACGTCGATCGCGTGTCCGCCACCCTGCGCGAAGATCAGGCCGTCGGTCGAGAGGTTGTCGACGAGCAGGGCGCCATTGAACACGGCGCGCGCTCCGCTGCCGTCGAGATGAGCGAGGGTCGTGCCGTCGTTGAAATCGAAGCGGGTCCCGCGGAAATCCACGCGCACGCGATCCGGGGCGGATGCGAACGCGATGAAACCGGCGCCTGCCCTCCCGAATGGTCCGGTGCCCGGATCGACGCGGTTCGAGCGCACGAGATTGCAGGCTTCGGCGTCTGCGCAGGCCACGGCCGCCGACGGCGAACCGGCGTCGGCATGCAGCATGCTGAGGCGACTCTGCCCGACTCCGCTGCCGTTCGAGACCAGGATCGCGCCGCCGTAGGCGGCCGCGCTGTTCTGCTGCAGGATGGTGTCGTAGAGGCGCACCTGCGCCGCATCGTTGACGCCGATCCCGCCGCCGGCGAGCGCACTGTTGCCGACGATGCGCGCCGGCACGATGGCATCGATCGTCATGATGTCGACGCTGGCTTGCGAGCCACGCAGGAACATGCCGCCGCCGAGACCTGCCGGTGCGGAGTTCGACCACAGCACGGCGCCGTTCCCGCTCACTCCGCGCGAGGTGAGCTGCAGCCGGCAATCGAGGCCGTGGATGCCGCCTCCGGCACCCTCGCTGCTCGTGTTGAGGCCGACATGACTGCGGTCGAACAGCATGACCGTTGCGTGCTCGCAGCGGATGCCGCCGCCGTCGTCGGTGGCGGTGTTGCTCGTCACGCTCGAATCGCCGTACAGCAGTACCTGCAGGTTGCCCGGCTGCGCGTTCGTGCCGAGCGTGTTCTTCACGCCGATCCCGCCACCGCGCAGGGCGCCGTTGCTTCTGACCAGCGTGTTCGACAGCGCGACGACATCGATGTCGGTAGCCGACGGCGAACCCTGCACGTCGATGCCGCCGCCCTCGGTTGCCGAACCCTGGCGGATGTCGAGATTGGCCAGTTGCAGCGTCTGCACGTTGCGCACGCGCACCACCGAACCGGAGCCGTTGCCGATCAGCACGGCGCGCTGGCCGGCGGCCGGTGACGTGGCCAGGCACGATGCATAGCCGCCGGAAACGGTGAGTGGCCCGTCGGTGGCGCCGATGGAAAGCGTGCTGACGTTGTACTGGGTCGCGCCGAGGCGGATCTCGTCGCCCTCCGCGGTCGCGACGGCCGCATCGATCGCGGCCTGGATCGTCGCGTGGGTGCAGCCGGCGCCGCTGCCGATCCGATAGATCGCGGCGTGCGCCATCGGCGACATGCTCAGCGCGAGCGTCGCGGCGAACGTGCCGGCGAGGGCCGATGGGATGCGCATGGAAGGACGCTCCTGCAGGGGTCAGACGGCAAGGACGCGCAATTGCACCGGCACGCGCCATCGCGGGCGCGGCGCGCGCGTCGTGACCGCTCAGTCGAAGCCGTGGGCGAAGATCAGGTCATCCGGCGCGTATTCGTAGGCACCGAGGTCCTGCGGCCCGAAGCGGTTGCCGTAGCCGGCGATGTCGAACACGCGCGGTCCGCCGTCGCGCGTCGCGTCAGCGGGATGGGCCGGCGCGAAGTCGAGGGCCGGGGAGTAGGCATCGAGCCGGTAGTCGCGAAGCGTCGTGGACAGGAACTGCGGATCGGCCGCCACGCGTTCGGGCGACGCGGGCAGTCCGCTGAAGTCGTTGCCGACCAGGTGGCGGTAGCAGTCCGGCTGCGGCGTGCCGCCGAACGTCGTGAGCAGGGCATGGCCCGGCTGCCAGACGATGCTGCGCTCGACGCGCGTGCCGCGTGCCTCGGTATCGACGCTGCAGGCGATCGGGCCGAACAGGACGGTCGACCCGCTGCCGAGCGCATTCGCCGCGACGGTCGAAGCCACGATGCCGAGCGAATTGGAAGGACTGACGCCGACGGCGAGCTGGCCGGAGAGATCGTTGTCGACGATCAGCGCGCCGTCGAACACGATGTGGCTGTCGCTGCCGGCCTGCGTGACGAGGCTGTAGCCGGTCGAATCGTCGATGCGCGTGCCTTCGAAGCGCGCGTGCGCGGAGCCGGAAGCTGCGCCGGGCGTGGCGGCGACGATCGCCAGGGCGGCACCCGAGCCGGGGTTGCCGATGCCGTCCAGAACGAGGTTGGCCTGCATGCGGTTGCAGTCCTCGTCGGGTGCGCACGCGACGGCGCCGGACGGCGCGCCTTCGAGCGAATCGTGCATGGCGAAACGCGTATCGACTCCCGCCGCGTCGCCTTCTGCAAGCCAGATCGCACCGCCCTCCGCCGTGGCCCTGTTCTGCCCGATCCAGCCCTGATGAACGTCGACGCGCGCGCCGCCGCCGGCCGCGATCGCGCCGCCCCGGCGTGCCCGGTTCAGATGCAGTCGCGTCGGTGCAGAGGCACCGACCGGGTAGATGGCCGCGCTCGCCGCCTGGCCGTGGAGGTACAGCGCACCGCCATGGCCATCGGGCGCCTGGTTCAGCCACAGCGCAGGGTTCGCGTTGCCGCGCGAGCCGACTTCGACCCGGCAATCGTGCGCCGCGATGCCGCCGCCATCGCCTACCAGGGCGGAGTTGTTCGATATCTCGGTCCGATCCTCGACGCGGATCGTGGCGCGGATGCAGTACACGCCGCCACCGCCGTTCGCGGCCACGTTTCCGTAGAGGCCGGAGCGCCCGCGCAGCACGAGGCGCAGCGCCCCCGGGTCCGCGGCACCATCGGAGTTGGCCATGAAAATGCCGCCCCCGCTGTTGGCGTGGTTGCTGGCGGCCACGGCATCGACGAGGGTCAACTGGCCGGCCGTCGCCGAGAAGTAGATGCCGCCGCCGTCATAGCCGTTGTCCGCATCGGCGAGTACGAGCCGCTCGAGGGTGACCGCCGGCGAGGCCTGGATCGTCACCACGGCGTGCCCCGATGATCCCTGCAAGGTCGATACGGCATTCGGCTCGGGAGCCGCGTCGGCACAGCTCGGGAACCCGCCGATCAGATGCAGTGCCTGTGGTTCGCCGGAGATCTGCAGCGCCGTGTCCGGGTAGATCCCCGTGCGGATGCGGATTTCGTCGGCCCCGCCGCTGGCCGCCGCCGAATCGATCGCGGCCTGGATCGTCGCATGCGTGCAGGCCGCATCGCTGCCGACGCGATAGATCGCGGCCTGCGCCGCGTGGGTGGCGAGCAGGATGACGGTGGCAGCGGTCAGCTGGAATGGGCGCGGCATGACACGATCCTCGTGGCGGTGTTGCCAGCGAGGACGCGCAACGCCGACGCCAAGCGACATGCGCGCTGCGATCGGGCGGATTCGCTACAGTAAGGGCAGGGAGGGAATGATGGACGACAGCGCGCGCGAGGCCGGCGGCGACCCGGCATTCGATCAGGTCTACGAGCGCCTGCGCGCGGTGGCGCGACGCGAGCGCCGGCGTGTGTCGGCGAGCGACTCGCTCAATACGACGGCCCTGGTCCACGAGGTCTACCTCGACATCCGCGCCGGCGACGGGGCCGTGCCGGTACGCGATTACTTCGGCTATGCGGCGCGGGCCATGCGCAACCTCCTGATCGATCATGCGCGGCGCTACCTGCGGCCGAAGCACGGTGCCGGCATGGTGCGCACCGAGCTCGATTCGCAGGCCGCCGACGGCGTGCGCGTCGATGCCGCCCAGGCCCTCGAGCTCGATGCGGCACTCAACAAGCTTGCCCAGGTCGACCCGCGCGCGGCCAGCGTCGTCGAGCTGCATTTCTTCGCCGGGCTCGAACTCGAGCGGATCGCCGAACTGCTCGACGTGTCGCTGCGCACGATCAATCGCGACTGGCGTGTCGCGCGTGCCTGGCTGCAGCGCGAGATGGCCTCCTGACATCGGCGCGATGGCGCTCCCGGCCGCATTCCGACGTCGATGCAGCGCATGACGATGGACTACGCCCGCCTGCGCGACCTGTTCGAGACCTGCGTCGGCATGGCCGCCGGCGAACGCTGCGCCTGGCTCGACCGCCACATCGGCGACACCGCCGAGCGCATCGAACTCGAGCTGATGCTGCTGGCCGACGCCAACGAGTCACCGCTGCTGCGCGCCGATCCGGCCGACCTGATCTCCACGCTCGAAGGCGACGCCGAGGCGTTCGACCCGGCCAGCCTGGTCGGTCGCCGCTACGGTGCGTTCCGTCTCGTCGAGTTCATCGGCAGCGGTGGCCAGGGCACGGTCTACCGGGCCGAGCGCGTCGACGGCGATTTCGCCCAGGTAGTCGCCGTCAAGCTTCTGCGCCGTGGACTGCACGAGGCGCAGGAACACCGGCGCTTCCGTCGCGAGCGCGACATCCTCGCGCGCCTCGACCATCCCGGCGTGGCGCGCCTGATCGACGGCGGCGTGAGCGACGAGGGCATCCCGTACCTGATCATGGAACTGGTTGATGGCGAGCCGATCGATCGCTGGTGCGACCATCATGCGGCGACGCGCGGACAACGGCTCGCCCTGTTCGAGCGCCTGTGCCTGATCGTTGCCGACGCGCACCGCGCCCTCGTCGTGCATCGCGACCTCAAGCCGTCGAACGTGATGGTCAATGCCGCCGGCGAGGTCAAGGTGCTTGATTTCGGCATCGCCCGCCTGCTCGACGAGGACGATGCGCACGCGCGCACGGTCGTGCCGATGCTGACGCCCGGCTACGGCGCGCCCGAGCAGGCCAGTGCCGGCGCGATCACGCTGGCCACGGACGTCTACGCGCTCGGGGTGCTGTTGCGCCAGCTCCTGACCGGGCAGGTCCCGCGCATCGCGGGACAGCCGGGGGCGGTGACCATCATGCCGGCCGGATCGTTGCCCGCCGAACTCGGCTGGGTGATCGCCAAGGCGTGCGAAGTCGATCCCGCCCGTCGCTATCGCGACGCCGCCGCGTTCGCCGAGGAAATCGCGCGCTATCGCGCGGCGCAACCCGTGCAGGCGCATCCGCCGTCGCGGTGGTATGCCTTGAGGAAGTTCGTGCATCGTCATCGTGTCGGCATGGCCGCGGCGAGCGCGGTCCTCGCCGCGGTGCTGAGCGGAGCCGGCCTGGCGGTCTGGCAGTCCGGCGTGGCCCGTGAACAGGCCCGGCGCGCCGAAGCGACGCGCGACTTCCTGCTCGGCGTATTCGAGTCCGCGCAGGAGGACCTGCCCGAAGACACGCGTCCGACCCCCGAGCAGCTCGTGCAGGCGGCCGCGAGCCGGGTCGACGCCGATCAACGCTTGCCGGCGGAAACGCGGGCGGACTTCCTCGGTTCGCTCGGTCACGTGGCCCGTTATGGCAACGATCCGGCGGCGGCGCTGCCGCTGTTCGAGCGCGCGCTTGCAGCCATTGCCGACGCGCCGGACACGACCCAGCACCTCGAGCTCGAGATCGCGCGCGCGTGGTCGCTCATCGAGACCGGGCGTGCCGCCGAGGCCGAGACATCCCTGCGCCCGCGCATGCCGGCGGTGCGACGTGCCGACGACGCACTCGCGGCGGAGGGGCTGTGGGCGTACGCCGACTCGCTCGGCGAGCTCGGCCGGCTCGACGACAACCTGCGCCTGCTCGAGGAAGCACGGCCGCGCATGCAGCGCGCGCACGCGCCCGGCGATCTCGCCGAAATGAGCTTCGACGGTGCCTACAGCCTCGCGCTTTCCGCGCTCGGCCGTCAGCGCGAATCGGCGCAGGTGCAGGAAGCGATGCTCGCGCGCTGGCGCGAGTCGGGGCAGCCGCAGCGGCGCGACTATGCGATCAGCCTGGCCAATCTCGGCCTGCTCGAGCGCCGGCTCGGCGAACTCGACAAGGCCGAGGATCTCCTGCGCGAGGCGGTTGCCCTGAACCGGCGCATCCACGAAGGCGCGCACCCCGATACCGCGACGACGATGCAGTTGCTGGGGGTCCTGCTGTCCGAACGCGGCGCGAGCGACGAGGCGGAAGTCCTGCTGCGGGCTTCGCATGAAGCGCTGGTGAAGCTGCACGGCAACGAGCACAAGTCCACGATCGCCGCGCTGCGCTCGCAAGGCCTGCTCGACCTCGAACGCCAGCAGTACGCACCGGCGGCACAGACCCTGCAGCGCGTGGTCGACACCTGTGCATCGATGGCGCAAGGTGCCGGCATTTCCGCGTGCATCACCGCCCTGCACATGCTCGCACGGGCGAGGCTGCATCTGGGTGACGTGGACGACGCGATCGCGATCGCGCGCCGTGGCCTCGAGCAGCAGCGTGCCGTCGCCGGCGACGCCAGTTCCGACAACGCCATTCCGCAGCGCGTGCTCGGGGATGCATTGCTGGCCAAGGGCCAGGCCGCACAGGCCTTGCGCGAGTTCGATGCCGCGACAAGGCTCTACCAGGCCGCCGGCATCGGCGAGAACCTCGAAGTCGCCGCGCTGGCCGAGTCACGCGCGCGCGCCGAGCTCGCGCTCGGCGACGCGCGAGCGGCGCTGGCCGACATGCAGCGCGGCATGGCCATGCTGGAACGACTCGCGCCGGGCAACGCCGGACGTCGCCTGCGCATGCTCGCCACGCACGCGAACGCCCTGCACGCGCTCGCGCGCGACGACGAGGCACGAAACGCGGCGCATGCCGCGCTTGCGCTCGCCGATGCGCGCGCCGTGCTGGCCCCGGGCGAATGGGAGGCGTTGACCGCGCTCGCGTCGAAGCCCGGGGTCGACGCGAGCACGGTGCGCGCGAACCGATAGCCTGGCCCGGCGATCGCGCGGGCCTCGAAGCTCAGAGGGTCAGCGAGCTCTCGACGTCCTGCACCATGCGGCGCGCGAGGGCGAGGTTCGACCGACCCTTGTCGAGCACGAGGTAGATGAACAGGCCCGGCTTCGAGGCCACCGGACGGATGATGTGGTACTGCTTGCCGAGCGTGATCAGGATGTCCTCGATCGTGTCGTTGAGGTTCAACGACTTCATCGTCTTCATCTTCGCGCGCACGACCTCGGTGTTGCCGGCTGCGGCCAGTTCGAGGTCGACGCCGCTGCCGGCCTTGGCCAGCAGCATGCCGCTGTTGGCATCGACGATGGCGGCGCACAGCGCGCCGTCTCCCTCGAGCAGTCTTGCCAGGCTTTCATTGAGATTGGCCATTGTCGTTTCCTTTCGTGCGAGACACAGGGTGGTCCACCGCGCGCGTCGTCTCCTTCCGCACGCGGGTCATTCTCCGGCGATGCGGCCGAGCGCCTCGCAGCAGCGCTGGGTCGCCCACAACAGGGTGCCGAGCACCGCGCCATGGTCCGCCACCGCGGCCAGCGACATCGCGCGCGTGCCGTGCACGCGCATGATCAGCACGGTGCCGTCGCTGCTCTCGATCATGGTGCGTTCGAAATCGCGCAGGCCGGCCTCGGCGGCGATCGCGCTGCCGAGCGCGGAAAGCGAGCTGCCGATCGCGGCGAGGCGCGCTGCCGCCGCGGAGTCGGTCGCCTGCGAGGCGATCTCGAAGCCGTCCGCCGAGAACAGCACGGCCGACCTGACGCCCGTGGTTCCGACCAGGGTGGCGAGCTCGCGTCGCGCGAACTCGCGCGACAGGCGGCCGATGTTGCGCGATGCAGGCGTCATGAGGGCAGTCCTTCCGTGGTCTGTGCTTCGAGGATGCAGGCCAGTGTCTCGACCAGCAGCATGACGTCGCGACGCTTGCGCACGTCCACGCTCAGCACCGGCAGCGTGAAGCCGCGTGCCTCGAGGCGTTCGGCGAAGGCATCGCTGGCGAGCGCGCCGGGCTGGTGGGTGCGCCCGAGCCCGATCACGATCGCGCCGCGCGGCACATGCGCGGCGAACGCATCGACGAACAGGTCGAGCTGGACGAGCACGCCGGCCTGGGTCGCATCGAGCAGGATGATCGCTCCAGCCGCGCCGCGGCCGAGGATGTCCCACATGAAGCGGAAACGCGCCTGGCCCGGCGTGCCGTAGAGGCGCACGACCTGGCCGCCCGGCAACGTGATTCGGCCCATGTCGAGGCCGACGGTGGTGAATTCCTTGTCATGCGACATGCGGTCCGTGTTCTCGACTTCGGTGCGCACCGGCTCGACCTCGCTCAGTGCGGCGATCGCAGTCGTCTTGCCGGCGCCCATCGGGCCGGTGAAGACGATCTTGAACTCGCCCTGGACGCCAGGGTTCATGCCACGCGCCCGAGATGCCGGCGCAGGTCGCCGACGAAGCGCGACCACATGCTGGTGGCTGCCGCCGCTGCGCGTGGTTGCGCAGTGACCGGCGCATTGACCACGAGGCCGGCCATCGAGGCGGCGTTGAGGAAGCGATGGACATCCTCGATCGGCTGGCACGAGGCCTCGGCGAGGCGCGCCGGTGTCCACGCGTGAGCCGACGCAAGCGCGGCGAGTTCGATCAGCGCGCTCGTTCCGCCGAGCCGGCCGAAGTCGGGCCAGCGACGCAGGCGGTAGGCCGTTCCGCGCTCGAGCCAGGGCGCAAGCTCGGTCGGGCCCTTCAGGGCGACGAACCAGGCCAGGTCGAAGGTCGAGAACGCGACCGCGCTGGCCGGCACCGGCTGCGGGCCGGTGGCGAACGCGCCGACGCGCAGCTCGCCGAGGCGCAAGCGCTGCAGCGTCGACACGGCGGCATACGCGGTGCCGCGATCGATCCACACGCCGCAGCCGTCCGATGTCGTGGCGACCAGCGGACCCGCATCGCCATGCCGGGCCATGAGCTGGCGCAGCGACTCGAGCGGCATCCAGGTCGAGTCGGGGTTGCGCGCCCTGCGCGGTTGCACGGCGGACGGGCGCGAAGCGAGTTGTTCGGCGACGCTTTCGAGCATCGTCATGAGCTGCATGACGCGGATCGGCTGGCGCAGCACGAACGGTGAGGTCGGACGAGGCGCCCGTTCGTCGATGACGAGGACCAGCGGCTTGCCGCCACGACTCCAGCTGGCGAGCACGGCCGGGTCGCTCGCCGCGTGCGCGATCAGCACGTCGGCCCGGTCGAGGTGGCACGTCTGCCAGGGCGTGCGCAGGCGACCGTTGAGCACCTGCAGCATCGAGTGGAGCGCGCGGGAGGCATCGACTGGCAGGCCGATGTCGTGAATGCCCAGTGTTTGCATCTGGATGGCTTCCCTTTCATGCGCATTCACGTCGTTCATGTCCATGCCGGGCTGCCGTCAATGAATCGCCCGGATTTGTCCACAAGTGACGCAGATCGCCTTGTTGAGTCGCCGCTCGTTCCGCGTGGCCCCGGCGTTCCTGCCTTGGCCCTGCGGCGGGAAGCAGCGCAGCTGTTTCCCCCCGCAGGGGTTTCAGCAAATCGGATGCCAGCGCCGCCGAACGCCAGCCGCCGCAGCGCCGGATTGCGATGGCGGTCACAAAGAACGATCCGCCGGGCTCGTCCGTGGCAGGCGCACGCAATCGCCGCCGCGCCCGCCGGAAACGGCGCGCACGCGGCCCGCGCCTCCCGCTTCAGCCGCGGACGCCGCCGCCGTGCGCGTTGCAGCGGGTACAATCCCGCGATGCGAAAGCCCCCGAAAATCCTCGCCACGCGTCCGGTCGACACGAGCCGCTTCCTGCGCGCCGAACAGGTCGACCTCGAGTTCTCCAACGGTCAGCGCCGCACCCACGAGCGCCTGCGCGGCTCGGGACTCGGTGCGGTCGTCATCGTGCCGATGCGTGACGACGACACCGTCCTGCTCGTGCGCGAGTACGGCACCGGCCTCGGCCGCTACGAGCTGGGCCTGCCGAAGGGACGCCTCGACCAGGACGAGACGGTCGAACAGGGCGCCGACCGCGAACTCAAGGAGGAGATCGGCTACGGGGCCCGCGAGCTGCACATCCTGGGCAGCCTGTCGCTGGCACCGGCGTACATGAGCTCGATGACCCATGTCGTGCTTGCCCGCGACCTCTACCCGGAGCGCCTGCAGGGCGACGAGCCGGAAGAGCTCGAGGTCGTGCCGTGGCGACTCGACGCGTTGCATCGGCTGCTCAACGAACCCGAGGTCAGCGAGGGGCGTTCGATCGCTGCGCTGTTCATGGCGCGCGAGTATCTGGCTGGGCGCTACCGGCCTTGCCCGTGATCGACGACGCCCTGGTCGGGCGCGTGCGTGAACTCGCCTGCCGCGCCGGCGAGGCGATCCTCGCCGTCTACGAAAGCGATTTCGACGTCACGCGCAAGGACGACCGTTCGCCGCTGACCGCGGCCGATCTCGCCGCGCACGACGTGATCGTCGACGGCCTGCGCGCGCTGACGCCGGACCTGCCGGTGCTGTCCGAGGAGTCGTCCGACGTGCCGTGGTCCGAGCGCTCGCGCTGGACGCGCTACTGGCTGGTCGATCCGCTCGACGGCACGCGCGAATTCGTCAAGCGCAACGGCGAGTTCACCGTCAACATCGCGCTGATCGACGGTCATCGTCCCGTACTCGGCGTCGTGCAGGCTCCGGTCGGCGGCCTGGTCGCTTGGGCGAGAGCGGGCGCCGGTGCCTGGCAGGCGATCGGCGGCGGCGAGCCCGAGCGCCTGCGC
>JAFLDX010000087.1 GCA_017302215.1 Lysobacterales bacterium
CGGCGGCTCCGGCTTGGCGCCGCACCTCGACGATGACGGTGCGCCCCTCGCGCGCGACGCGCTGTTCGCCGGTGGCCGGCAGTTCGATGCGGCCGTCGCGCGTGGTCGGCACGAAGCGATAGCGCAGTCCGTTGGCAAGTTCCTCTCCGCGCAGCGCGCGTGACGCACGCACGAGGGTGTGCTCGAAGATGTCGGCCGGCTGGTTCGGAGCCGTCGCGCAGGCCTGGTCGCATTCGAGCAGGGTCATTTCGATGCCGAGCGTCGGGATCGACAGCTTGCGCACCTCGCGTTCGCCGTCGATCCACGCCGTGCTGCGGATGACGGCGCCCGGGAAGGCGAAGCCCTGCTCGATCCGCCGCAGCTGCCGGCGACCGCCGGGCAGGTCGACGGCCTCCATCGGCCCGACCGTGCTGGTCACCTCGACGGCCTCGAGGGTCGCTGGCTGGAAGGCACGGTTGCGGAAGCTCGCGCCTTCCTCGATGCGGGCAGCGAGCAGGGCCAGGCGCAGGCCTTCCGGCAGCAGCGCGCCGTCCGGCCACGCCATGCGACGCTCGTTCTCGACGCCGGCGTTCGAGTTCCGCACCGTGACCTCACCCGCCTCGACGAGGCCGACGATGCGCGTTTCGCCGCTCCCGCTCATGCGCGTTTCGTTGGTGAAGGCGAGCGGCTTGCCGTCGAGCGTCTCCTCGGCCGATTCGAGGCTGCCGAGCGACACGCGCGTGCCGGCGCGGTCGAGTTCGATCTGCATGTGCTGGCGGCTCAGCACACGCCCGTCGCGAACCTCGCGCCGATCCTCGAACTGGCCGATCTTGCGACCATCGAGCAGGACCGTGTACCACTGCTCCTGGATCGCGGGTTCGGCGTGCGCCAGGCAGGGCACGAGCAGCGCGGCGGCAAGGAAGATTCTGAGCATGGGGGTCGCCGGCAACGGGGGTTCCATTGTGCCGCAGCCGCTACAATCGCGCGCCATCCCGGAGAACCTGCATGAAGCCTTTCGGCACGCCGCACACCGACACGGCCGTTCGCGTCATGCTGCTCGGCTCGGGCGAACTCGGCAAGGAAGTCGCGATCGAGCTGCAGCGTTACGCGGTCGAGGTCATCGCCGTCGATCGCTATGCCGGTGCCCCGGCGATGCAGGTCGCGCACCGCAGCCACGTCGTCGACATGCTCGACGGCGCCGCGATCCGCCGTCTGGTCGAGAGCGAGCGTCCCGACGTGATCGTGCCGGAAATCGAGGCGATCGCGACGCCGACCCTGATCGAACTCGAGCGCGAGGGGTTTCGCGTGGTTCCGACCGCGCGCGCGGCGTGGCTGACGATGAACCGCGAGGGCATCCGCCGCCTCGCCGCGGAGGAACTCGGCCTGCCGACCTCGCCGTACCGCTTCGTCGACAGCCTGGATGAATGCCGCGCCGCGGCCGCGGCGCTCGGGCTCCCGCTCGTGCTCAAGCCGGTCATGAGCTCGTCGGGCAAGGGCCAGAGCCTCGTGCGCGAGCCCGCTGCACTCGCTTCGGCCTGGGACCATGCCCAGGCCGGCGGACGCGCCGGACAGGGGCGCTGCATCGTCGAGGGTTTCGTCGCGTTCGACTACGAGATCACCTTGTTGACCGTCCGCCATCGCGACGGGACCGCGTTCTGCGCGCCGATCGGGCACCGCCAGGAGGCCGGCGACTACCGCGAATCGTGGCAGCCGCATCCGATGAGCGCACGCGCGATCGCCGAGGCGCAGCGCCAGGCGGCGGCGATCACCGGCGCGCTCGGCGGCTGCGGCGTGTTCGGCGTCGAGTTCTTCGTGCGCGGCGACGAGGTCATCTTTTCCGAAGTCAGCCCGCGCCCGCACGACACCGGCCTCGTCACGCTCATCTCGCAGGAGCTCTCGCAGTTCGCCCTGCATGCACGCGCGATCCTCGGCCTGCCGATTCCGTTGATCCGCCCGCTCGGCCCGTCGGCGTCGTGCGCCGTGCTGGTCGAGGGCGACGGCACGCGCATCACCTACGATGGCGTCGCGGCGGCACTCGCGCAGCCGGACACCGCACTGCGCATCTTCGGCAAGCCCGAAGTGCGCGGGCAGCGGCGCATGGCCGTCACGCTCGCGCGCGGCGACGACATCGAAGCGGCTCGCGCCACCGCGTGCGCGGCGGCCGCATGCCTGCGCATCGAGGTGCGTTGAGCGCCCGCGAGTGCGGCTGCGGGCATGACCTGATTCCGCGCTGGGCGGGGAGCGCGGTGCGCTCGCCGCGCCATCGCCCTCGGGCATCGCGCCGTGGCGGTTCGCTGGCGCGCGATGGCGGTCTTCTGGCTCCGCTCGGGCTGGCTATCGTCCTGCTCGCCTTTCTGTGCGCAAGCTGTCGCATCGAAGGCTCACCGCTGGCCGATCTGCAAGTGGCGCTCGGCATCCTGTTCGGGCTGGCCGGCCTGCTCGTGCTCGTTCCGGCCGCGATCGGCCTGCTCGTTTCGCGCCAGTTCGTCCATGTGGCACTGGTCCTTATCGGCACGCCGCTCGTGACACTGCGGATAGCCGGTCTGGTCGTCTCGCTGCTCGCCGGCCGTTTGCCGATCGACATCCTGTGGACCTTCGGTGCGGCAGGAGTGACCCTGCTGATCATGGCCCACCGCGAATGTCGTCGGCACGGCCGTCGTGTCGGCGTCTGATCGGGCGCTTACCGGCGCATGCAGTCCGGCCCGTCTCCCGGGCCCCATGCATGTTCGTGCCGCCGCCAGCGTCCGCGATCGAGGATTTCGAGCGGTCTGAATCGCTGCTTGTAGTCCATCTTCGGATGGCCGGCGATCCAGAAGCCGAGATAGAGATGGGGCAGGTCGCGTTCGCGGGCGAGGCCGATCTGGCTGAGGATCGCGTAGGTGCCGAGGCTGCGTGCCTGTTCATCCGGATCGAAGAACGTGTAGACGGCGGACAGGCCGCTCGTGCAGATGTCGGTGACGGCGACCGCGACGAGGCGCCCTTGGTGGCGGAATTCGACGAAGCGGGTCGGGCTCCACGCGGTGAACAGGAAGCGCGAGAAGTCCTCGGCCGGGGCACCGTCCATGCCGCCCTCGGCATGGCGCGACGCGAGGTAGCGCTGGTACAGCGCGAAACGCTCGTCGTTGAAGCCCGGCGCGGTGACCGCGATGGCGAGGTCGGCGTTGCGCCTCGCGCAGCGCTTCTGGCTGCGGTCGGCGACAAATTCCCCGACCGGAATGCGTGAGGCGATGCAGGCGCGGCAGCCGACGCAGTGCGGCACGTAGACGTGTCCGCCGGCGCGCCGGTAGCCGCGGGTCAGGCCGAGCGCGTAGATCTCGTCGAGCGCTTCGGCCGCCGGGTCGATGACGAGGTTCTGCGCGGTGCGTCCGTCGAAGTACCCGCAGGGATGCGGCAAGGTCTGGAACAGGCGGACGACGTCCGAGCGCATGCCGGCATTCTGCCTCAGCGCAGGATGTACGCGCTCGCGATCAACAGCAGGACGCCGCCGATCAGGCCGAGCAGGATCATGCGCAGGCGCATCGATTGCTGGCGATGCCGGCGCGGATCGGTGCTGCTGCGCGCGGCGGCGAGCTCGTCGGCGAACCGCGTCGACGGCTCGAGGCCGGCCGTGCGCAGGATGTCGCGCGCGCGCGTGAGGTCGTTGGAGTCGGTCACCCACACCTGCGGCCAGGATTCGCTGTCGCCGCGCTCCGAGTAGCTGAAGCGCTTCCACTCACCGCCCTGCCAGTCGCGGCGGTTGCGGATCGTCGTGGCGATGCCGCCGTCGGCGAGCAGGGTGACGACGCGCTCGACGTTGTCGGCACGCGGCGAAGTGTAGATCTGGCGCACGGCGCAGTTACTCCTTGCCTTCGACGACGCGGATCAGGCCTTCCTGGGCGGTCGACGCGACCAGTGTACCGTCGCGCGTGAAGATCATGCCGCGGGCGAGTCCGCGCGAACCCTGCGCGCTCGGACTGTCGCAGGCGTACAGCAGCCACTCGTCGGCGCGGAACGGGCGATGGAACCAGAGCGCGTGGTCGAGGCTCGCCATCTGCACGTTCGGCTGCAGGTACGAGATCGCGTGGGCGAACGTGGTGGTGCCGATCAGGTGGAAGTCCGAGGCGTAGGCGAGCAGGGAACGGTGCAGCACCTCGCTGTCGGGCGCGCGATCGGCGAGGCGGAACCAGACGTTCTGGTATGGCGGCTGCTTGGTCGGATTCGCTTCGTTGCGCGGGTGCACGTGGCGGAACTCGAAAGGCCCCTCGTTGCTGAGCCAGCGGCGGCGCATCGCCGGCACCTTGTCGAGGTCTTCCGCCGGCACGACGAGCCGGTCGGGCAGATCCTCCGGCATCGGCACGAGCGGCATCGGGAACTGGTGGGTCGCACCGGCCTCGGGCACGTGGAACGACGCGGTCATGTTGAGGATCGTCTGGCCGTGCTGGATCGCGGTGACGCGACGTACCGAGAAACTGCTGCCGTCGCGCGTGCGCTCGACGTTGTAGACGATCGGTGCCTCGACGTCGCCGGCGCGCAGGAAGTACGCATGCAGTGAATGCGCGTGACGTTCCGGATCGACGGTCTGCTGGGCCGCCGAAAGCGCCTGGCCGAGGACCTGTCCGCCGAACACGTAGCGCGTGCCGATGTCGCGACTCTGGCCGCGGAACAGGTTGTCCTCGAGGCGTTCGAGTCGGAGCAGCTCGATCAGTTCGCTGACGATCGGTTTCGGCATGGGGACGGGATCGTGGAAAGGCCGGCCAGTATAGCCAGACCGATGCGAGCGCCCGCCTCAGTCCGGGTGCAGGCGGGCGAACCCGCTCGTGGCCAGGACTTCGTCCCACGGAAACATCGGGCCGGGGTCGAGTCGCCGGCGCAATGCGATCGAGGCGTCGTTGCTGGCCGGCTCGGTGCGCTGGTCGAGCGCGTCATGGCCGGCGATCCAGTGCAGATTCGCATGCTCGGCGCGCAGGCGACGCAGCAGGGCGAGAAGGGCCTCGATCTGCGCGCGCGTGTACGGTTCGGTGAAGGCCTGGTGGCGCGAGTCCGACCAGTTCGGGTAACGCCCGAGGTTGACGAGCTCGATGCCGATCGAGCGCGGGTTGTACTGGAACGTGTGGTGCGCCACGCGCGTGTCGGCGACGAAGCGCGTCGTGCGGCCGTCGCGGTCGATGTAGTAGTGGCCGCTGTTGCCGGTCTGCGTGCCGGCGTGGACGATGCGTTCGCCGTACTCGCGCGCGAGGCGCATGTCCGGAAGCTCGGTGCAATGGATCACGACGAGGTCGATCGCCGACGACGGGCGTTTCGCGAGTCGTTCCTCGTAGGGCAGGGGCCAGTCGTGGATGGCTAGCGCGTCGGTCATTCGTGATGGGTGATTCTTGATTCGGAAAGACAAAGACGAAGGCTACATGCTTCGGCGAGCGCTGACGACGCCGATCCACCCGGCACTCGAGCCGAGCCGCTATGCTTCGGCTCGCAGCGAATCACCCGTCACCCATCGCGAATCATCCATCACGGTCCCGCCCATGAAAGGCACCGCCATCCTCTCGCACGGCCTCGAAAGCGGCCCGCATGCGACCAAGGTCAGTGCGCTGGCGGAGGTCGCCCAGGCGCTCGGCTGGGCCGGCGTGCGTCCCGACTACCGCGACCTCGATGCCACGCGCGACCTGCGCATGATCCGTGCGCGCACGGAGCGCGCGCTGGCGTCGGCGCCCGCGCATGGGCGCGTGGTGTTCGCCGGATCGAGCATGGGCGCGCTCGTTTCGGGCTTCGCATCGCTCGAGCGCCGTTGCGAGGCCTTGTTCCTGATGGCCTTGCCGGTCGGCATCCGCGACTATCCGGTCCGCTTCGATGCGGCGCGCGTGCCGACCACGCTCGTGCACGGCTGGCGTGACGAACTCTGCCCGGTCGATGCGGCCATCGCGTTCGCGCGCGCGCGCGGCGACACGCTGCACCTCGTCGATGACGACCACCGGCTGAGCGCGCATGTCGACGCCTGCGCCGAGGCATTCCGCCGACTCCTGCTCGCGATCGACGCCTGATGCGCTTCTTCGCGACCTGCCCGAAAGGCCTCGAGTACCTGCTGCGCGACGAACTCGTCGCACTCGGCGCCGGCGACGTTCACGAGGCGCTGGCCGGGGTGCATTTCGGCGGCGTGCTCGAGACCGGCTACCGCGCCTGCCTGTGGTCGCGCCTCGCGAGCCGCGTGCTCATGCCGCTCGCCGAGTTCGACGCCGCCGACGAACAGGCGCTCTACGACGGAGTGCAGGCGATCGACTGGCGACAGCATCTCGCCGTCGACGGCACGCTCGCTGTCGATGCGAGCAGCCAGCAGAGCCGGCTCAACCACACGCGCTACCTCGCGCAGAAGGTGAAGGACGCGGTGGTCGACCAGTTCCGCGCGCGCGACGGCGAGCGCCCGGGCGTCGACCTCGAACGGCCGTCGATACGGCTCAACCTGCGTCTGCGCAAGGACCGCGCGACGCTGTCGCTCGATCTGTCCGGCACGCCGCTGCACCGACGTGGCTATCGGGTCGGGCAGGGCGAGGCACCGCTCAAGGAGAACCTGGCCTGCGCGATGCTGCTGCGCGCCGGCTGGCCGGTCATCCACGCCGCCGGCGGTGCGCTGGTCGATCCGATGTGCGGCGCGGGCACCCTGCTGATCGAGGGCGCGCTGATGGCAGCCGGGGTCGCGCCGGGGCTTGGTCGCGACATCTTCGGTTTCCTCGGCTGGAAGGGCCACGATGCGGAATCGTGGACGCGGCTACTGGACGAGGCGCGTGCGCGGGCCGACGCGGGCCGACGCCTGCTGCAGCCATGTTTCCACGGCAGCGACGCCGATCCCGGCGTGCTCGCCGAGGCGAAGCGCAACGCGCAGTCGGCCGGCGTGATCGGCTTCATGCGCCTGACCCGCCAGTCGATCGAACACCTGCAACGTCCCGTCGAGGCCGCATCGCCGGGCCTCTTGATCTGCAATCCCCCTTACGGCGAGCGCATCGGGCAACAGCAGGCGCTGATGCCGACCTACCGGGCGATCGGCGAACGCGCGCGCATGGTGTTCGACGGATGGCGAGTCGCGGTGATCACGTCCGACGAGGCGCTCGCGCACGCGATCGGCCTGCGCGCGAGGCGCATCTACACCTTGTACAACGGTGCGCTCGAATGCCGGTTCCTCGTGTTCGACATCGGCGGCGATGCGGCACCGAAGGCCGTCGATCGACCGCTCACGCCCGGCGCGGAGGCGGTGGCGAACCGCATCCGCAAGACGGCACGCCATCTGCGCAAGCGACTCGACCGCGAAGGCGTGCACGCCTGGCGCGTCTACGATGCCGACATTCCAGAGTACGCCGCTGCCGTCGACGTCTATCGCGCGGTGCCGGAGGATGACCTCTCGGCAACGCCGCGCGACTGGCTGCACATCCAGGAGTACGCCGCGCCGGGCGACATTCCCGAAGCCGTTGCTCGCACGCGCCTGTCCGAGCTCGTGCGCGGCGCCGGGCTCGCGCTCGACGTGCCGCGCGAGCGCGTCGCGCTCAAGGCACGCTATCGCGCCAAGGGTGGCGGCAAGTATGGACGCCTCGATGAACGCGGCGAGTTCCTCGTCGTCGAGGAAGGCGGCCTGCGCTTTCGCGTGAACCTGCACGACTACCTCGATACCGGGCTGTTCCTCGATCATCGCCCGGTGCGCGCGCGACTGCGCGAACTCGCCCGCGGTACGCGTTTCCTCAACCTGTTCTCGTACACCGGCGCGGCCAGCGTCCACGCCGCGGCCGGCGCGGCGCGCACGACCACCAGCGTCGACCTTTCCTCGACCTACCTCGACTGGGCTGCGCGCAACCTCGCCCTCAACGGCTTCGCCGGCCACGCGCATCGGCTGTTGCAGGCCGACTGCCTGGAGTGGCTGCGCCACGAGCGCGGCGAGTACGATCTCGTCTTCGTCGATCCGCCGACGTTCTCGAACTCGAAGCGGGCCGACGACTTCGACGTGCAGCGCGAGCACGTCGAACTGCTCGAACTGTGCGCGCAACGCCTCGCGTTCGGCGGCACGATCGTGTTCTCGAACAACTACCGACGCTTCCGGCTCGATCCTTCGATCCACGAGCGCTTCGTCGTGCGCGACACCGGCGCGACGACGATTCCTTTCGATTTCACGAGAAATTCACGCATCCACCAGTGCTATGAACTGCAGCCGCGTTGACGGGGCTCGTTTCAGTCGCGATTCAGCGATCGGTGCGCAGCATGCGCGCGTCACACCCACTCGCCATGCAGGAGTCAGAGAAGAGATGCGCGCCATTCGATTCCATCGTTCGGTCCTGGTTGCCGCGGTAGCGCTCCTTGCGCTCGCGTTCGCCCCGGGTGCGTTCGCTCGGGGTCACACGAGTGTGAGCATCGGCTTCTCCGGCCCGGGCTACAGCATCGGCTATTCCGATTGGGGCCGCGGTCACGGCGGCTGGGGCGCGAGCTTCTACGGCGGGGGCTATTACGGTGGCGGTTACGGCTACGGCTACGCGCCGATCGTCGACCGCGGCTACTACTACCGCCATCCGTCCTATTACCCGTCGTATTACCCGACGTACTACCCGTCCTACGGCTACGGCTACGACTATGGCTACGGCCGCTCGTACCCGCGGTCGTACTATCGCCACGACCGTCCGGTCGTGCGTCGCGTCGTCCACTACAACGACTACGACCGCCGCGACGATCGCCGTCACGACCGCGACTACGACCGCCGCGACAGCTACCGCAATGATCGCGACTACAGCCGACGCGACCGCGACTACGGCCGTGGCGGTTACTACGATCGCCGCAACTGAGCCCGGTCCGCGACACCCCCTGACGCTTGAGCGCTCCACGCCGGAACAACACCCCCTTCCCCGTTGTGTCCGGCCTCGGCCCCGCAGCGATTTCCCCTGATCGCTGCGGGGCTTTCTGTTGATGACATCCAGCCAACGCAGGCTTCACGCTGCCACGATCGGGGCTGGAGTATGATCGCCCGCACGTCGGCCTCGGATCAGGGCATGCCCCAGCAAACCCAGCAGCTGCGCGAGCTTCCAGGCAGGCGTCGCGCACGGCCGACATGGACGTTCTTCCGACAGTGGCTCAAGAATCCGCTCGGCATCGCCGCCCTTTCGCCGTCGAGTCGATGGCTCGCGCGCGAGATGATCGCCCAGCTGCCGGCCGGCGCACGCCGCGTGGTCGAACTCGGTGGCGGCACCGGCGTATTCACCGAGGCGCTGCTCGACCACGGCATCGCCGCGCGCGACCTGCTCGTCGTCGAGTTGAACGACGAGTTGCATCGCCTGCTCAAGCGCCGGTTTCCCGAGGCCCATGTCGTTCGCGGCGATGCACGCGCGCTCGAGGACCTCGTGCGTGAATCGGGCTACGCCGAGGCAGGCCCCGCCGATGCGATGCTGAGCGGGCTGGGTCTGCTGTCGATGTCGCGCGCGACGCAGCGCGACATCCTGCGTGCCGCGTTCGCGGTCCTGGCCCCCGAGGGGCGCTTGATCCAGTTTACCTACGGTCCGGCCAGTCCGGTCTCGCGCGAGGTTCTCGACGACCTCGGACTGACCGCGCGTCGCGTCGGGGTGGCCTGGCGCAACGTGCCGCCGGCGGCGGTCTACGTGCTCGCGCGCTCGCGCTCGCGACCGGTCAAGGCCGTGCGCACGCCGTCGCGCTAGCGGTGCTCGGATCCAGTTCGGGTGCGGCTGGGGCCGCTCCCACACAAGCGATCTCCTGTGGGAGCCAGTGTTTGCGGGAGCGGCGTCAGCCGCGATCAACGGGCCTGAGCAAACCCCGGGATGCTCAGTTCGCGATGCGGATCTGGATCGGGTAGTACGCCCCGGCGAGTTCGGCCGCATCCCACAGATAGGTCTCGTTGCCGTAGCTCGGATGGCTCTTGAGGCCGGACGGGGTCGTCGCCTGCACGAAGATCTCGTAGTCCCCGTTGGCGAAGGCGGTGGAGTCGAAGCTGCGCAGGTAGCGCCCCAGCGGGGCGGGTGCATCGCGCGCGGTGTCGATGCGCAGGATGCCCGTGCCGGGCCCGCTGCCGCTGCCGACACGGCGCAGGTAGACCTCGACGCGCTCGACGCCGGTCGTCCCGCCCGTGCTCCAGACTTCGGTGCTCGCGACCGGAACGACCATCAGCTGCGGCGCCCAGTCGGCGTAGCTGCGGTTGCCGACGACCATGTCGAGGGCGACCTGGCCGGCGACGTCGATCCGCTCGGGTGGGTCGTCGCCGATCAGGTGTTGCTCGCCGATCCCGGTGCCACCGATGCTCGCGAAGCGCGCCGGCGGTCCGAGCCGCGGCAGGTCGGCATGCAGCGGAAACGGATGGATCGCCGCGGGCGGCGTGTACGCCGGCGCGCTGCCGGGCGGATACGCGACCTCGATGTGCACGTTGAGGATGCCGGCGTTCTCGGCGTGGAAACGGAAGCGGTTCTCGCCGACCACGAGTGGCGAGACGCCAGCATGCGTGATGTCGCCGAGTTTCACCCGCACCGTCGAAGGCACGTGCCAGGCGAGCAGGCCCGGCACGTTCGGCTCGCTGTTGTTCGGACGCGCCGGCAGCGGCACGCTGGCACCGTCGTTGATGCGCACGTGATCACCCGGCGCGAGCGCGAACGACGAGTAGTCCCCCATCTGGTAGGTCAGCACGAGCCAGGCCTCGGCGGTCGCGCCGGCGGTGGTCGGGTGCAGGTCGTCGGGAACATCGACCGTGAAGGTCGGATAGGCCGCGCTGCCGCGATTCGTCTTCTGGTAGTCGGTCCCGGCGATGCGGGTCACGTAGTTGTGCACGGTGCGCGGATCGACCGACGGCCCATCGAAGCCGAAATTGTCCCAATGCAGCAGGTAGTACGGCACGCCGTCCTTGGCCGTGTTGTAGCCGAAGCCGATCCACATCGGCTCGTAGTCGCCGGCGCGCAGCGCGTACGGCGCGAACGCGGCATCGATCACGCTTCGTCCGTCGACAAGGATCTCGATGCCGTCGGTTCCGACGCGGGCCTCGAAATGGCGGCGCACGTTGGTCACCTGCTGGCGCCCGACCTGTTCGAGGTCGACCGAGGCGATGCGATGCGATGCGCCGTCCATGCCGATCAGGCTGACGCTGAAGCCCTGGAACTGGGCACGCAGGCGCAACATGCCGGCCGGCAGGCCGAGCGCCCCTTCCTCGTCGAAGAAGTCGGCGTGGCCGGTCACGTCGGTCCGGACCGGATTGAGGTCGAGATACCAGACCGAACGCGGGCTCAGCGGGCTGTCCATGTCGAAGACGATGCGGCGGCGCTCACCCTCGACGATGCGCAGCGGCTTGCGGAAGCGTTGCGAGGTCTGCGAGCGGTCGCCGACGTTCTCGACGCGCGTGCCGTGCAGGGTGTGCGCGTGGTACTGGTCGTTGATGAAAAACAGGTTGAAGCGCGGGTCGGTCGAGGTGTTGACCGCGTTGTTCCACAGCGTCTCGTCGGCCGGCCCCATCGGCAGGTTGAAGTCGTCGAACCAGGTGAGCGTGTTGCGCAGCGCGGCGACGCGCGCACCGTCGCCCCCGTCGAAATCGAGCACGCGTGCGAGACTGGTGATCTCGCCGAGTGAGTTGACGCGTTCGACGCGCACGCGGTAGGGCGTGCCGTTGGCCAATGGCTGCAGTTGTACGCGCCGGTTGCCGGTGACGAGCCAGCGCGCGGTCGCGGCCGGCAGGTCGGCACTGGCGTGTTCGCCGGCAAGGCAGCCGATGCTGCCGTGCGCCGAGCGCGTGATGAGCGTCGCCTGCGCCGACGTCGCCTCGGTCAGCGGCCACCAGGTGACGAGGAAACCGGCGTCATCGCGACCCCCGCCGTCCATCGTCCACCATTGGCCCCACGGGTTCTCGGCGTCGTAGTCGAGCTCGAGCGTCGCCACGCGGTCGTCGCGCTGGATCGCGACGACCGGCGCGGCCGCGAGCGGTTCGAAGCCGGAGCGGAAGATCGTCTCGGCCAGCGTCGGCACGGCCGACGTCGCGAGGACGACCGCGAGGGCGATGCGGACGAGCCGCGTGGAGGGCGGCCAGGATGGATCGGCGTGCATCGTGCGCTCCGCGCGAAGATCGGTGCCCGGATTCTCGGTGCCGGCCGCCGGCCTGATTGCGCCGCGCGTCACAACCCGCCTCGCTGCGTCGAGCGCATCGCCCACGCCGCCGATCGACCTCGCTCAGACGTGCTGGTCGAACAGCAGCGCGTTGCCGTCCGGGTCGGTCAACACGAAGTGCGCCGGGCCGGAGCCCGATTCATCGGCCTCGACCGACGGAACGATGCCGGCGGCCTTCACGCGACGCTGCAGTTCGCGCACGTCGGTGAAGCCGGCGAGCGGACGCGCTGCCTGGTCCCAGCCCGGGTTGAAGGTCAGCAGGTTGCTCTCGAACATGCCCTGGAACAGGCCGATGACATGGTCGCCGTTGCGCAGGATCAACCAGCCTTGGACGAGGTCGCCGCCGGCCGCGACGAAGCCGAGCGCTTCGTAGAAGCGTTTCGAAGCCTCGATGTCCTTGACGGCGAGGCTGACGGAAAAGGCGCCGAGTTGCATGGGATTCTCCTCGAGGTGGCGATTCAGGCCGTGGCCGGGGCGGTGTCGTCGAGCGGGCGTCGGCGTCGGCTCAGCACGCCGGCTGAAACCAGCGATATGACGATTCCGACCGGCAGCGGTTCGATCAGGGTGATGGCGGCATTGAATGCAGGGTTGGAGTAGAGCACGGCGAACTCGCGCATCTCGCGCTCGGTCTTAGCGATCTGTTCCGGGCTGGCGCCGTCGCGACGCGCCTCTGCGACCATGTGCGCCTCGAGCTTGTCCATGAAGTCCGGGGCGATCTTGAAGTAGAGGACCTGCCAGGTCGCCACGTAGCACAGCGAGGCGACGAGCGCGATCAGCGCACCGACCGAGAACGCGCGGCCGAAGCCGATCCGACCGCCGGCGACGTTGTCGCGGTACGAGCGTACGCCGAAGAAGATCAGCAGGAAGGCGGCGACCATCGACGCATAGCCGATGACCATGCCGAGGTCGAAGCCGATGCGATCATGGAACGGAATCGTGACCAGCAGGGCGGCGGACAGGATCGCGCCGGCGATCAGTCCGAAAATCAGCACGGTCTTCCTCATGGTGTGTCCTCGCGATGGCGGTTCGAGGTGACGAGCATGCCGTCGCGGATCGCGGCCGGCGTCACCCGAACGGATGATTTCGCGGCGTGGCGGGCAGGATCATCCGTTCAGGCGATGATTCCGGCGTCCTTCGCGCGCCGCACCGCTTCGGTCCGGCGCCGCGCCGACAGCTTGCCGAACAGCCGGGCGGCGTGGGTCTTGACCGTATTCTCGCTGACGAACAGGCGTGCGGCGATCTCGCGGTTGCTGAGCCCGGCCGCCATGGCTTCGAGGATCTCGAGTTCGCGGGCCGTGATGCCGAGACGCTTGACCTGCCCATCGTCACGCGTGAAGCCGGTCGTGACCGGGACCCGGACCTCGACCGGCACCTCGCGTACTTCGATCCTCGGACGCGTGAAGCGCAGACCGAGCCAGATGCCGAGCGCGGCGAACAGCGCGGCGACGATGCCGCCGTAGATCCCGAGCGAGTGCCCGATGACGAGGAAACGGTACTCGACCGCCTTCAACACGCCGATCAGCAGGCCGCCGAGCAGCCCCCAGGCGAGCACGGTCCTGATCATGGCGGCCGGTTCCGGGCGCGTCGCGCGCTCGCGCGCCGGCCGCT
>JAFLDX010000088.1 GCA_017302215.1 Lysobacterales bacterium
GATCGGCGCCTCGCTCGCCGGCCGGCGCGTGCCCGAAACGCCGTCGCCCGGCGAGGTCGGCGCGATCCTGTGCGGCCACCTCGAGGCGCTCTATGCGTTCTACGGCGAAGCACAAGGCGTGCGCATCGCGCGCAAGCACCTCGGCTGGTATGCAAAGGACCGGCCCGAGAACGCGGCCTTCCGCCAGGTCGTCAATGCGGCCGAGTCGGCGCCGCTGCAGCTCTGCCTGACCCGCGAGTACTTCGACCGCCTGGCCGGTCTCGACGCGCGCGCCGCCTGAGCCACGCGCGGCCCGGCTGCTGTGGCGCAGCATGACAATCGCCGGGTACCGCCGCACCATGTAAACGATTACATCGCGGCTCGGAACCGCGACCGCCGTGGGGGCGGATGGGCATGTCGGTCACCATCAAAGACGTTGCACGCGAAGCGAACGTGTCGGTCGCGACGGTCTCGCGCGCACTCAACGGCCACGCCAACGTCACGCATGCGCTGCGCGGTCGCATCCGCGAAGTCGCCACGCGCCTGCGCTACATGCCGCATGGCGCGGCGCGCAGCCTGATCACGCGTCGCACGCAGACGCTCGGCGCGATCCTGCCCGACCTGTACGGCGAGTTCTTTTCCGAGCTGATGCGCGGCATGGACGTGGCCGCGCGCGAACACAACCTGCACCTGCTCGTGTCGAGTTCGCACGGATCGGCCGAGGAAACCGCCGACGCGCTGCGCGCGCTGAGTGGCCGCGTCGACGGGCTGCTCGTCATGTCGCCGCACGCGGACGCCGCCCTGCTCGCGCAGAACCTGCCGCCGGCCGTGCCGACCGTGCTGATGAACACGCGTGCCGGCGACGGCGACTACCACACGCTCGCGATCGACAACCACGGCGGCGCCCGCACGATGGTCCGGCACCTGCTCGCCTGCGGCCACCGGCGCATCGCGATGATCGCGGGCCCGGAATCCAACTTCGATGCCGAAGAACGCCTGCGCGGCGTGCGCGACGCGCTGTCGGATCAAGCCGACGGCGAACTCGTCGTTCTGCGCGGCGATTTCAGCGAGAAATCCGGCTACATGGCCGGCCTCGAGATCCAGCGCATGGCGCGCCGGCCGCAGGCCGTGTTCGCCGCCAACGACATGATGGCGCTCGGCTGCCTGTTCGCCTTGAACGTGGCCGGCGTGTCGGTGCCGCGCGACATCGCCCTGGCCGGCTTCGACGACATCCCGATGGCGCGTTTCGTCACGCCGCCGCTGACCACGATGCGCGTCAACATCGCCGAGCTCGGCGAACGCGCGGCACGCACGCTGATCGGCACGCTGGCCGGCGACGACACGCCGCCGCGCGGCATCGGCGCCCCCGAACTGATCATCCGCGAATCCTGCGGGTCGCCGCCGTCGCGGCGCACCGCAGCCGATCCGCGCTGAGCGGAGCTTTGCACGTTCCACGCGTCACCCGACCGTTGTCCAACAAGAACGCTCACCCTCGGAGGGGAGGTCCCATGAGTCACCGTACTGCTGCCAACCGATACCCGAAACCGCGCCTGCTCGCCGCCGCGCTGGCGACCTGCCTGCTCGCTGCCGCGCCCGCGGCATTCGCCCAGGGCACGGCCGCGACCGTGCGCGGCCAGGTCACCAATGCCGCCGGCCCGGCCGGTGCCGCCGAAGTGGTCGCGACCAACACCGCGACCGGCCTCGTGCGCCGCGTGCTGACCAATCCGAACGGCACCTACTCGCTGGCGGGCCTGCCGCCCGGCACCTGGCGCGTCGACGTCGCCGCCGACGGCACCACCACGTCGAAGACGATCGTGCTGCAGGTCGGCCAGGTCGCCACGCTCGACCTCGCCGTCGAGGGCAGCGCGCCGGTCGACACGGCGACGATGGACACCGTGACCGTGACCGCGCAGGCGGTCACCGAGACCAAGACCTCGGAGATCTCGACCTACATCACGCAGAAGCAGATCGAGGCGATCCCGCAGATCAACCGCAACTTCCTCGCCTTCGCCGACACCGTGCCGGGCGTGATCTTCTCGCAGAACGGCGACGGCACGACCAAGCTGCGCAGCGGCGGCCAGAACTCGAACGGCGTCAACGTCTTCATCGACGGCGTCGGCCAGAAGAACTACGTGCTGAAGGGCGGCATCACCGGCCAGGATGGTTCGCGCGGCAACCCGTTCCCGCAATCGGCGATCGGCGAATACAAGGTCATTACGCAGAACTACAAGGCCGAGTTCGACCAGATCAGCAGCGCGGCGATCGTCGCGCTGACCAAGTCGGGCACGAACGAATTCCACGGTGACGCATTCTTCGACTACACCGACGAGGACTGGCGCGCGATCCGTCCGTCCGAGCGCGCCAGCGCGAGCGGCGACAAGGTGCCGACCCAGGACAAGCAGTACGGTGCCTCGCTCGGCGGCCCGATCATCAAGGACACGCTGTTCTTCTTCGCCTCGTACGAATACAAGGAAATCATCACGCCGGCCGAAATCACCCCGGGCGAGAACTTCCCGGTCGGCCTGCTGCCCGCCTACCTGCAGGATGCGGTCGGCGCGACCTCGACGCCGTTCGAGGAAGACCTCTACTTCGCCAAGCTGACCTGGACGCCCGACGAGAACAACATCATCGAGCTGACCGGCAAGCATCGCGTCGAGGACGACATCCAGGGCAACACCGGCGTCAACACGAACTCGTTCGGCAGCACGAAGCACCAGGAGGAGACGCGCGGTGACCTGCGCTGGCAGTGGATCTCGGGCAACTGGCTCAACGACGCGCACCTGACGTTCGAGGATTCGACCTACGAACCGAAGCCGCTGACCACGGACGGCTACGGCATCCACCTGCTCGACTACACCAACGACGGCAACGGCCGCTCGGTGCTGAACTACGGCGCCGGCGAGAACTACCAGATCAAGGGCCAGAAAGGCTGGGCGCTGCAGGACGACCTGACCTTCTCGGGCCTCGAATGGGCCGGCGGCCACGTGTTCAAGGCCGGTTTCAAGTACAAGGAAATCGACATCAACGCGTTCGAGCAGCAGCCGTACAGCCCGCAGTTCTACTACGACGCCTACGGTGACCTCGACACGCCGACGCGCGTCGAGTTCGGCGTGCCGGTGCCCGGCACGAACCCGTTCGTCAAGACGACCTCGAAGCAGTTCGGCTTCTACGTGCAGGACGACTGGGAGGTCACCGCGAAGCTGACCCTCAACCTCGGCATCCGCTGGGACTACGAGAAGGTGCCGAGCTACCTCGACTACCAGCCGCGTCCCGAGCTCGCCGCCGCGCTGCGCAACTGGGCGAACCTCAACAACGCCGACTACGACATCGAGGACTACATCGGCAACGGCAGCAACCGCAAGGCGTTCAAGGACGCCTGGCAGCCGCGCGTCGGCTTCTCGTACGACCTGTTCGAGGACCAGCGCCACGTGATCTTCGGCGGTGCCGGCCGCTCGTACGACCGCAACCTGTTCGACTACCTCGCGCTCGAGCGTTCGAAGGGCTCGTTCCCGCGCTACCGCTTCAACTTCGACACGCCGGGCCACGCCTGCGACACGACCCAACCGACCTGCCTCGAATGGGATCCGGCCTATTACAACCCGGCCAACCTCGCTCCGCTGGTCGCCGCCAACCCGAACCTCGGCGGCGAGATCAACCTGATGAACAACGATCTGAAGACGCCGTACTCGGATCAGTTCAGCCTCGGCATGCGCAACACCGTGACGATGGGCGGCATCGACTGGAACACGTCGGCGACGCTGTCCTACGTCGAGAGCAAGGACGGCATCTACTTCGCGCTCGGCAACCGCTGGCCGAGCGGCAGCTTCCGCGAGAACCCGGCCTGGACCTGGGGTGGCCAGCCGTGGGGCCAGCCGATCCCGGGCTTCGGCACGCTGATCATCGCCGACAACGGCATCGAGACGCGCACGAAGTCGGCCCTGTTCTCGCTCGAGAAGCCGTACTCGGAGGATTCGGGCTGGGGTGTGACGTTCGCCTACACCTACACGCACGCCCGCGAGAACCGCCTCAACGCGGCGCTCAACGACGAGCACTACATCTTCGACTACCCGAATCCGGACGGCCAGGGCTTCCTGCGCTCGCTCGGCATTCCGCGCCATCGCCTCGTCATCACCGGCATCGTCGACGGTCCGTGGGGTGTCATGTACTCGGCCAAGGCGACGTTCGCGAGCCCGGTGCCGAAGGAGGCCGTCAACTGCTACGACGCGGCCAACTTCAACAGCTGCTTCTTCGATCCGTACACGCCGAGCGGTTCGTTCGGCACGAAGCAGATCGACCTTTCGGCGACGAAGTACTGGGACCTCGGCGAAGGCATCGCGATCCGCCTGCGTGCCGACGCGCTCAACGTCCTGAACACGTACAACTGGAACGACTACGACACCTGGCGTGGCGGTCCGGGCGACGCGAACGCCAACTTCGGCAGCCGCAACGGCAACGGCATCACCACACCGACGCGCACGTTCAAGCTGTCGGTCGGCATCAGCTTCTGACCGCGTGATGCGGCCGCGCCCATCACGGGCGCGGCCGCTTGAGGCTCCAACGGGGAGATGCGTCTCCCATTCGTCCGGCCGCCGCGTCTCGGCACGGTGGCCGTTTTTTTCGCCCCTCCGAGAGAATTCCGATGTCGCGTTTCCTTGCCTCCACCCTGCTCGCCGCCGGCCTCGTCCTCGCCGGCTGCAATGCCTCACCGCCGCCTCCCGCACCCGCGCCGGCTCCCGCCGCGCCGAAAACCCTGCCACCCCTGGTCGACGACCTGCAGCAGCGCACGTTCCGCTGGTTCTGGGACCACGCGCGCGAAGACAACGGACTCATCCCCGACCGCACGCCGCACGTCGAGCCGTTCTCGAGCATCGCCGCGATCGGCTTCGGCCTGACGGCGTACGCGATCGGCGTCGAGCGCGGCTGGGTCACGCGCGAGGAGGCGCGCGAGCGCACGCTCAAGGTGCTGCGCTACCTGCGTTCGCTGCCGATGGGCGCAAGCTTCGAGGACGACGCCGGCTACCACGGTTTCTACTACCACTTCCTCGGCCTCGCCAACGGGCGCCGCTATGCGCGCTGGGTCGAGGTCTCCTCGGTCGACACCGCGCTGCTGCTCGGCGGGGTGCTGTTCGCGCAGGCGTACTACGACCGCGACGATGCCGCCGAGGGCGAGATCCGCGACCTCGCCGACCAGCTCTATCGCGCGGTCGAGTGGCCCTGGCTGCAGGAGCGCGCGCCACTGATCTCGATGGGCTGGGTGCCGGAGGATGGGATCATCAGCCACGACTGGGAGGGCTACAACGAGGCGATGCTCGTCTACATCCTCGCCCTCGGCTCGCCGACCCACCCGGTCGACCCGACCGCGTGGTCGGCGTGGACGCGCACCTATGCGCGCAGCTACGGCGAGTTCCACGGCCAGAAGTACCTGTCGTTCGCGCCGCACTTCGGCCACCAGTACTCGCATGCGTGGATCGACTTCCGCGGCATCCAGGACGCCTGGATGCGCAAGGAAGGCTTCGACTACTTCGAGAACAGCCGGCGCGCGACGCTCGCGCAGCGCGCCTACGCGATCGCCAACCCGATGGGCTGGAAGGGCTACGACGGCGACGTCTGGGGCCTCACGGCAAGCGACGGGCCGCGCGTGACCACGCAGATCTACAACCTGCAGCCGCGCCAGTTCCGCCACTACTCGGCGCGCGGTGCCGGCATTGCCGATGCCTTCGACGACGGCACGCTCGCGCCGACCGCCGCGGCCGCCTCGATCGCGTTCGCGCCCGAGATCGTCATTCCGGCGATCGAGGCAATGCACGCGCGCTACGGCGAGGCGATCTGGCGCGAGCACGGCTTCGTCGACGCGTTCAACCCGAGCTTCACCTGGACCGACGCACCGGCCAAGACCGGCCACGTCGATCCGCAGCTCGGCTGGATCGACGACAACTACATCGGCATCGACCAGGGTCCGATCGTGCTGATGATCGAGAACCACCGCAACGCGTTCGTCTGGAACGTCATGAAGCGCAATCCGTACATCCGCAAGGGCCTCGAGCGCGCCGGCTTCACCGGTGGCTGGCTCGACCAGCCCGTGCCGGTGGCCAAGAACGCGCCGTGAACGATCCGTGGCCCCTGCCGGCACCGAGGACTGGCAGTTCCTTCTCCCCGTGCCAACGGGGAGAAGAGCCTGCCCCGGACTCGATCCGGGGTGGCGCGGCAGCGCCGGATGGGGGGCCGCCCGTGGATCGAAGCCGCAGGCCCATGCAGGACGTGCGGGAATCTCTGTGGGAGCGGCTGACCAGCTTCGCTGTTGAAAGCCAGCCGCGATCTTTCCAGCCTCGCATCCGAGCATCGCGGCTGAAGCCGCTCCCACAGGTGCGCCGCCTCGCCGCACACTTCCACGAAAAGGAACATCCAGCGCACTCGACGCCCGCCTCCCTTCGCCCCGCGCAGCGGGGAGAAGAGCCTGCCCCGGACTCGATCCGGGGTGGCGCGGTAGCGCCGGATGGGGGGCCGCCCGTGGATCGAAGCCGCAGGCCCATGCAGGACGTGCGGGAATCCCTGTGGGAATCTCTGTGGGAGCGGCTGACCAGCTTCGCTGTTGAAAGCCAGCCGCGATCTTTCCAGCCTCGCATCCGAGCATCGCGGCTGAAGCCGCTCCCACAGGTGCGCCGCCTCGCCGCACACTTCCACGAAAAGGAACATCCAGCGCACTCGACGCCCGCCTCCCTTCGCCCCGCGCAGCGGGGAGAAGAGCCTGCCCCGGACTCGATCCGGGGTGGCGCGGTAGCGCCGGATGGGGGGCCGCCCGTGGATCGAAGCCGCAGGCCCATGCAGGACGTGCGGGAATCCCTGTGGGAATCTCTGTGGGAGCGGCTGACCAGCTTCGCTGTTGAAAGCCAGCCGCGATCTTTCCAGCCTCGCATCCGAGCATCGCGGCTGAAGCCGCTCCCACAGGTGCGCCGCCTCGCCGCACGCTTCCTGCCGCTTGTGCTCGCCTGCCTCGCGGCGGCCTGCACGCGCGATACCGACCCGCGCACGACGATCACGTTCTGGGCGATGGGTCGCGAGGGCGAAGTCGTCGCCGAGCTGCTGCCGGAATTCGAACGGCGCCATCCGGACATCCGCGTCAGCCTGCAGCAGCTGCCATGGACCGCCGTGCACGAGAAGCTGCTGACCGCCTACGCCGGCGACGCATTGCCGGACATCGCCCAGCTCGGCAACAGCTGGGTCGCCGAGTTCGCGGCGCTCGGCGCGCTCGAACCGCTCGACGCGCGCCTCGCGGCCTCGCCGTCGATCGAGCGCGCGGACTACTTCGACGGCATCTGGGACACCAATGTCATCGACGGCCACGTGCTCGGCGTGCCGTGGTACGTCGACACGCGGCTCGTGTTCTATCGCCGCGACCTGCTCGCCGCGGCCGGCTTTGCGCAACCGCCGCGCGACTGGGACGAATGGCGGCGCGCGATGGCCGCGGTCAAGCAGCAGGCCGGCGCGGACAAGTACGCGATCCTGCTGCCGCTCGACGAGTTCGGCCCGCTGCTCTCGCTGGCGATCCAGCAGGACGAACCGCTGCTGCGCGACGGCGACACGCGCGGCAACTTCACGAGCACCGGCTTCCGCGCAGCCTTCGATTTCTACACCTCGATGTTCGCGCGCGAATGGGCGCCGCGCATGAGCGACACGCAGATCTCCAACGTGTGGAACGAGTTCGCCAACGGCTTCTTCGTGTTCTACATCAACGGGCCGTGGAACATCGGCGAGTTCCGCCGCCGCCTGCCCCCCGGCTCGGATCACCTGTGGACGACCGCACCGTTGCCCGGACCACACGGCGACGGCGCGAGCGTGGCCGGCGGCACGAGCCTCGTGCTGTTCCGCGGTGGCGAGAACCACGAGGCCGCGTGGAAGCTCGTCGAGTTCCTGTCCGAACCGGCTGTGCAGCTGCGCTTCCACGCACTCACCGGCGACCTGCCGCCGCGGCGCAGCACCTGGAAGGACCCGAGCCTCGCCGACGACGAACCGTCGCGCGCATTCCTCGCCCAGCTCGAACGCGTCAAGCCGACCCCGAAGGTCGCCGAATGGGAGCGCATCGTCATCGAGATGCAGCGTGCCGCCGAGCGCGTCGCGCGCGGCGGCGCCGATGCCGATGCGACGCTGCGCGCGCTCGATGCCGAGGTCGACAAGATCCTCGAGAAGCGCCGCTGGATCATCGCGCACGAGGCCGAAGCGCCATGAACCCGACCCGCGCCGGCTGGCTGTTCGCCGCTCCTGCCCTCGTCGTCATCGGCGTGTTCTTCCTGCTGCCGGTGCTCGCCGCGTTCGTGCTGAGCCTGACCGACTTCGACCTCTATGCGCTCGCCGACCGCGACCACCTGCGCTTCGTCGGCCTCGGCAACTACCTCGACCTGCTGCGCACGCCGCTGTTCTGGACCTCGCTCGGCAACACGCTGTACTTCGTCGTGGTCGGCGTGCCGCTGTCGATCGCGGTGTCGCTCGCCGCGGCCCTTCTGCTCGACTCGAAGCTGGCGCGCTTCAAGGGCTTCTTCCGCACCGCCCTGTTCGCCCCGGTGGTGACCACGATCGTCGCCGTGGCGGTGATCTGGCGCTACTTCTTCCACACGCGCTACGGCTTCGTGAACTACGTGCTCGGCTTCGCCGGCATCGAGCCGATCGACTGGCTCGGCAGCGCCGACTGGTCGATGCCGACGATCATCCTGTTCGCGGTGTGGAAGAACTTCGGCTACAACATGATCATCCTGCTGGCCGGGCTGCAGGCGATCCCGGCCGAGCTCTACGAGGCCGCGCGCATCGACGGCGCTTCGTTCGGCAAACAGCTGCGCCACATCACCCTGCCGCTGCTCAAGCCGACCATGCTGCTCGTCGCGATCATCACCACGTCGGGTTACTTCCAGCTGTTCGCCGAGCCCTACGTGATGACACGCGGAGGGCCCCTGCAGAGCACGACGAGCGTGCTGTATTTCATGTTCGAGGAAGGCTTCAAGTGGTGGAACCTCGGTCGCGCCTCGGCCGTGGCATTCCTGCTGTTCGCGCTGATCCTCGGCGTGACCGCGCTGATGCTGCGCCTCGGCCGACGCGGGGAATCGGCATGAACGCCCGCCTCGCCGGAGCCCTCGTCAATGGCGCACTGATCGGACTCGCCGCGGTCGCACTGTTCCCGCTCGCCTGGATGCTGTCGGTATCGTTCATGGCGCACGGCGAGGCGAGCGCGTTCCCGCCACCGCTGCTGCCGCAGTCGCCGACCCTCGACAATTATCGCCAGCTGTTCGGCCGCGACGGCATGGGCCGCTATTTCGCCAACAGCGTGCTGATCGCGAGCGCGATCACCGTGTTCTCGCTCGCCTTCAACCTCGCCGCCGGCTATGCCTTCGCCAAGTTGCGCTTCGCCGGGCGCGACCGCCTGTTCCAGGCCCTGCTCGGCGCGCTCGTGATCCCGGCCCAGGTCGCGATGATCCCGCTGTTCCTGCTCATGAAATCGCTCGGCCTCGTCAACAGCTTCGGCGGCGTGATCGTGCCGGCGATGGCCGGCATCTTCGGCATCTTCCTCGTGCGCCAGTACGCGCGCACGATCCCGGACGAACTGCTCGAGGCCGCGCGCATCGACGGCGCCGGCGAGCTGCGCATCTTCGTGCGCATCGTGCTGCCGCTGCTCAAGCCGATCATCGTCACGCTCGCGATCTTCACCTTCCTCGCCAGCTGGAACGACTTCATGTGGCCGCTGATCGTGCTCGGCGACCAGAGCCATCACACCCTGCCGGTCGCGCTTGCCTCGCTGTCGCGCGAACACGTCATGGACAATGAACTGATGATGTCGGGCGCGGTCGTGACCGTGCTGCCCGTGCTGCTGCTGTTCCTCGCCCTGCAGCGCTACTACATCGAAGGGTTGCTGATCGGCAGCGTGAAGGGCTGAGCGTTGGCAAACGGCAGTGGATTCGCGGCTGAAGCCGCTCCCACAACAGCCGCGCCGACGCGAGCAGGGTCTGTGGGAGCGGCTTCAGCCGCGATGCCTTTGACAAGGGAGCATTGCATGCACACGCGCATCCACCGCCTCGCCGCCACGCTCGCGCTGTGCGCCGCGCCGACGTTCGCCGCCGCCGCGACCCTCGACGACTTCCGCGACGCGTCGGCCTGGAAGGCCGCCGCTTCGGACCAGGTCACGGCCGCGCTGCACGCCGCCGGCACGAAGCCGACCGACGGCCTCTGCCTCGCCTACGACTTCAACGGCGTATCGGGCCACGCCGCGATGCGGCGCACGCTGCCGATCACGTTCCCGGCCGACTACGCGTTCGACTTCGACGTGCGTGGGAGCGGCCCGGCCAACCAGTTCGAGTTCAAGCTGATCGACGCGAGCGGCGACAACGTCTGGTGGGTCAGCAAGCCGAAGACCGTGTTCGCCGACGAATGGACGCCGGTGCGCTACAAGAAGCGCCACATTCGTCCGGCCTGGGGCCCGCTCGCCGACAAGACGCTGCGCCAGACGCAGTCCGTCGAGTTCACGATCTATGCGAACGAAGGCGGCCGCGGCGAGGCCTGCATCCGCAACCTGCGCTTCGGCGAGCGCGAGCCGCAGCCAACCTCCTGGCCCGAACCCACCCTCCGAGCCGATGCCGGTCGCGTTCCGGCCGGCCTGTTTGCGCCGGCCGTGCAATCCTGGCCCGAAGCACCCCCTGCTCACGGTGAACGGCCGGCATGGCGCAGCGCGAAGCCGGCCAGTGGCACTCGAAACCTGGTCGTCGACTTCGGTCGTGCGCGCGAGTTCGGTGCGATCGCATTGCGCTGGGTTCGCGGCGAGCCGGCGAGCCGCTACGACGTCGACTACTCCGACGATGGCAGGACATGGCGCACGGTACGCCGCGTCACGAACGGCAACGGCGGCATCGATCACCTGCTGCTGACCGAGTCGGAAACGCGCTTTCTCCGCCTCGTCCTGCGCAACGGACCGGCCTCGCACTACGCCCTCGAAGCCATCGACATCCGCGATCTCGAGGTCGGCGCGAGTGCCAATGCCTTCCTGCAACGCATCGCCTCGGAATCGGCGTTCGGTCTCTTTCCGCGCGGATTTTCCGGACAGCAGACCTACTGGACCGTGGTAGGGATCGACGGCGGCCACGAGAGCGGCCTGCTCGGCGAGGACGGTGCGCTCGAGGTTGCGCGCGGAGGATTCTCGATCACGCCATTCGTCATCGACGGCACGCGACTGCACGATCCAGGCAATTCCCCGAGTGCATGTGGACGCGACGTTCGGCTCGGCTCGCTCACCACCTGGGCCTATCTCGACATCGAGCATGCCCTGGACCAGGGTGACCTGCCGATGCCGTCGGTCACCTGGAAGGTGGCGGAATCGAATCCGGTCCGTTGGGGCTGTCCGCAGGTTTCGAGCACCTACCATCGGTCGGAGCGGCATCCCTGGCACCTCGCCATCGACGCCTTCGCCCAGGGCGAACCGGGCAACTCGCGCCTGTTCGGCGTCTACACGCTGAGCAATGACAGCGACGAGAAGCGCACGCTGACACTCGCCCTGGCGATCCAACCGTTCCAGGTCAATCCACCCGTGCAGTTCCTGACCACGCCAGGCGGAGTCAGCCCGATCGACGAGCTGGGTTTCGACGGCCGCGTGGTCAGCGTCAACGGCACGCCGCGCGTGCGGGCGCACCAGCCGCCGAGCGCGTTCTTCGCCACGCCGTTCGACAACGACATGGTCGCGCAGCACCTCGCCTACAGCGAATGGCCGACCGCGCAGTACGTGCGCGATGCCACCGGTCTCGCTTCGGGCGCGCTCGTCTATCGCATCGAGCTCGGCCCGCGCGAGTCGCGCACGATCACGCTTGACATCCCGCTCGAAGGCCAGCCGCGCACGCCGAAGCTGCCGGCGGAGGCGATGGCGACCTGGGTCGGCGTGCAGCAGCGCGCGGTCAGCGACGCGTGGCGCGCCAAGCTCGATCGCGTCGCGATCCGCGTGCCGGCCGCGGGGCAACCGATCGTCGACACGCTGCACACCGCGCTCGCCCACGTGCTGGTCAACCGCGACGGCGCGAAGATCCGTCCCGGCACGCGCTCGTACGCGCGCTCGTGGATCCGCGACGGCGCGATGACCTCGGAAGCGCTGCTGCGCATGGGCCATGTCGACGAGGCGCGCGCGTTCCTCGAATGGTTTGCCCCGTTCCAGTTCGCCGACGGCAAGGTGCCGTGCTGCGTCGATGCGCGCGGTTCCGATCCCGTGCCGGAGAACGACAGCCACGGCGAACTCGTCTTCCTCGCCGCCGAAGTCGCGCGCTACACGCAGGACCGCGCGCTGGCCGAGGCGATGTGGCCGCACGTCGACCGGGCCACGCGTTACCTCGACCGCCTGCGCGACAGTGAACGCAGCGAGGCGAACCGCGGCACGCCGAAGTACGGCCTGCTGCCACCGTCGATCAGCCACGAGGGCTATTCGGCCAAGCCGGCGTATTCGCACTGGGACAATTTCTGGGGCCTGATCGGCTACAAGAGCGCGATCACGCTGGCCGACCAGCTCGACCGCGCGGACGACGCGAAGCGCCTCGCCGCCTCGCGCGACACGTTCCGCGCCGACATCCTCGCCTCGCTCGACGCGAGCGCGCAGCAGTTCGGCATCGGCTTCATCCCGGGCGCCGCCGATCTCGGCGACTTCGACGCGACCTCGACGACGATCGCGCTGTCACCGGGCGGCGAACGCGAGCACCTGCCTGCGGCGATGCTCGAGGCAACCTTCGAGCGCTACTGGCGCGAGTTCGTGCAGCGCCGCGACGGCCAGCGCGAATGGAAAGACTACACGCCCTACGAATGGCGCAACGTGTCGGCCTTCATCCGCCTCGGCTGGCGAGCGCGCGCGCACGAGGCGATCGACTATTTCTTCCGCGACCGCCGCCCGGCCGAATGGAACCAGTGGGCCGAAGTCGTCGGCAGGGAGGTTCGCGAATCGCGCTTCATCGGCGACATGCCACACGGCTGGGTCGCCTCGGACTTCATCCGCGCTGCGCTCGACCTGTTCGCGTACGAGCGTGAAGCCGACGGCGCGCTCGTGCTCGGCGCCGGGATCCCGTCGGCCTGGCTCGACGGCGACGGCGTCTCGATCGACGGCCTCAACACGCCGTACGGCGTGCTCGGCTATACGCTCAAGCGCGACGGCGATTCGATCCTGTTCGACCTGCGCGCAGACCCGAAACGCGTGCCACCCGGCGCCTACGTGCTGAGCCTCGCCGACGACCTCACGCCCGGACGCACGCGCATCGACGGTCGCAAGGCGGCGTGGACCGGACACGAACTGCGCATAGACAAGGCGCGGGCGAAGGTACGCGTCGCGCTGGCGAAGCCGTAGCGCAGTGCCGTCGATTACGAGTCTGTAATTTGAACTGTGTAGCTGCTCCCTGATAGATGATGGCGGCGCAGGCCGCGAGGAGTAGCGATGACAGGCAAGGTGAACGAGGCGACGCTGGAAGCGCTGGTCGCCGGCTGCAGGAC
>JAFLDX010000089.1 GCA_017302215.1 Lysobacterales bacterium
CGACCTGCTCGGCGGCGACCGCGCGCGCGCGTTCGCCTTCGAGCCGCCACACGAACAGGCCGAGTGCAACCAGCGCGCCGAGGCTCGCGGCGACCCAGCCGCGCTGGCGCCACAGGAACTTGCGCAGGCGATAACCGCGCGTCATGCGCGCCGCGCGCACCGGTCGGCCGTCCCGATAGGCCTGGAGGTCGTCGCGCATCTCGCCCGCGCTGGCGTAGCGGCGGGCCGGATCGTCATCGGTCGCCTTGGCGATGATGCCGCCGAGTTCGACGTCAATCGGCAACGGCGGCGGCGTGCGCTGCCCGCCGTCGCGACCGCCGATGAGTTCGCGCAGCAGCACGCCGAGGCTGTAGAGGTCGCTCGCCGTCGTCACCGCCTGGCCTTCGCGCTGCTCGGGGCTCGCATAGCCCGCGCTGAAGATGCGCGTCGAGGTTTCGCGCGGCGAGGCGGTGTCGAGATCGACGAGGCGCGCGATGCCGAAGTCGAGCAGCTTGACCTCGCCGGCCGTGGTGACGAGCACGTTCGCCGGCTTGAGGTCGCGGTGGATCACGAGGTGACGGTGCGCGTGCCCGACCGCATCGAGCACCGCATCGAACAGCGCGAGGCGATCGGCGAGGCGCGGCGCGTGGCGCGCGGCATGGTCGAGCAGGTTGAGTCCGTCGACGTACTCGAGCGCGAGCCACGGTTGCTGCTCGGCGGTCTCGCCGCCGTCGAGCAGGCGCGCGATATTCGGATGATCGAGTCCGGCCAGGATCTGCCGCTCCTGGCGCAGCCGGCGCAGGCCCTCGGCCGTCGGGAAGCCGCGCAGCAGCTTGATCGCCACCGCCTGGGTGAAGCCGCCATCGACGCGCTCGGCAAGGAACACCGTGCCCATCCCGCCCGCGCCAAGCTCGCGGATCAGCCGGTACGGCCCGAGCCGCTCGTCCCGCCGCTCGCCGAGCCGCAACGCCCCGTCCGCCACCGTCTGCGCGAGCGGATCGCGCGTGTCCATATCGGCGGCGAGCAGCTTGCGCAACATGGCGCGCTCGTCGTCGCCGACGTCGAGGGCTGCCAGCGCTGCCTCGCGCGCATCGGAAGGCAACAGGCGCAGGCGTTCGAAGTCTTCGGCGTAGCGGTCGAGGGAGGGGGTGGTCATGCGGGATTCCGCGCGGTGCGATCGATGCGCCGACCGGAGTGGCGCGGAGGGTGGATTCTAGACCTCGCCGCTACCCGGAACAGGGGGCGCCGCGCACACGAGCTGGATGATCTTGTGCAGCACATCGTTGGCCAAGCCCTTTTCAATCAGCTCGGCAAGACTCATGCTCATCTCGGTCATCGTGGTGGTCCTCAGGTTGTTTAGTCGGCAAACCCAACATACCCAAGTCGCCACGATGACCTCTCCCTCGCGACCAAGCCCCTGATCGATCAGGAACCCGAGGCGGTGCTGCTACACCACGTCTGGGGACACGATCCAGCGCGCTGCTGCTGATCATGGAGGAAGGATTGACAATTGCTTAAGCACCGCTTCCGACTCGAAGCGGTCGTTCGCCTGGATCGGCCTTCATCGGGGCGACTGCGAGTGTCTATGTCCTCCGCCAGCGAAGTCCGCAGCGTCCAACCCCTCGTTGGTCGTCAAAGTGGACGTTTGGGTGTGACCTCCAAGTTCCCGAACTACTCAGAATCGGCGGTACGTCGCACCTCAAACCGGTTCTTGCCTGACCGCCGCCTACCCGCCAGACTGGCTCGAAATGGCGATTGAATTTGCTATACCCAGCCTTCGATTAGCGCGGATTTGATGATGAAGACGCCGTTCCACTATCAGCGGCAGGGCGCCAAAAGCGTGCCGTACCGTCGTGCCTTCAGGAGGCCCCGTGAGTGACGGCAACAAAGCGGCGAAGTTCTCAGTCGACACGCACCTGTTTCGTGAGCTCGGCGAGTTGCTCGTTGGGCGCGAGTCGACGGCGCTCATCGAGCTGGTGAAGAACGCATACGACGCCGACGCCACAGAGGTCACGGTCTTCGGAGAGAACATCGGTGACCCGAAGCGCGGCGTCATCCGCATCTCGGACAACGGCGTGGGCATGAACCCGGACACGTTTCAGCGAGGCTTCCTTCGGGTCGCAGCTCGCTTGAAGACCGACGGAGATCGCAAGTCCGAGCGCTACCAGCGCCGGTTCACCGGAGCCAAGGGCGTCGGTCGCCTCGCTGCCCACAAGCTCGCGCGCAAGATTGAGATCCAATCGATTCCGTGGGCTGCGAGCGGCAAGACCGTGGTCGGAGTCGACGGCTTCATCGATTGGAACAAGGTGGAGGCCGCGGAAACCCTTGACGAGGTGGGTGATGACGCAATCGCGGCGAGCGAGCGTCCGGTCAGACGCGGTGACCGCAGCGGCACGACTCTTACGCTCACCGGCCTGCGCCAGAAGTGGACCGACGCGCAGAAGGGTCGGTTTCTGCTCGAGGTCGAGGGGTTGCAGGCCCCGAAGACGCTCGTGCAACCGCTCTCGAAGAATGTCGTGAGCGCCGAGGGGCTGTTCGCTTCGCCGCAGGTGGCGGACGCGCCGACTGCAGATCCCGGGTTCGAGCTGAAGCTCGAGGGCGACTTTGAGGTCGGCGACAACTACTGGCCTGCTGTTCTCGACACCGCGAATTGGGTCCTCGAGATTGATGTCTCCGCTCATGGCGTCCGCTACGTCGTCATCCCAACGCGCAGTATGGTGAAGGAAACGCCCCAGGCGAGGGCGTACAACTTCTCCGAGAAGCACTCTGCAGCCAAGGAAGGTCCCTTCTTCCACGCGAGGCTTCTGCTCCGAGAAGGCTCGGCCTCGGGCAGGCGTGATGAGCGCGCCTGGTCGAACCGCGTGGCAGGCGTTCGCGTGTATATGGAGGGATTCCGCGTTCTCCCCTACGGGGAAGACGCTGACGACTGGCTCTACCTGTCGCGCGACTACAACGCCCGTGATCGCAAGCTGCGGTTTCTCGTCGACTCGGTGGCTCCCGGCAAGCTCGGCGAGGTCGAAGACGAAGGCCTCCTCGGTCTGTCAAACAAGCACTTCTTCGGCGGCGTGTTTCTAACGGTCAACCGCTCCGGATCGCTCGAGATGTTGGTGAACCGCGAAGGGTTCGTGCCCGATGCGGCCTACGAGTTCATCGTGAGCACGGTGAGGCGTGGGATCGATCTCCTGACGCGCGTTCGAGCCTCGACGAAGGCCGCAGCGACAGAGGCCGCGGCGGCGGCACGGCCGACGGGTGGACGCCCGGCATCGGGGACCTCTTCGTCGGGCGGTTCGACCAAGGCGAAGGCCGAAGGTTCGATCAAGCGACTCTCGGAGCAGGCCGCCGAGCTGAAGCGCCTGGCCGAGCAGGCTCCCGAAGGTCTGAAGCAGAAGCTCATCGCAGCAGCCGACGAGGTGACGCACGCCACCGAGGTCTCCCGCGAGGTTGTTCCTGCGAACACAATGGTCCTCGTGCTGGCTTCTGTAGGTACCCAGCTCGCCGCATTCACCCATGAGGTAAACCGGCTCCTCGGCCTTGCTGCGGATCTCGAGAACAGTATCGCCCGCCTGCGCGAGGAGGAGCTTCCTTCGAAACCGAAGAACCGCGTGTCCAAGGTCGCCGGAGCCGCCTACGAGCTTCGCCGTGCGATCGAGCGTCAAGCCGCCTATCTCGTCGACGTCGTCACGCCCGACGCGCGACGGCGGCGCTCGAAGCAGAAGGTCCACGACGCGCTGAACGCCACATGGAGGCTCGTCGCGACCTCCGCTGAGCATCGCGGGATCGCGTTCAAGAACGACGTCGCCGATGATCTTAGGACGCCGCCGATGTTCCGCGCGGAGCTGATGGCGATCTTTACTAACCTGCTCACCAACGCCGTGAAGGCGGCAGGCACCGACGGCTTCATCAGGGCCCACGCAGACCTATCCGAGGAGGGGGAGCTACGAGTGCGCCTCGAAAACACCGGCGAGGCAGTCGACCCTGCCGAGGGCGAGCGCTGGTTCCGGGCCTTCGAGTCGACCACCGTGCAACTCGACCCAGTGCTCGGTCAGGGCATGGGACTGGGGCTCGGGATCACGCGAGATCTTCTCGCGGAGGTTGGCGCGACGATCAGCTTCGTGCGGCCGCGCAACGGAGCCGCAACCGCCCTTGAAATTGTCTTCTCTGGAGGGACCCGATGACCACGTCTGCCAAGCCCTTCGTTCTCCACGTCGACGACGAGCCCGACCTTCTCACGCCCTGGAAGGAGGAGGTGACCTCGCAGGGGAGGATCGAGATCGAGGTTTGCCACCCGCAGGACATCACCGAGGCGAGTCTCAAGAAGGCATCGCTGCTACTCGTCGACTTCAAGATCGAGCACTGGACGGAGCGCGCAAACGCGCCCGCGCTCGCGCTGCGTCCGCCCAACGGGCTGGCCGTTCTCGCCACCCTGCAGGAGAAGGCGCACGAACTCGATCCGAAGATGGCGCGCGCCTACACGCTTTTCACCGCGGTCATCCAAGACGTCGCGCGTGAGCTGGTGCACCAACCCCACATCGTCGCGCGCGCCCACAACCTCGAGTGGATCTTCGAGAAGAACGGCGCCGAGAACCCGATCGCCGAGCGAGCCCGGCGAGTGGCCGAGCTTGCCGCCGCCGTCGATAGCCTGCCGCAGGACTGGCCTGGCGAGGCTGCTGCCAGCGCGACAGAGGCGCTTCATAAGTGGCTCGCTCTCCCGAGGGACGTGCCTTGGATCGAGTCCGCCACGCGCGAGATTCGGCGCTGCCGCCCGCCGATCCACGAGTTCGCAGAGCACACGCACGGGATCGGGGTGGTGCGTTGGGCGCTGCACAAGATCCTCCCGTATCCGGCCTTCCTGCTGGACGAGGCGCACCTCGCTGCTCGGCTCCGCGTGTCGTTGAAGTCACTGCGTGCCGTCGCCGATTCGGTCGAGTTCAAGGCGTTCTTCGGTAACGCGTCGTATCAAGGGCAGCTTTCGTCCTTCCTCGGACGACGTTGGTGGCGCGCGGGCGTTGAGCACGCGATCTTCGAGGCGACTTCCGACAGCCCCGGCGATCTGACAGTCCTGCACAAGGCACTGGAGCAGAAGGTTGCTGGTATCGAGAAGCAGGAGGCGCCTCGCCTCTTCCCGGTGCTCGGGAAGCAGTTCAAGACGAAGGACGACCTCGCAACCGAAGACACCGTGGTCGAGGTGCGCCCAGACGACTGGCCGCCTTTTGCCGACGAGGCATGGGCGCTCCGCGCCGACCTCGAGGATGCCCCCGAGCTGAAGGCAGTGGCCGTCGAGGACGAGCCCTGATGAGTGGACTTATCTTCCCGTTCAAGGGGCTCATCGACGAGTGCGAGGCTATCAAGGCCTACGCGACCGACTTCCTCGACAAGACCAGCATCAGCGTGCTGGCCGAGGCGAAGAGCACCCTTGAGAGCATCCAGGTCGCGAAGAACACCGACCGAAAGCGGTGGCAGATCCCGGCCGATCGTCCGCTGCGGACCATCTGGAGCAACGGTGAAAGCCAGCCGGGCAGCAAGAGCAAGCACAAGGTTCGTGCTGAGTTCTCGTTCGTCTGGCAAGTCCGCAAGCTCGAAGAGGGCAAGTGGAGGAATAGCAAATACTTCCTGCTCGACGGCCTTGCGTCGACCGTCACGACGCTCGTCGCTGATGTCGACAACGAGGAGAAGGTCATCGCGCGCTGGATGACGGAAGTTGGCGACGCGGCTTCGCCGGGCACGCACTTCCATTTTCAGGTGAACCGCCCCGGGGACAAGGACGACAGCGAGTACTTCCCGTTCCCCAAGTCGCTCGACATTCCCCGGCTTCCTGCACCGTTGATGAGCCCCTTCCTGGTCATCGACATGGCGCTCGGAGAGGTCTTCCAAGACCGCTGGAAGAAGCATTCGCTCACCGAGAACAAGGACTCGAAGTGGTGGAAAGGTATCCACCAGGACCGCGTGTTTCGCTTCCTCATGTGGCAGGCGAAGTGCGTGCAAGACTTCGCTGGCAGCCCGTGGATGGCGCTCAAGCTCGCGAAGCCACCCCGTGAACTGCTCGTGGAGGGGACGTGAGCCACGAGCACGTACCCCAGTCTGCGACGGTCTACACGCCTCCCGAGCTTGCCTTCGCGATGGTTGCCGCCGCCCGCGGCAAGCCTGGCGCGCTGTGGCTCGACCCGTGCGTAGGCGATGGTGCATTTGTCGCCCAGATGGCTATTCACGGAGTTCAGGCGGCGCAGATCTCGGCGATCGACATCGCACCCGGTCCCGGCGCCGCCGAGAATCTCGCGCGCACCGTTCGGGAGACGGACTTCCTCGAGTGGGCAGCGGAGCACCGTGCGACCGTCGATCACGTGGTGATGAATCCTCCGTACGCCGCGCTCAGCCGGATACAGGGGAAGCTACTTGACCGAGCGCTCGACGTGCGTATGTCCGATGGGCATCGGCTGCCGTCCAAAGCGAACTACTGGGCGGCGTTCCTGCTCACCGCCATCGATTGCGTACGTGAGGACGGCTCGCTCGTCGCCGTGCTCCCGGCTGCTTGGGACTTCGCGACGTACGCTAGGAAGGTTCGTGAGACCGTCGAGCGCGCATTTGGCGAGATCATTGTTGTCCGCTGCGCGAGCCCGCTGTTCCCGCAGGTGCAAGAGGGAGTGGTCGTCGTCGTCGCGTTCGGCCGCGGAGCGCAGTCCCGCACGAGCAGGCGCGTAGAGGTTGCGGGCCTGACCGAAATGATCGCCGCGCTCGAGCAGATCGCGCTAGGCAGGGTGCCGCCTGGAACCGTCACGATGCGCGCGTTCGCACCGCCTCCGCTGGCGCTGCGGAGGCTCGACGAGATCGTTCACATCCACATCGGTGCCGTGACCGGAGATGCCAGTTACTTCCTCCTGAACGAAGACGAGCGAAGGAAGTGGCAGCTGCCGCAGTCCGCGCTGCGCCCGACTCTATCGCGAAGCAAGCATCTCGTCAGTGCCGGGATCGGCAGGAAAGAGTGGGCGAATCTGCGCGACGAGGGTGCACGTGTCTGGATGTTCTGGCCAACGAACTCAGCTCTGCGTCACCGCGCCGTGAGAGCCTACCTCAAGCACGGCCGTGAGGGCGGCTGTAACATGGCCGCACACAAGATCGCCAAGCGCGATCCATGGCACCGCACGCCGTTGCCCGGTCGCGTCGATGGTTTCATGTCGGGCATGTCGAAGCGACTCCCGTTCCTCGCTCTCCGGGATATGCCTGGGCTGACGGCTTCGAACACCCTTTACGTGATTCGGTTCAAGAGGCGGGTGACGGAGGCTGAGAAGGCCACGCTCGGCGTCCTGCTCCTGACGTCCTCGGTGCGGCGCGAACTGGCGCGCCACGCCCGGGTCTACGCAGATGGGCTCCTGAAGTTCGAGCCGAGTGACCTCGGCGGTGTTCGCATTCCGGTCGTTGGGGCATGCGAGGATGCTGTTCGGGTTTTCCGAGACGCTACGGTGCTGCTACTAGCAGGACGTGAGGCCGAGGCCTCCACGATGGCTGATGTGTGGGTTGAAGGGATCGCGACGAGCATTGCCGATGAGAACCGCACCACATCTGCGAAGAGAGCTGTCGCATGAAAACCGCTCGCCCCCGGCCTCGTCGCCCACATCAAGAGCGCGGCCTGGCTCACGCTCCGCGCCGTCGAGTTCGGCAAGCGCCTGCTCGACGCTGCCCCGGAACGCAGCAGCGGTTTCGAGAGCCTGGATCGAGAAGCCGGCAGCCTGCCCGAATGCACGCGCCCTTCCCGCTACCGCCAGACGAGGTGAGTGGCGAGACCACCAAGCTGGTGGTGCTGGTGGAGTTCTTCCTGCGGACGCGCTGAGCAGCTCCGTAGGACGGGCCATGCCCGGCGCCGAAACCCTCGCCGAATCACGCTGCTGCCGGCGGCGCGACTTACCCTTGGTTTCCTGTAGGGCGACGGCTCGAAGTCCCTTTCTTTCTTGGCAATCGTAGTTTGGCCAAAACGGCCAACCTATGCTTTCCCGCACAAATAGCCCACGCGCGGTCGGATAATGGGCCCACCAGGACTCGAACCTGGAACCAAGGGATTATGAGTCCCCTGCTCTGACCATTGAGCTATAGGCCCGTTGCAGTGCACACCGTCGTCGCGCGGACGGCAGACGGATGCGCGGCGATTGTAGCGCCTGCCGCGCGAGGGCATCGGCGCAGGGCGCCCCCGATGGACCCGGGCGCCGCGCGTGCCGCGCGAGCGGACGCCGTGCGATGCTTCGCGCGGATTCCGCCGTGGCGTTCGCATGCTCAATCGGCTCTGGCTTTCGTTCTTCCTCGTCGCCGCGGTCGCGGCGCTCGCGCGCTGGCTGGTCGGTGGCGAGGCGGGCGTGTTCGCGTCGATGGTCGGCGCGCTGTTCGACATGGCGAAGCTGTCGGTCGAGGTCATGGTGCTGCTGTTCGGCACGCTGACGCTGTGGCTCGGCTTCCTGCGCATCGCCGAGCAGGCCGGCCTCGTCGACATGCTCGCGCGCGCGCTCGGGCCGCTGTTCGCGCGGCTCATGCCGGAGGTGCCGCGCGGGCATCCGGCGATCGGCCTGATCACGCTCAACTTTGCCGCCAACGGGCTCGGCCTCGACAACGCGGCGACGCCGATCGGCCTGCGCGCGATGCGCGAGCTGCAGACGCTGAACCCGACGCCGGAATCGGCGAGCAACGCGCAGATCCTGTTCCTCGTGCTGAATGCCTCGTCACTGACCCTGCTGCCGGTGTCGATCTTCATGTACCGCCTGCAGCAGGGTGCGGCCGATCCGACCCTCGTGTTCCTGCCGATCCTGCTCGCGACGAGTGCGTCGACCCTGGCCGGCCTGCTCGTGGTCGCGTTCATGCAGCGCCTGCGCCTGTGGGATCCGGTGGTGCTGGCCTTCCTCGGTGGCGCGGCCGTGCTGCTCGGCGGCTTCATCGCGGTGCTGGCGACTTTGTCGGCGACGGCGCTCGCGGCGCTGTCGTCCCTGCTCGGCAACCTCGTGCTGTTCGGCATCGTGATCGCGTTCCTCGTCGCCGGCGCGTGGAAGCGCGTGCCGGTGTACGAGAGTTTCGTCGACGGCGCGAAGCAGGGTTTCGAAGTGGCGAAAGATCTGTTGCCGTACCTCGTCGCGATGCTGTGCGCGGTCGGCGTGCTGCGCGCGTCGGGCGCGCTCGATTTCGCGCTCGACGGGATCCGCTGGCTGGCGACCGCGTTCGGTGCCGACACGCGTTTCGTCGATGCGCTGCCGACGGCGCTGGTCAAGCCGTTCTCGGGCAGCGCGGCGCGCGCGATGCTGATCGAGACGATGCAGACGCATGGCGTCGACAGTTTCCCGGCCCTGCTCGCGGCGACCGTGCAGGGCAGCACCGAGACGACGTTCTACGTGCTCGCGGTGTATTTCGGCGCGGTCGGCATTCGCCGCGCGCGGCATGCGGTGGGGTGTGCGTTGTTCGCCGACCTGGTGGGCGTGATCGCGTCGATCGCGGTGTGTTACTGGTTCTTCGGGTGATTGGCGGATTGGGGTGCGATGCCGATTGTTTGCGGGGTTGTACGGCCGGAGCATCACGGCTGAAGCCGGTTCCTACAGCGTCATGGGGGTTGTGCGGCCGGGGCATCGCGGCTGAAGCCGCTCCCACAGGAGACGCGAGGCGCTGCGCCGGGCGGGGAAGATCGCGGCTGGCTTTCAACAGCCGCAGGGCTGGTCAGCCGCTCCCACAAGAGACGCGAGGCACTGCGCTGAGTGGGGAAGATCGCGGCTGGCTTTCAACAGCCGAAGGGCTGGTCAGCCGCTCCCACAGGAGACGCGGGGCGCTGCGCCGGGCGGGGAAGATCGCGGCTGGCTTTCCAACAGCCGCAGGGCTGGTCAGCCGCTCCCACAGACTTCGGTCGAGGTCGCGGGGCTCCTTGTGGGAGCGACTTCAGTCGCGATCTTCTTTCGGAAGGGGGCGCGGTAGGTGAGGTGAGCGCGGTTGAAGTACCGCCTGGGCATCGTGGCTGGCTTTCAACAGCCGAAGGGCTGGTCAGCCGCTCCCACAGGAGACGCGGGGCGCTGCGCCGGGCGGGGAAGATCGCGGCTGGCTTTCAACAGCCGCAGGGCTGGTCAGACGCTCCCACAGACTTCGGTCGAGGTCGCGGTGCTCCTTGTGGGAGCGACTTCAGTCGCGATCTTCTTTCGGAAGGGGGCGCGGTAGGTGAGGTGAGCGCGGTTGAAGTACCGCCTGGGCATCGCGGCTGGCTTTCAACAGCCGCAGGGCTGGTCAGCCGCTCCCACGAAAGCAGGCCCGATGGCGCTTCGATGAAGGAACCCGGTGCCGGCGTGGCCGGCACCGGGTGCGGGGTCATTCGAGGTCGAGGAACGAGCGCAGCTGTTCGGAGCGGCTCGGGTGGCGCAGCTTGCGCAGGGCCTTGGCTTCGATCTGGCGGATGCGCTCGCGCGTGACGTCGAACTGCTTGCCGACTTCCTCGAGGGTGTGGTCGGTGTTCATGTCGATGCCGAAGCGCATGCGCAGCACCTTGGCCTCGCGCGGGGTCAGGCCGCCGAGCACGTCGCGCACGGTTTCCATCAGGCCGATGTTGGTCGACGAGTCGATCGGCGAGACGATCGAGATGTCCTCGATGAAATCGCCGAGGTGCGAATCCTCGTCGTCGCCGATCGGCGTCTCCATCGAGATCGGTTCCTTGGCGATCTTGAGCACCTTGCGGATCTTGTCCTCGGGCATCTCCATCTTGACCGCCAGCTCTTCCGGGGTCGGCTCGCGGCCCATCTCCTGCAGCATCTGGCGGCTGATGCGGTTGAGCTTGTTGATCGTCTCGATCATGTGCACCGGGATGCGGATCGTGCGCGCCTGGTCGGCGATCGAGCGCGTGATCGCCTGGCGGATCCACCACGTGGCATAGGTCGAGAACTTGTAGCCGCGGCGGTACTCGAACTTGTCGACCGCCTTCATCAGGCCGATGTTGCCTTCCTGGATCAGGTCGAGGAACTGCAGGCCGCGGTTCGTGTACTTCTTCGCGATCGAGATGACGAGGCGCAGGTTGGCCTCGACCATCTCCTTCTTCGCGCGGCGGGCCTTGGCCTCGCCGATCGACATCGCGCGGTTGATCTCCTTGATGTCGGCGACCGACAGGAACAGCGTGCGCTCGATCGAGACGAGCTTCTGCTGCTCGCCGACGAGGGCGTCCTTGTGCGCCTTGACCGACGGCGACCACTTCTGGCGCTTGCGCGCGAGTTCGTCGGCCCACTCGAGGTTCGTCTCGTTGGACGGGAACACCTTGAGGAAGTCCTTGCGCGGCATCTTCGCCTGCTTGATGCAGACGTCCATGATCAGGCGTTCGTGGTGGCGGATGTTGGCCACCACCTCGCGCAGCTTGCGCACGAGCGCGTCGATGAAGATCGCCGGCAGCTTGAGGCGCAGGAATTCCTCGGCGATCTGGTCGCGCAGCTTCTGCGCCTTGCGGTCGGCGAGGCCGTGCTTCTCGGCGGACTTCTGGAACTTGGCGTAGCCGGTGCGCAGCTCGTCGATGCGGCGCGCGACCTCGGCCGGATCGGGGCCGGTGTCGGCCGGGCTCGACTCCTCGGTTTCGCCTTCGGCTTCCTCTTCCTCTTCCTCGACTTCGGCGTCGTCGGAAACGGCCTCGGCCATCGGCGGCGGCGGTTCCTCGACGTCGGCGAAACCGGCGATCACCTCGGACATGCGCTTCTTGCCTTCGGTGACCTGGTCGTATTCCTCGATCAGCAGCTGGATCGACCACGGGAAGCTCGCCAGCGCGGACTGGACCTGGTTGAGGCCTTCCTCGATGCGCTTGGCGATGGCGATCTCGCCCTCGCGCGTGAGCAGCTCGACCGTGCCCATTTCGCGCATGTACATGCGCACGGGATCGGTCGTGCGGCCGACTTCGGCGTCGACGGCCGACAGCACGGCGACGGCCTCCTCGGTGGCGGTCTCGTCGTCGGTGGTGGCGGCAGCGGCGGCGCGCAGCGTCTCCGTATCGGGTGCGATCTCGTGCACCTCGATGCCCATGTCGTTGATCATGCCGATGATGTCTTCGATCTGTTCGGGATCGACGATGTCGTCGGGCAGGTGATCATTCACCTCGGCATAGGTCAGGTAGCCCTGCTCCTTGCCCTTGGTGATGAGCATCTTGATGTCGGTGGTCTGCTGCTCCTGGATGTGCTCGCTGGCCATGAAGATTCCGCTGTTACCTTAAGCAAAGACTCGGAAGTATAGGAGCCGCGTCAAGGGCGTCCCAACCGGTTGATTCATATGGAAATCCACGCAGTCACCCGTCGGGACGGGGTGGCGTGTTCAGGCCGGCGCCACGCGCAGGTGGAAGGTGACCGGCCCGTCGTTGACGAGGTGCACCTTCATGTGGGTACGAAAGCGTCCGGTTTCCACCTCCGCATGTGCGGCCCGGGCCAGCTCGACCAGGCGCGCGAACCAGTGCTCGCCATCCTCCGGTGCGGCCGCTCCGGAAAAACCGGGGCGCATGCCGCTCGCGGTGTCGGCGGCCAGGGTGAACTGCGAGACCAGCAACAGGCCGCCGCCGGTGTCGCGCAGAGAGCGGTTCATGCGGCCCTCGGCGTCGGCGAAGACGCGGTAGCCGAGCAGGCGCTCGAGCATCCGCCGCGCCTGCGCCTCGCCGTCGCCGCGCTCGACCGCGACCAGCGCGAGCAGGCCCGGGCCGATGCGGCCGACCGTCTCTCCATCGACTTCGACATGCGCCGATGCGACGCGCTGGATCAGGGCGATCATGCCGGCTCTCCCGCGCAAAACCCGCATCGTCGATGCCGACGACCGGCGCGGTCAATGCGTCCGCGCACCGCACCCCGGCCGCCCGTACGAGCCGTTTCGCCATGCGGGCGCCTAGAATCGCGTTCTCCACCCGGTCGAACTCCTCGATGACGTTGCGTTTCCGCCTGCTGCTCGTCCTGCTGTCGCTGGCCGGCCGCCTGCCGCTGCGCGTGCTGCACGCGGCCGGCGCGCTGCTCGGCTCGGGTTACTGGATCGCCCACGGGCGCGAGCGCCGGGTCACCGAGATCAACCTCCGCCTACTGAAAACGTGCAATGGCGCACGAACAGGACAGCGAACGGTCGACGGAAACGGAGCCCGCGATCGGATAGCGGCGCTGGACGCGCGCAGCGTGCTGCGCGAGACAGGCCGCTCGGTCACCGAGATCGCCAAGGTCTGGTGCGGCGACCCGGCGCGCGCCCTCGCCCTCGTGCGCGACGTGCGCGGGCTCGAGCATCTCGATGCGGCGCTCGCGGCCGGCCGCGGCCTGATCGTCGCCGCACCGCACCTCGGCTGCTGGGAACTGCTCAATTTCTGGCTGGCCGCACGCACGCCGCTCGCGATCGTGTACCGCCCGCCGCGCAACCCGGAGGTCGAGCCGTTCCTGCGCGCGGCGCGCGGCGCGGTCGAGGTCGAGCAGGTCCGTGCCGAGGGCGCCGGCGTGCGCACGCTGT
>JAFLDX010000090.1 GCA_017302215.1 Lysobacterales bacterium
TCGCCTTCGCCGAGCGCCGGCTGCCCGCGCTGACGCGGCTGCGCGCGCCGGAACGACTCCCGATCGCCCTGCACCGTCGTCGCATCTACGTGCTGCCGAGTGCGTTCGGCGTGGCCTTCGCGGTGCTGCTCGCGGTCATGCTGCTCGGCGCCCTCAACTATGCGAACAACCCGGCGCTGCTGCTGACCTGCGTCCTGGCTGCAGCAGCCTGGATGAGCCTGTTCGCCGGCTTCCGCACGCTCGCCGGCCTCGAGCTCGAGCACCTCGAGGGCGACGCCTGCCATGCCGGGGACGGGCTCGGGCTGCGGCTCGCTTTCGTCGGTGGAGCGCGCGCACGCGCGCACCTGCAGCTGCGACTCGGCGAGGCACACGCGGCGTTCGCGGTGCCGGCAGGCGAAACGGTGCGGGTCGAGTTGCGCATCCCGACCCGCCGCCGCGGCTGGATGGCGCCCGGCCGATTGAAACTGTGGACGACGCAACCGCTCGGCCTGTTCACGGTCTGGAGCTGGCTCCATCCGGACGCGAGCGTGCTGATCTACCCGGCCATCGAGCAGCCCGCGCCGCCTCTTCCGCAGGCCGCGGGCGGCCTCGGCCAGCGCCAGCTCGCGGGCGGGGACGAGTACGCCGGCCTGCGCGACTACCGTCACGGCGACCCGCTGCGCCGCATCGCGTGGAAGGCATCGGCGCGGCTCGACGCCCTGCGCGTGCGCGAGGACGAGGTCGTGGTCGGCCACGCGCTCTCGTTCGACTACGACGCGATCGGCGGACTCGACCACGAGGCGCGCATCCGCCGGCTGACCGCGTGGGTGATCGCAGCCGAATCGGCCGCGCAGAACTACACCCTCGTCACCCCGCAGGAGTCGATCGGTCCCGGCCTCGGCTCCCACCATCGCCATGCCTGCCTGCGCGCACTGGCCCTGCTCCCCCATGCGCCTGCCTGACCGCCCGTTCGACCTCGTCGTGCTCGTCGCGCTGGCCGCCGTTGCGCCGCACCTGCTGCGCCTGCCGGCCTGGTTCGGCATTGCGCTCGTCACGCTCGCCCTGCTGCGACGCGTTGCGCGGCGCCGCGGCGCCGGTGTCATGCCGGCCTGGCAGCGCGTGCCGCTGGTCGGGGTCATTGTCGCGGTGATCATCCTGCACTACGGCAGCATCCTCGGCCGCGAGGCCGGCAGCGCGCTGGCCTGCGGCCTGCTCGTCCTCAAGCTGCTCGAGACGGATCGCGTGCGCGATGCGCGCGCGCTGATCGGCTTTTCGGCCTTCGTGCTGATGACCGCCTTGCTGTTCACGCAGACACTCGGCTTCACGATCCTGCTCTGCCTGGTCCTGGTCGTGCTGCTCGCCGCCCTGAACTCGCTCGAGCCGGCACCGCTCGAACCGGCGGCGCACCCGTTGCGTGCCGGCCTGCGCAACGGCGCCTTGCTGGCCGGACTCGGCCTCCCGCTCGCCGCGGCCGCGTTCCTGTTCACCCCGCGTCTCGGCGCCCCGTTGTGGGGGGCTCCCGGTCTCGACGCGTTCGCCCGCACCGGACTCGACGATCGCATGGCGCCCGGCTCGATGACCGACCTGCTGGTCGACGACATCCCGGCCCTGCGCGTGCGCTTCAACGGTCCCGTGCCGGAACCGGCCGCACGCTACTTCCGCGCGATCGTGCTGTGGGACTTCGACGGCACGACCTGGACGCGCGACAGCACCTGGCGCCGCGCACGCGAGGAGACGGTCGAGGCACTTGCGCCGGCCATCGCGTACGAGGTCACCCTCGAGCCGACCGACCGACCTTGGCTGGTCGCCCTCGACGTCCCGCTCGAGGCACCGACCGATACGCGCATGGTCAGCGATCGCACCCTGGTCGGGCGCCTGCGCGTGGCGACGCCGCGCCAGTACCCGCTGACCTCGACGACGCGCTATCGGCTCGCGGATACCCTCGAGGAGCGTGACCGCCGCCGTGCGCTCGCGCTCCCGGCCGGCTTCAATCCACGCACGCGGTCGCTCGCCGCGGACTGGCGCGCACGCAACGCGGACGACGGCGCAATCGTGCAGGCCGCGCTCGGCGAGTTCACGAAGAACTTCAGCTACACGCTGTCGCCTCCCCTGCTCGGACGCGATTCGGTCGACGACTTCCTGTTCTCGACGCGTGCCGGCTATTGCGAGCACTACAGTTCGGCGTTCGTCTTCCTGATGCGTGCCGCCGGCATTCCGGCGCGTGTCGTCACCGGCTACCAGGGCGGCTGGTACAACCCGCTCGGCGACTACCTGCTCGTGCGCAACTCCGACGCGCATGCCTGGGCCGAGGTCTGGCTCGAAGGCCGCGGCTGGGTGCGCGTCGACCCGACCGCAGCGGTCAGCCCGGCCCGGGTCGAGCGCGGTGGCGGCGCAGTCGGCGAGGCGAGCGGCGGATGGGGCGCCGCTGAATGGTTGCGTGATCTGCGCAACCGCCTCGATGTGGTCAACCGCCTGTGGACGCAGACGATCGTGCAGTTCAACAGCCTGCGCCAGCAGAGCCTGCTGACCCCTTTCGGCATCGATCGCGCCGAGCAGAAGGACCTCGTTCTCGCCCTGGCGGTCAGCGTCGCCCTGCTCCTGCTGGCCGCCACGGCGTGGGTATTGCGCAGCGGCCGTCGCGATCGTGTCGATCCGATCGATGCGGCCTGGCAGAACCTGCGCGAAAAGCTCGCGCGCCACGGCGTCGCCACGCGTGACGACGAAGGGCCGCTCGCACTGCGCCAGCGCGTGCTTCCCGCACTCGGCCCCGACGGACCGCGCCAGCGCGTGGCCGATCTCTTCGATCGCTACATCGCGCTGCGCTATGCCGAACCGTCCCCGGAGCCTGAACGCGCGCTGGCCTTCGCGTCGGCCGTGCGGGAATTGCGCCTCCCGCGTGCGGTCCGAAAGACGCGCTACGGCGCGACGAAGTGACGGTATCCTGCGTCCAACCAGTCAATACGATCGGAGAATCGCGTCATGCGCATCGCGCTGTCCCTGCTTCCCGTGGTCGCCTTGCTCGGCGGCTGCGCCACCGCGCCCAAGCCGCTCGCCGGCGAGTTCGCGGCGCTGACCCCGGCCGAGAGCGCGGCCTCCGCGCGCAGTGGTGACCGCGTGCGCTGGGGCGGCGAGATCATCAAGGTCGAACCGCATGCCGACTCGACCTGCTTCGAGGTGCTGAGTCGCGATCTCGATGCGAGCGCGCGCCCACTCAGGCGGGACCGCAGCGACGGGCGGTTCATCGCCTGCCGCGCCGGCTTCTACGATCCGGAAGTGTTCGTGCGCGGGCGCGACATCACGGTCGTCGGCAGCGTGACCGGCAGCGAGAAGGGTCGCGTCGGCGAGTTCGACTACACCTATGCGCGCGTTGCCGCCGATGCCATATACCTGTGGCCGAAGCGGCCGCTCGTCGTCGAACAGCGCAACTTCTGGGGCCCCGACCCGTTCTGGGGCCCCGGTTTCGGTCCCTACTGGGGTGGCGGCTACTGGGGCCAGCCGCCGATCATCATCGTCAAGCCGCGTCCCGACCCGAAACCCTGACCGGTGGCTCACGCTCCGGCGCGGACCTCAACCAGGCGGCCACGTCATCTGGCGCCCGGCGAGCAGGTGCAGATGCAGGTGGTAGACGCTCTGCCCGCCATGGCGGTTGCAGTTGACGACCAGTCGATAACCGTCTTCGGCGAAACCCCGTGCCTTCGCGTAGCGCGTCGCGGCCAGCACGAGCTTGCCGACCAGCAGCGCATCGTCATCGCCGAGGTCGTTCAGCGTCGCGATCGGCGCGCGTGGAATGAACAGGACATGGGTCGGCGCCTGCGCGGCGATGTCGCGGAATGCGACGATGTCGGCATCCTCGTAGACGATGTCGGCCGGAATCTCGCGCCGGATGATCTTGTCGAAGATCGTCTCGCTCACGGTGTTCTCCTCAGGTGATGTTCTGGCGACCGCCGAACGCATGCGCGAGCGTGCCGCGGTCGATGAATTCGAGCTCGCCGCCCAGCGGCACGCCGTGGGCGAGGCGCGTCGCGCGGACATTGGCGGCCCGCGCGAGCTGGCCGAGCATGTGCGCGGTCGCCTCGCCCTCGACGGTCGGATTGGTCGCGATGATCAGCTCCTGCACCTCGCCTTCGCCAAGTCGCGCGGCCAGCAGGTCGAGGCCGAGTTCCTTCGGTCCGAGTCCGTCGAGCGGCGAAAGGCGGCCGAGCAGGACGAAATAGTGGCCGCGGTAGCCGGTGGCCTGCTCGACCGCGAGCTGGTCGACCGGTGATTCGACCACGCAGAGCAGATGCGCGTCGCGCGTCGCGTTCGCGCACAGCGGGCAGATGTCCTGTTCGCTGAAACTGCGGCAGCGACGACAATTGCCGACGCGTTCACTGGCCTGCACGAGCCGGTCGGCGAGGCGCTTCGCACCGGGCCGGTCGCGCTCGAGCAGGTGGAAGGCCATGCGCTGCGCAGTCTTGTTGCCGACTCCGGGCAGGCAACGCAAGGCTTCGATCAACTCGGCGAGCAGCGGTGAGGAGGACATCGGGAGCCTGGGGGAAGGGGGCGAGGGGCGAGGGCTCGAGAATCGAGGTGCGGATCGGGGTGGTCATGGTGCTGCGGGCAACGGTCGTGCGGCGTTCCCGACGGGCGGAAACCGCTCGGCTCTCGCGCCCTCGCCCCTCATCCCTCTCCCCTGCTTCAGAACGGCATCTTGAATCCGGGCGGCAGGTTCAGGCCGGCGGTCATGCCGCTCATGCGTTCCTGCGTCTCGGCCGCGATGCGGTTGACCGCGTCGTTGAATGCAGCGGCGACGAGATCCTCGGCCATCTCCGGGTCGTCGGCGAACAACTGACGGTCGATGCTCACGCGGCGCACCTCGTGGCGACCGCTCATGACCACGCTGACGAGGCCGCCGCCGGCCTGCCCGGTGACTTCGAGGCGACCGATCTCCTCCTGTGCGCGCTGCATCGATTCCTGCATGCGCTGGGCCTGCTGCATCAGGCCTGCGAGGGGTCCTTTCATGGCTTGTTCTCCACGGGGCGCACCGTGTCGGGGATCACGCGTGCGCCGAAGGTGTCGATGAGGGACTGCACGACGGGGTCGCCGTGCAGGGCGTCGCTGGCTTCGCGCCGGCGATCGGCCTGGACGCGCGCGCGCGAGTCGGCCGGGCTTTCCACGGCATCGGTGATCGTCTCGATGCGCACGCGCACCGGGCGACCGAGTGCTTCGCCGAGGCGCTGCTCGAGCATCGCGACGATGCCGCCGTCGGCGAAATGGCCGTGCATGGCCTTCATGCCGAGACGCAGGCTGCCGCCGTCGACGCCGAGCAGGACGGCGTGCTGGGCGAGTTGACCGACCGGACCGCGCAGGCCGGCGCGCTCGATCAGCGCGGGCCAGTCGTCGAGCACGGGCGGGCCACCCGCGGCGGCGCCCGATGAAGCAACGACCGCTTCGCGAGGCGCCGCCGGCGGCGCGGAAGATCCGCTGCGCGGCGTGGCTCGCGGGGTCGTGGCCGGGACTCGGATCGCGGGTGCCGCCGCGGTCGTCGTCCGCGCACCGACGGGCGCGAACGCGAGCATGCGCAGCACGGCCATGTCGAACCCGGTTCGTGGCGTCGGCGCGAGCGGCAGGTCGCGACGCGCCGTGACGGCGATCTGGTAGTGCAGTTGCACCTCGCGCGGATCGAGCGCGGCGGCGAGCGCCGCCACCTCGGGCTCGACCTCCCCAACCGACGCACCGACCAGCTGGTGCAGCTGGATGCGGTGCAGCAAGCCGGCGAGTTCATCGAGCACCTGGGCGAAATCCGGGGCCAGCATGCCGACGCGTTCGACCTCGTCGAGCAGCGCACCGGCATCGTTGGCCGCGATCGCCTCGAGCAGGACGCGCACGCGCGCGCGCTCGACCGTGCCGAGCATCGCGTGCACGTCGGTCGCGCGCAGCGAACCGCCGCCGTGCGCGATCGCCTGATCGAGCAGCGACAGGCCGTCTCGCAACGAGCCGTCGGCCGCACGCGCGAGGACATCGATGGCCTCGTCCTCCGCGTCGATCCGTTCGGCCGCCAGGATGTGATGCATCTGCCCGCTGATCTGCTCCGGCGTCAGACGCTTGAGGTTGAACTTGATGCAGCGCGAGAGCACCGTCACCGGAAGCTTCTGCGGATCGGTCGTCGCGAGCAGGAACTTGACGTGCGGCGGCGGCTCTTCGAGCGTCTTCAGCAGCGCATTGAACGCCGCTTTCGACAGCATGTGCACCTCGTCGATGAGGTAGACCTTGTAGCGTCCGCGCGACGGTGAGTATTGCGCGTTGTCGATCAGTTCGCGCACGTTGTCGATGCCGGTGTTGCTGGCCGCGTCGATCTCGAGCAGGTCGACGAAACGCCCGCCGTCGATCTCCGCGCAGACCCCGCATTCACCGCACGGTTCGGCGCCCTGCCCGCGCTCGCAGTTCAGCGACTTCGCGAAGATGCGCGCGATCGTCGTCTTGCCGACCCCGCGCGTACCCGTGAACAGGAAGGCATGGTGGATGCGTCCGCCGTCGAGCGCATGCGACAACGCGCGCACGACATGCTCCTGCCCGACCAGTTCGGCGAACCGGCGCGGGCGCCATTTGCGCGCGAGGACCTGATAGGACATCGGGGAATCCACGGGGAGGACCGCGATTGTGCCGCGGATCGCCGCCATGACCAAGGCGCGCGGCTTCGGCTTGTCGCAGGATGGCCATCCCGGTATCCTCCGCGGCCCGTCGCGTCGTGGCTGCAAGCGTCGGTCAGCGCAGGATGCGCCGAACCATCCCGCCCGGCACGCCCGGGTCGGTGGAACAACGGAGAGATGTCCGAGTGGTTGAAGGAGCACGCCTGGAAAGTGTGTAAGCGGCTTATCCCCGCTTCGCGGGTTCGACGGATTCGCCGGGAGCGAATCCGGACAGCCGCAAGGCTGGCCCCGAGCGATAGCGAGGGGTGAGGCGCAGGAAGCGCCGAACCATCCCGCCCGGCACGCCCGGTTCGGTGCAACAACGGAGAGATGTCCGAGTGGTTGAAGGAGCACGCCTGGAAAGTGTGTAAGCGGCTTATCCCCGCTTCGCGGGTTCGAATCCCGCTCTCTCCGCCAACACGTGGTTCAGTGAAAAACCCCGCTCGGGGCCAATCGAAGCCAGGACGCCCGAAAGCTGCCTTGGCTGTTGTCCAAAGCCGATGCCCAACGCATCGCAACCGCCTCACGGTGACCCCGTCGGTCCCCTCGCGACGATAGCTTGTGAACTCCGCCAGGTCCGGAAGGAAGCAACGGCAGCAAGTGATTCGGGTGCCGGGGTGCGGCTGGCGGGGTCGCCACCCTTGAGCTCACGGATGCCCTGTTCGCGGACCAAAGCGGCTTCGATGGGCGAAATCGATACCTAGACCATGGTGTCGTTTTCGTGCGGCCGAGCGCGCTGCTACCGCTAAGTGACGCGATTCAACGCGTGTGCACCGAGTCCGGCATCAAGGACGAGGTGAAATGGAGCTCCCTGTCGAATCGTTCACTCGCGCGCGACCTGTTGGTCGTGGACCGCTTCTATGACATTTACGGCGCGCCCTCCCTTACGTATGTCCCGAGTACGCGCGTTCGATGCAGATTGGCGCACAACGAAACGGGGCGGCTTTCGCCGCCCCAATTGCGCCGCCTCAGTACCGAAGCAAGCTACGCGGTCGCGCGAGATGGGCCCGAACATCTCTTGCGATCGGGCCAACCTGGCGCACTGCATCGCGAAGCTCTTGGGGGGTGATCCCGAGCCGCTGCGACCAGTCGCGAAGTTCCCAATCCTGATTGACGTTGATGCGGATATCGTCCTGAATGCCGCGGTTGCGGAGATCGTCCGACATTGGTGTGGTTCCTTGTGCGTGGGGAGGAAGCCCGGACCGTCACCGGCCCGGGCGGGCCAGCGCGATGGATCAGCGCGGGGTTCTCGTGGTCGTCTTGACCCTGACCCGGATGGGCACGGTTTTGACCGTGTAGCCAGTCTTGGTCGGCACCTTGACCTGGAAGGTCTTGGTGAAGGTCTTGAAGCTCGTTCTCACTACTGCCATGACGCACCTCGTTGGTTCAGGGGTGCGGGAGCGGAAAAGAGCACAGGCCTTCACACTTTGTGTTGCCATCCCCCAATTCGTTAGGGGATACTCGAACACGCAGCGCCGTCCAAAAGCCTGCACCGAAACCTACGCTCCCGCGGAAGGTTTCATCGGGGGTAAGGTGTGCTACCACCTTGCCCCCTTTTTGTTGCCCGCGTTTCGTCGGGCAACGACTACAACCTATTGTGCGGACCGACCTTAGTCAACCGAACATTTTGTGCCTGGGGACTTGCAATTCACGCGGCTCTATACATGTCGCCGGGAATCACCCTTCCGCACGATCGTTCATCCGTTCCGCTGGGCAAACACTGCTCATACCCGCCACGGTACGCGGGTTTGTGGAAGTGTCAAGGCAACAACGTTGTGGATAAGTTGCGTCTAGTTCGGCTGGCGAACACGTAGTGAATCCGCACCAATACGTTTCGCCACGCGTCGCTCGATCGAGCCGGTCGGTAGATGCGCAGTCATTCCACCAGTTGCGCGAGCGCGCCCCGCGCTCAACGCACGGGGCGCAGTCCTTCCGTCACTGGCTGACCGGCTCGAGGTCGACCTTCCGCCAGGCACCGGCGTCGAACGTCTGCAGGCCGACGCGGGCCTCGATGAGCAGCAGGACGAGGTTCTTCGTGCGGTAGTCCTTGTGGTCGCGCGAGATGAACAGCGTCGGCTGCATGCGGTCGAGCACGTTGCACTGCTTCGTGTCGCCGACCCCGTCGGTCCCCTCGCGACGATAGCTTGTGAACTCCGCCAGGTCCGGAAGGAAGCAACGGCAGCAAGTGATTCGGGTGCCGGGGTGCGGCTGGCGGGGTCGCCACCCTTCTCCGGCCCCAGCCCCCCTGATCGATTGCGACGCAAGGCGCCGCGTTCACTCGCGCGCGCCGACCGGCGAATTGTCCGGATGCAGCCAGCCGGATTCGCCATCGACGTAGTGCTCGTTCTTCCATATCGGCACGCGCCGCTTGACCTCGTCGATGATCCAGCGGCAAGCCGCGAATGCGGCGTCGCGATGCCCGGCGCTCACGCCGACCCAGACCGCCAGGTCGCCGACGGCCAGCGCGCCGACCCGATGCACGGCGGTGGCGGCGCGTATCTCGAAGCGCACGAGGGCCTCGGCGACGACTGCGGCGCCCTCGGCCTCGGCCAGCGCGGGATAGGCCTGATAGTCGAGCCGCAGCACGCCACGGCCTTCGTTGCGATCGCGCACGCGGCCCTCGAACGTGACGCACGCGCCCGACCCGGGGTCGTCGAGCGCGCGCAGGCCGGCATGCACGTCGATCGCGGCATCGGCGAGGCGAAATCCGCTCATCCGCCCGACACCGGAGGAATGAACACGACCTCGTCGCCGTCGGCGAGCCGATGCGACCAGTCGGTGAACGCGCCGTTCACGGCCACGCGCAAGCGCGTCGGCGCGAACGTGAAACCGTGGCACTCGGCGAGCTCGGCATACAGAGCAGCCGGATCGGCGGCTGTGCTCTGCACGTCCTCGCTGCTGCGCCCGGCAAGATCGGCGAGGCTGGCGAAGTACAGCAGGCGATATCTCATGAGCGGACCTTGCCATCGACGATGCGACGCCGGCCACCGCGCTTGGCGAGAAGGCGCACGCCCTCGATGACGATCTCGTGGCTCAGCGCCTTGCACATGTCGTACACGGTCAGCGCCGCAACGGTGGCGCCGGTCAGCGCCTCCATCTCGACGCCGGTCTTGTGGCTGACCGCGACCTCGCAGCGGATGACGAGGACGGTCGGCATTTCGAACGCCGCTTCGATGCGGCACTTCTCGATCGCCAATGGATGGCAGAACGGGATGAGCTCATGCGTGCGTTTGACCGCCATCGTGCCGGCGATGATCGCCGTGTCGAGGATCGGGCCCTTCGCCGAACGCATTCCGTCACGCTGAAGGATCGCGGCGACGGGCTTCGGGAACACGACGCGCGCCTCGGCCATGGCCGATCGCCGCGTGCTCGCCTTCGCGCCGACGTCGACCATGCCCGGACGCCCGGCCGCATCGACATGGGTCAGCGCGGTCGGCCGCTCCGATCGGCGGGATTTCGTCGTCATCAGCCGCCGATCTCGTACATCTCGACGCGCGAACGCGCGCCACGCACCGCAGCGCCGCGCAGTTCGCTGTAGCGGTCGTCGCGCGCGCGCCAGACCGCGGCGATGATCGCCGCGAGTTCGGCATCGCCGGCGCCCGCACGCAGCGGTCCGCGCAGGTCGTGGCCCTGGCGCGCGAACAGGCAGGTATAGAGTCGACCATCCGCGGACAGGCGTGCACGCGAGCAGTCGCCGCAGAACGGTTCGCTGACCGAACTGATGAAACCGATCTCGCCGCCACCTTCGACGAAGCGCCAGCGCTCGGCGACATCGCTGCCGTGCGCGCGGGCCAGCGGCTGCAGCGGCCAGCGCCGCGCGATGCGTTCGCGCAACTCGGTGCTCGGCACGACGAGGTCGCCACGCCAGTCGTTGCAGGTGCCGACGTCCATGTACTCGATGAAGCGCAACACGTGTCCGCTGCCGCGGAACCGCTCGACGAGCGGCTCGACTTCGCCATCGTTGATGCCACGCATCACCACGCAGTTCAGCTTGAGCGGCCCGAACCCGGCCGTGCCGGCGGCATCGATCGCGGCGAGCACGTCTCCGACCTCGCCGCGCCCACCCGACAGGCGCCGGTAGACCTGCGCATCGAGCGCATCGATGCTGAGTGTGATGCGGTCGAGACCCGCCTTGCGCAGCGCCTCTGCGTGGCGCGGCAGCAGGCTGCCGTTGCTGGTCATCGCGATGTCGTCGATGCCGGGCACGCCCGCCAGCTGGCGCACGAGCTCGGGCAGGTCGCGCCGAAGCAGCGGCTCGCCGCCGGTAAGGCGCAGCTTGCGCACGCCCAGTCCGGCGAACACGGTGGCGAGCCGGGCGATCTCCTCGAAGCGCAGGCGCTGGTCCTTGCTCAGGAACTCGTGGTCGCGCGGATAGTCCTCTTCCGGCATGCAGTACGGGCAGCGGAAGTTGCAGCGGTCGATCACCGAAATACGCAGGTCCGTGAGCGCGCGCGCGCGACGGTCGCGAAGCGGTGACGCCATGAAGCGCAGCGGGATCGCGGTAGCCATCAGGGGCGATTCTCCTGGCTCAGGACCGCATCCCCGCAGGCGCGCGCGAGCGCGATCGCGTCGTTGCGTCGAGCCACGCGGTAGCCGCGCGCGGCGAGCGCTTCGCCCTCCGCGGTCGAGCCGTAATGATAGAGCACGAGGCGCGAGCGCAGTTGGGCCGGATACTCGCGCTCGATGTCCTCGATGCCCGAGTGCGACGGATTGCCGACCAGAATGCAGTCATGCGCGACGACCTCGCCGTGCGCGGCGAACACGTCGAGCATTTCCGGGATCGGCCGCGTGTCGCCGGTCCACACCACGCTGCCGCGCAAGGCAAGGCCGAACGAGGTGCCCGGCGCATGATGGCGGGTCGGGAACACGTCGAACCAGAGACCCGCATGCCAGAAGCCGCGCGAGACCGGCACGACGTGGAACGCGTCCCAGAAGTTTGCGCCGCCCTCCGCGAGCACCTGCGGGTAGTCGGCGACGCGCGACTGCAGCACCGGCACCAGCGCGGCGTGCGTGTACAGGCGTATCCGGCCACGCAGGCGATCGTCGAAGTACGCGCGGAAGAACAGGCGCTCGAGACCTCCGACATGGTCCATGTGCGCATGCGTGAGGTAGATCGCCGGAGGTGCTTCGCGGTAGTGCTCGAGCCAGGCAGTCAGTGCGTCCGGTCCGCAGTCGATCATCAGCAACGGCACGCCGTCGCGCTCGATGGCCGCCGACGACGACCCGAGCGCCACCGCGTCGGCGCTGCCGACGCCAAGGAAGCGCAGGGCGAGATTCATGGCGATTCCCCGCGCACGCTGCGGTCGGCCAGCGCGCGGTGGTAGGCCGCGAGCAGCGGATGCCAGAAGCGCGCATCGAACGCGGCGGGCTCCGCGCCGGTACCGAGCTTGGCGAACGATCGACGCAGGCGCGCGAGGTTGGCCTGCTGCCAGGTCATCGCCGGTTCGCGCAGGCGGCCGCGGTCGAAGTCGAGCAACCATACGCTGCCACTCGCGTCGACAAGGATGTTGTGCGCATTGAGGTCGGCGTGCCAGGCACCGTGGGCGTGGAAGCCCGCGAGCGTGCGGCCGACACGCTCGAGGTGCGCTTCGAGCGGCGTCTGCTCCGTCGGGGCGCTCGAAATCATAGCGGCGATCTTCCCGAGCTCGGTCGCGCGCCCGGTCGCCACGACCTCCGCGCGCCCGGATCCGGTCGCGACGGCGGTGCCCATGAAGACCCGATCCGTCCGCTCGGCGAGCGGGGCTCCGTCGGGTGTCGGCTCCGTGCTCTTTTCCACGGGGAGCGACTCACCCGTGAGCGAGGCCTCGTTCGTGGTGAGCGCGCTGGCTTCGACGAGCCTCGCGTCGGCCGAGATCACGTCGCCCGCGTCGAGCACGAGGAGGTCGCCCACCACGACCTCTCGCGCGGGGATCATCGCCGCATGCCCGTCGCGCACGACGCGCGCGCGGGGCGCGGTCATCGCGCGGAGCGCGTCCATCGCACGCTCGGCCCGATACTCCTGGGCGAAGCCGATCCCCGCGTTGATGAGCACGATGACGGCGATCGCCACCGCGTCGGCGATCTCCCTCAAGAACGCGCTCAACGCGCTCGCGGCGACCAGCAGCCAGACCATCACGCCGGTGAACTGTTCGACCAGGATCCGCAGCGGACCAGGCCCATGCTCGACGGGGAGTTCGTTGGCGCCGTGCTCCGCGAGGAGCCGTCGCGCAGCCTCGTTGCTGAGACCGCCGGCCATCACCGCGCTCTCCAGTCGTGCTCACGGCAGCAGGGAGGCAGGAGCCCTTCGATCGTCTCGATGGCGCGCGAGAGCTTGCGGACGAAGTCCACCTCGGGCTCGATGAAGACTCGGCGCGGATGCTCGGCCCACGCCTCGGCGATGCGGGCATCGAGCGCGAGCGCATCGCCGACGGGCTCGATGCGCACGGGGTTCCCGTGGTCGTAGCCGCGCTCGTCCGGCGTCCGG
>JAFLDX010000009.1 GCA_017302215.1 Lysobacterales bacterium
GCGGCGACTCGGCCTCGTGGCGTTCCAGCGCGTACGTCGGGCACTGCGGCAGGCACAACCCGCACCGGACGCACTGGTCGGCGAGGGCGAGCAGGCCGGAATCGGCCGGCGCCGCGGGCAGGTCGGGCATGGCCGCGATGCTAGCATCCGCACCCGTTCGGCCCGCGCCCGAGGCCCGCCATTTGCCGCGGACGCGGTCCGATTCCGCCGCATCGACCGGCCTCGGCAGGGCCCGTCCGACCCCGTCCGCACGCGCCCTCGGCTTGCACCCCCGGGAGCGTTCCGCTATTCTCCCGCGCCTTTCGCCGCATCCAGCCCCCTTGCGGGCACCCAAGGTTCGATCATGAAGACCATCAGCGCCAAGCCGGAGAGCGTGAAGCGCGACTGGTTCGTAGTCGACGCTACGAACAAGACGCTCGGACGCCTGTCCACGGAAATCGCCCACCGCCTGCGCGGCAAGCACAAGCCCGTGTTCACCACGCACGTCGACACCGGCGATTTCATCGTCGTCGTCAACGCCGATAAGGTCGCGGTCACCGGCAACAAGCTGCAGGACAAGAACTACCACCGCTTCACCGGCCACGTCGGCAACCTGAAGACGACCTCGCTCAAGGACATGCTCGCGACCCATCCCGAGCGCGTCATCGAGATCGCGGTCAAGGGCATGCTGCCGAAGAACCCGCTGGGCCGCGCGATGTATCGCAAGCTCAAGGTCTATGCCGGCCCAAACCATCCGCACACCGCCCAGCAGCCGCAGGCGCTGGAGATCTGACAAGGTCTCGCCGCGGACGTCCTTCGCGGTTTCCCATTCAACACTTTCAAAGAACCAGCGAACGTCACATGGCCATCCAGCAGAACTACGGCACCGGCCGTCGCAAGTCCTCCGCCGCACGCGTGTTCCTGCGCAAGGGCAGTGGCGCGATCGTCGTCAACGGCAAGCCGCTCGACACCTTCTTCGGCCGCGAGACCGCGCGCATGATCGTGCGCCAGCCGCTGCAGCTGGTCGAGGCGACCGAGAAGTTCGACGTGCTCGTCACCGTCGCCGGCGGCGGCACGACCGGCCAGGCCGGTGCGATCCGCCTCGGCATCGCGCGCGCGCTCGCCGAGTACGACGAGAACCTCAAGTCGCCGCTGCGCAAGGCCGGCTTCATGACCCGCGACGCCCGCGAGGTCGAGCGCAAGAAGGTCGGCCTGCGCAAGGCCCGCCGCGCCACGCAGTACTCGAAGCGCTGATCCCGTCGCTTCCGCGCGGCCGGATCATCCTCCGGCCGCGCATCCCAGGTTCATTGGGAGATCGTCTAACGGTAGGACAACGGACTCTGACTCCGTTTATCTAGGTTCGAATCCTAGTCTCCCAGCCAAACAATGCCCCCGCGTGAGCGGGGGTTTTTGTTTGGCTGGGAGACTGGTCGGATTCCAGAACCTTCGTTCGACGCTTTCGGCAGGACAGCCGAAAGCGAACGGCGCGCAGCGCCGGGCCCGCAGGGTCGAGCGCCATGGATGGCGCGAGTCATCCTAGTCTCCCAGCCAATTCGACTTCCACGTCAGACCCGGGAAGTCCCAGAACCACACGAAACCCCGCGGAAACGCGGGGTTTTTTGTTGCCATGGGGTCCCGGGGCATTCTTCGAGTCTCGCGAACGACGAGCGCGAGCTTTCCGATTGCGCAAACCGAGCGCAATGCAGAGGTTCGCGAAACGAAACGGACCACCAAGCTCTCAGTGCGAGTCAGGAAAATCGCAGGCTGCCGCGTAGCAGCCGTGGCGAGCCGCATTCTCGAGGACGGGCGCGACCTCTCGCTTGATCTTCTGCCAGGTCGGATGCATTCTGAATCCATTCCGGATGCGGATGCCGCCAATGCCTGTGACGCTCACCATCAAGAATGTTCCCGATGCGGTGGCCGAAGACCTGCGTGGACGGGCGCAGGCCAATCGACGCTCGCTGCAACAGGAACTGTTGCTGATCGCGGAGGAGGCGGCGTCGCGCGCGCCTCGGATCGCCGAGCCTTCGGTTCCGGCCTATTGCCCGCCGCGCGTGGCTGCTGCCAAGTCAGCGAAGCCGCGGCGCAGCACCAGGCGACTGAGCCTCAACGAACTCTGGCAGCGCGCGGCACGGCTTGGCCAACCGATGCCATCCGAATCGGCCGATCTCGTGCGCAAGGATCGCGATGGCCGTCACCGTTCTTGATGCGTCGGCGCTGGCTGCCGTGGTGTTCGACGAACCCGAGGCAGCCCCCGTGCTGGCGTCGGTACGCGGCGATCCGGTTGCCCCGAGCCTGATCCGCTACGAGCTGGCCAGCGTCTGCACCGTCAAGCAGATTCGCCACCCCGGGCGCGCGGAGGAGATCGATGCGCGCCATCGGCTGCTGTCGCGCCTCGCGCTGACCACGCACGAACCGGACTGGGACGACCTGCCGCGCCTCGCGCGCCGCTGGGCGCTCTCGGCCTATGATGCCGCCTACCTGCAACTCGCCCTCGCGCTCGACGCGCCACTGGTGACGCTCGACGCGCGCCTGGCCGCCGCCTGGGACGATGCGATCGCCGCCAAGGATTCCGCATGACGTCGCCCGCGATTCGGTGGATCAACTCTCCGGTCGCGCCCGCCACCGGCGGCGATGAAGTCGAAGACGAGGTCGCTGCGGCCATCGGCGACGCGCGCGAGCATGGGATTCTCTCCGTCGCGGGTCTGCGGCAGTCTACGCCGCGACCGCACGTCGGTGCAGGCATCCGCTTCGGTTGTCGCCACCCGGCGGGCGAGCTCGGATGAGCATGACAGACGCAGCGGAACGCACCCTATGCGCAGGGAGCCGGTCCCTGCGGCAGGTGGGGTTCGACCTTGCGCTTGAGCAGGCGCACGAGCTCGGGATCCATGTACTCGTAGTCGTCGGGAATGCCGAGGCAGATCACGCGCGCTGCGCCGAGGCTCGGCTTGAACCTCGTACGCAGTTTGTCCCGATGGGCTCTTTCCATCACGAAGATGAGCTCCGCCCATTCGACGAGTTCGGCGGTCAGCGGATTCTCGGCATCGTGGTTGAGACCCGCCGACGAGCACTCGAGGTCCGTGCGCGCCGAGAACACCTGCTCCGCCGTGGGGCTGCGCAAGCGGTTCCGGCTGCAGATGAAGAGCACGCGCTTCACGGCGCGTGCCCGCGTCCGCTCCGGCATCGACGCGGGGTCGTCGCGTCCGCTCAGGCCGCGACCCGCGGCGAGCGCGGATTGCGCCATGCGGCGAGCAGGTCGTCCTGCCGCTTCATCGCGTCGGCGTAGTGGCGTTCCTTGACGTGGCCGTAACCGCGGATGTGCTCGGGCACGCTCGCGATGTCGACGGCGAGCGCGTGGTTGTCTCCATCGAGTCCGGCGACGAGTTCGTCGACCTGGCGGAAGTACTCCTCGATGAGGCGGCGCTCCATCCTGCGCTCGGCGGTATGGCCGAACACGTCGAGCACGCTGCCGCGCAGGCCCCTGAACTTCGCCAGCAGGCGGAAGGCCTTGAACACCCACGGCCCGTACTCGGCCTTGCGCAGGTGGCCTTCGGCATCCTTCTTCGCCAGCAACGGCGGGGCGAGGTGGAAATGCAGCTTGAAGTTGCCGTCGAAGGCGTTGCGGATGCGCTTCTCGAAATCGCCGCTCGTGTACAGGCGCGCGACTTCGTACTCGTCCTTGTAGGCCATGAGCTTGAACGCGTAGCGCGCGACCGCGGCGGTCAGCGAGTTGAAGCCCGGCGTGCGCTGCTGCTCGGCGACGCGCACCGATTCGACGAGGTCGCGGTAGCGCTTCGCGTAGGCCGCGTTCTGGTACCCGGTGAGAAAGGCGATGCGGCGCGCGATCTGCTCGTCGAGGCTGCCGCTGACTACCTCGTCGGCGAGCGGCGAAGCGATCGTGCCGTCGCCGGCCGCGACGCGCGCGGGGCGCGCCGGCAGCGCGAGCGGGATCGCGCCCGAGGGCAGGTGCGGACGCACCCCGGCAGCCTCGCGCACGCGCGCGATGTCGTGCGCGCCGAGGCGTCCCCAGTTGAAGGCGGACTTGTTCATCTCGATCGCTGCGCCGTTCAGCTCGATCGCGCGCATCAGCGCGTCGTGGCTGACCGGCACCCAACCCTTTTGCCAGGCGTAGCCGAGCATGAACAGGTTTGCCGCGATCGTGTCGCCGAGCAGGGCCGTCGCGAGTTCGGTCGCGTCGACGAGTTCCGGCGAACGGCCGTCCAGGGCGAGCCTGACCGAATCGATGATCTGCTGCGCCGGGAACTGCAGGTCCGGGCGCGTCGTGAACGTTCCGGGCATCGCCTCCCACGTGTTCAGCACGACGTTGGAGCGGTCGGCGCGGATCTTGGACAGCGCCCAGTAGTCATTGACCACGACCATGTCGCAGCCGAGCACGAGGTCGGCCTCGCCGGCAGCGATGCGCACGGCGTGGATCTCGGCCGGCGTTCGCGCGATGCGCAGGTGGCAGGTCACCGCGCCGCCCTTCTGGGCGAGTCCGGTCTGGTCGAGCACCGTGCCGCCCTTGCCTTCGAGATGCGCCGCCATGCCGATCAGCGCGCCGATCGTGACGACGCCGGTGCCACCGATGCCGGTGACGAGGACGTTCCAGGGTCGCGACAGGTCGGTCGCGAACACCGGCAGCGGCAAGGCATTAAAGTCGACCGCGCCGCCGCTGCCCTTGCGCTTCTTCAGAGCGCCGCCGTGCACGGTGACGAAGCTCGGGCAGAAGCCCTTCACGCACGAATAATCCTTGTTGCAGCCGGACTGGTCGATCTCGCGCTTGCGCCCGTACTCGGTCTCCTTCGGCAGCACGGAAACGCAGAACGACTTCACGCCGCAGTCACCGCAGCCCTCGCAGACCAGCGAGTTGATGAACACGCGTTTCTGCGGGTCCTCGAGCTTGCCGCGCTTGCGCCGGCGACGCTTCTCGGTCGCGCAGGTCTGGTCGTAGATCAGGATCGACGTGCCCTTGATCTCGCGCATGCGCCTCTGCACGGCGTCGAGCTCGTCGCGGTGGACGAACTCGACGCCGCTCGGGAAGATCTCGGGACGCGACCATTTCGCGATGTCGTCGGAGACGACGATGATCGTCTGCACGCCTTCCGCGCGCATCTGGTGCGCGATGTCGGGCACGGTCAGCGTGCCGTCGACGGGCTGGCCGCCGGTCATCGCGACGGCGTCGTTGTAGAGGATCTTGTAGGTGATGTTGACCTTGGCCGCGATCGCCTGGCGGATCGCGAGCGAGCCGGAGTGGAAGTAGGTGCCGTCACCGAGGTTCTGGAAGACGTGTTCGGTCTCGGTGAACGGCGCCTGCCCGCACCAGGTCACGCCTTCGCCGCCCATGTGCGAGAACGTGTCGGTGCGCCGGTCCATCCACGTGACCATGTAGTGGCAGCCGATGCCGCCATGCGCACGCGAACCTTCCGGCACCGCGGTCGAGGTGTTGTGCGGACAGCCCGAGCAGTAGTGCGCGGCGCGCGGGAAGTTCGCGCGTGGCAGGGTCAGTTCCTGCTCCTTGGCCTCGATCCAGGCGACGCGCGAGCGGATCGCCTCGCTCGTGAAGAAGCGTGCGAGGCGGCGCGCGATGACCAGCGCTATCATCGCCGGGGTCAGTTCGCCGGTGCTCGGCAACACCCAGTTGCCGTCCTCGTCGTACTTGCCGACCACGCTCGGGCGTGTCGGCCAGTTGTACATGTATTCCTTCATCTGCGATTCGATGAACGAGCGCTTCTCCTCGACGACGATCACGTCCTCGAGGCCGCTGGCGAACGCGCGGATGCCGAGTGGCTCGAGTGGCCAGGTCATGCCGATCTTGTAGACGCGGATGCCGATCTCGCGCGCATCACGCTCGCTGATGCCGAGGTACTCGAGTGCCTGCAGCACGTCGAGGTAGCTCTTGCCGGTGGTGACGATGCCGAGGCGTGCCTTCGGCGAATCGAGCACGATGCGGTCGATGCCGTTGGCGCGCGCGAATGCGCAGGCGGCCTGCACGGCGTACTGGTGCAGGCGCATTTCCTGGTTGAGCGGCGGATCGGGCCAGCGGATGTTGAGCCCGCCGTCGGGACCGGTGAAATCCGCGGGCAGGATGATGTCGAGCTGGTGCGGGTCGACGTTGACGCTCGCACTCGACTCGACCGTCTCGGCGATCGTCTTGAAGCCGACCCAGCGCCCGGTGAAGCGCGACATCGCCCAGCCGAGCAGGCCCATGTCGAGGATGTCCTGCACGCCGGCCGGATTGAGGATCGGCATCATCGCCGAGACGAACTCGAGCTCCGAACCGTGCGGCAGGGTCGACGAGCGGCAGGCGTGGTCGTCAGCGGCCAGGGCGAGCACGCCGCCGAGTTTCGAGGTGCCGGCGGCATTGGCATGCTTGAACACGTCGCCGCAGCGGTCGACGCCGGGGCCCTTGCCGTACCACATGGCGAATACGCCGTCGAACTTGGCGCCCGGAAACAGGTTGGTCTGCTGCGTGCCCCACACCATCGTCGCGCCGAGGTCCTCGTTGAGGCCCGGCGTGAACTCGATGCCGGAAGCCTTGAGGTGCTTGCGCGCCTTCCACAGCTCGAGGTCGAAGCCGCCGAGCGGCGAGCCGCGGTAGCCCGAGATGAATCCGGCCGTGTTCGCGCCCTGCGCGCGGTCGCGCATCTGCTGCATGAGCGGCAGGCGCACGAGCGCCTGCACGCCGGAGAGATAGATGCGTCCCTCGCTGCGCGTGTACTTGTGCTCGAGCGTGTACTCGCGATCGATCGAAGGGGTTTCGAGGGTGGGGACGGACATGCTTGCCTGGCGACTTTGCCCGCGCTGCGGGCCGGCTGGGAAAGGCGGCGATTCTATCAGGTCGCCCCGTCCGGACCGGGCGCAGCCGCCTTGCGTGCGGCTTCGCCGCTGCTCTACGCTCGTCCGCGCGGTCGTCGATCGCTCCCCGGGAAAAACTCATGTTCGATGCGCTCGGCCACGTCGCCTTCGGCCTGTTCGGCCTTGCCACCCTGATCGGCATCGCCTGGCTGTTCTCGAACAACAAGCGCGCGGTCGACTGGCGCCTCGTCGCGATCGGCGTCGCCCTGCAGATCGGCTTTGCCGCCGTCGTCCTGCTCGTGCCGGGCGGGCGCGACGTGTTCGACTGGCTCGGCCGCGGTTTCGTCAAGGTACTGAGCTTCGTCGACGAAGGCTCGAACTTCGTCTTCGGCAGCCTCGTCGACATGTCGAAGATGGGCTTCATCTTCGCCTTCAAGGTGCTGCCGACGATCATCTTCTTCTCGGCCCTGATGGGCGTGCTCTACCACCTCGGCGTGATGCAGGCGATCGTGCGCGCGATGGCCTGGGCGATCACCAAGGTCATGCGCGTGTCGGGCGCGGAGACGACGAGCGTCTGCGCGAGCGTGTTCATCGGCCAGACCGAGGCACCGCTGACCGTGCGTCCGTACATCCCGCGCATGACCGAATCCGAACTGCTGACGATGATGATCGGCGGCATGGCGCATATCGCCGGCGGCGTGCTCGCCGCGTACGTCGGCATGCTCGGCGGCCCCGATCCCGCGCAGCAGGCGTTCTATGCCAAGCACCTGCTCGCGGCCTCGATCATGGCCGCGCCGGCCACCCTCGTCGTCGCCAAGATCCTGATCCCGGAGACACAGGAGCCGCTCACGCGCGGCACCGTCAAGATGGAGGTCGAGAAGACCACGAGCAACGTCATCGACGCCGCGGCCGCGGGCGCCGGCGACGGCCTGCGCCTCGCCCTCAACATCGGCGCGATGCTGCTCGCCTTCATCGCGCTGATCGCCTTGCTCAACGCGCCACTGACGTGGTTCGGCGAATGGAGCGGCCTCGCCGCCGCGATCGGCAAGCCGACCAGCCTGTCGACGATCTTCGGCTACCTGCTCGCGCCGATCGCCTGGGTGATCGGCACGCCGTGGGCCGATGCGACGACGGTCGGTTCGCTGATCGGGCAGAAGGTCGTCATCAACGAGTTCGTCGCGTACACCGAGCTCGCCCGCATCGTCAACGGCGAAGTCGCCGGTGCGGTGCTGAGCGACAAGGGGCGGCTGATCGCAACGTATGCGCTGTGCGGCTTCGCCAATTTTTCGTCGATCGCGATCCAGATCGGCGGCATCGGCGGCCTCGCCCCGGAACGCCGCGCCGACCTCGCCCGCTTCGGCCTGCGCGCCGTGCTCGGCGGCTCGATCGCGACGTTCATGACCGCGACGATCGCGGGCGTGCTCAGCGCGATCTGAGCATCTCGCGTCGTTCGTTCGGATCGAAGCCGTCCACGAACAGCAGGTCGCGTGACACCGTGACGATCATGCGCGCGACATCGCGCGCGCCGCGCGCATCGGTGGCGCGCACGGCCACTTCGACCGTGCGCACGGCGGCGGTCGGCGCGGTGTAGGCGGCTGACGCCGTGACGCCGGTTGCGTCGTCGAAATCACCGTCGCCGTCGAGGTCCCACTCGAACGCGAGTGCGCCGGGGTCGTCGGCATCGACGCTGTTGACCGCCGCGAAGGCGATGCTGCGTTCCGGGCCGTCGGCTACCGATCCTTTCGCCAGCGCGATTGCCGCCGACGGCGCGAGATTGCGGTTCGCGATGTCGGCATCCCACGAGATGCGCGTGATGCGCCCGTTGTTGATGTTGACGAAGAACAGGTCGCCGGCCGGTCCGGGAACGAGGTCGACGATGCCGAGGTTGCTCTGGCCGAACAGCGTGGCGGCGCCGCTCGCGACCGGGTCGGGCCGGCCGTCGCCGTTGGTGTCCTTGATCGTCCACATGCGGTTGATGACGGTGTCGGCGAAGAACAGCGCGTTGCGGTATTCGGCTGGCCAGCGCTCGCCGGTGTAGAACGCGATCGCCGATATCGCGTTGCCACTGGTGTGCGCATAGGCGTGGAACGGCGCGCTGACCGGCGTGCGTCCGCCGGTGCCGCCGTTCGTGTAGAGGGTCATGCACAGCGCGCGGGCACTGTAACCGGACGTGAGCAGGCCTCCCTCGTAGCACGGCCAGCCGAAATTGCGCAGCGTGGCGCCGGCATCGATGGCCGGAATGACGTCGATCTCCTCGGTCGTGTTCCAGCCGACGTCGCCGATCCACACTTCGTTGGTGCCGGGTCGCAGCGCGAAGCGGAACGGGTTGCGCAGGCCGTAGGCAATGATGCGCTTCGCGTTCGGCGTCGCGTCGGTCGCGGATGCGAGCGGATTGCCGGGTGCGCCGGCGCCGGTGCCAGGATCGATGCGCGCGATCGTGCCGTTGAGCCAGACCTGCCCCGAATAGAGCGCCTCGACCTCGAGCCCCTGTGCGCGCAAGGCGCCACCCTGGTCGGTCGGCGAGCGCTGGTCGGGCCACGACGGATTGCCGCGCTGACCCCAGTCGGCCCAGTCGTAGCTGGCGCCGTCACCGCCGCCGGCATACAGGTAGCCGTCGGCGCCGAAGCGCACGCTGCCGATCGAATGGCTCGGGTACTGCTGGTACCAGTCCTCGACCAGTACGCGCTCCTCGATGACCTGGGTGTCGCGCAAGGTCAGTCGCGACAGCCGTCCACTGACCACGCAGCCTGCATTGTTGCCGACCGGATTCGCGCAGCCGGTGGCGGGCCAGCGCGGTGGCACATCGGCGAACAGCCCGCCGTTGAACGCGTACAGCACGTAGAGATACGGGCGTTCGGGGAAACGCGGGTCGAGGGCGAGCCCGAGCAGGCCGCGGTCCTGGAAATCGTGCACGACGGCGCTCAGGTCGGCGACCTCAACCGGCGTCGCGTCGAGCAGGTTGTCGTACATCCAGACGCGACCGGCCTTCTCGGCGACGAACACGCGGCCATCGTGGGCGAACGCGACCTGGGTCGGTTGGGCGCGGCCCGTGATCGCATGCGTGTGGCGGAAGTTCGGGCTGGCCCAGGTCTGGGCGAGCGCGGCACCCGCGCACGCCAGCAATGCGCAGAGCAGGACGGCACGCATCGTCATCGTGGACCTCCAGCCGGACCGACGGCCATCAGAACCGCAAGCGACATCGCCCTGCAGTGACCCGCTCCACAGGGCGGGCGTGACTACTCGCCCAGTTCCTCGCGCACGAACTCCGGCAGCGACAGCGCGGCCTTGTGGATCTCGGCGTTGTAGTAGCGCGTGGCGAACTGCTTGGTCTGCGCGCCGCGCTCGCGGAAACCCGACAGGTCGGCACCCTTGCGCGCGAGCGTCGCGCTCCACCAGCCGGTCGGATAGCACGGCTGCGGAAAGGTCAGCGTGCGCACGGCCTGGAAGCCGGCCACGCGCAGGGCCGAGCGCATCTGCTTGATCAGCGTGATGTGGGCGAGCGGTGATTCGCTCTGCTGCACGAAGATGCCACCCGGACGCAAGGCCTTGAAGCAGCTCGAGTAGAACGCCGCGTTGAACAGGCCCTCCGCGGGGCCGACCGGATCGGTCGAGTCGACGATCACGATGTCGACCGACTCCGGATCGCAATCGGCCATGTACCTGATGCCGTCGTCGAAGCGCAGTTCGGCACGCGGGTCGCCGTTCGATTCGCAAAGTTCCGGGAAATACTTCTCGGCGAGGCGCGTCACGCGTTCGTCGATGTCGACCTGAACGACCTGCTCGACTTCGTCGTGGCGCAGCACCTCGCGCAGCGTGCCGCAGTCGCCGCCACCGATGATGACGACGCGCTTGGCGCGCGAGTGGGTGAACAGCGCGGGATGCGCCATCATCTCGTGGTAGAAGAAGTTGTCGCGCGTGGTCAGCATCATGCAGCCGTCGATGACCATGAGCTTGCCCCAGTCGGTCGAGTCGTAGATCTCGATGTGCTGGAACGGTGTCTGCTCGGCGTGCAGGCGCTCGCGGACACGGAATCCGATCGACGAACCGGACGACTCGTGTTCTTCGGTGAACCAGCTCTGCTCGGGCGTGGACATGGGCAACTTCCTGGAGGGCGGAGAGCCGTGCCGCTTGATGCGACGACGGCGGAAAAGCGCGCGATTGTAGCGGGTCGTGGGCGTCACGGGACAATCGACGGTGCGCGGATATGCGTACGGAACATCATTCATGGTGCTTCGCTACAATGCCGGCCCCCGACGGGTCCCGCGGCGTGCGAGGCTTCCGATCCGTCGCGGTGAATCCGTCCAGGCCCCGCCGCTGCGACGTCGCTGCCATCCGGAGGAACCATGAGCCGATCCTGGAGCATTGACGACGCACGCAAGCTGTACTCGATCGCCCACTGGAGCGAGGGCTACTTTGACGTCGGCGCGAACGGCCACGTCGTCGTGCGTCCGCGCGGCGAAGGCGGTCCGACCCTCGACCTCGCCGAAGTCGTCGCGGCGGCACGCGCCAACGGTGCGCGCCTGCCATTGCTGGTGCGGTTCGCCGACATCCTCAACGACCGCCGCGAGCGCCTGCGCGACGCGTTCGCGAAGGCCATGGCCGCGTGGGACTACGCCGGCGGCTACACCGGCATCTATCCGATCAAGGTCAACCAGCAGAAGAACGTCGCCGGCGAACTGGCCACCGGCATCGGCCCGGCGTTCGGCCTCGAGGCCGGCTCGAAGCCCGAACTGATGGCCGTGCTCGCCCTTGCCAAGGCCGGCAGCACGGTCATCTGCAACGGCTACAAGGATCGCGAGTACATCCGCCTGGCCCTGATCGGACGCAGGCTCGGACTCGACATCTTCATCGTCATCGAGAAGCCGTCGGAGCTGCGCTACGTCGTCGAGGAAGCGCGTGCGCTCGGCGTCGATCCGCTGCTCGGGGTGCGCATGCGCCTGAAGAGCCTCGGTGCCGGCAAGTGGCAGAACTCGGGTGGCGACAAGGCCAAGTTCGGCCTGACCCCGCGCCAGCTGCTGACCCTGATCGACGAACTGCGCGCCGCAGGCCTCGCGCACACGCTCAAGCTGCTGCATTTCCACATGGGTTCGCAGATGTCGAACGTGCGCGACATCGCGCGCGGCATGCGCGAAGCCGTTCGCTACTTCGTCGAGCTGTCGCAGCTCGGCCTGCCGATCACGCACATGGATGTCGGCGGCGGACTCGGCGTCGACTACGAGGGTACGCGCTCGCGCTCGGACTGCTCGATCAACTACGGTCTCGACCAGTACGCTTCGAGCGTGGTCGGTGCCCTGGCCGAGGCGTGCGCCGAGCATGGGCTCGCCCATCCGCGCGTGCTGACCGAATCGGGACGCGCACTGACCGCGCATCACGCCGTGCTCGTCGTCAATGTCAGCGAGGTCGAGCAGGCCCCGGCTGGCGCGGTGCCGCCCGAGCGCGCCGACGAGGCGGCCGTGCTGCGGCGCCTGCGCGAGGTGCATGCCGAGATCGGCACGCGCCCGCCGACCGAGCTCTACCACGAGGCGCAGTACCACCTCTCCGAGGGCCAGTCGCTGTACGCACTCGGCCAGCTTTCGCTCGCCGACCGGGCCGAGCTCGACGATCTCTACTACGCGATCGTGCATGCCGTGCGCGGTCGCCTGAAGCCCGACGAGCGCTCGCACCGGCAGGTGCTCGACGAACTCAACGAGACGCTCGTCGACAAATACTTCGTCAACTTCTCGGTGTTCGAGTCGGCGCCCGACATCTGGGCGATCGACCAGGTGTTCCCGATCGTGCCGATCGCAGGGCTCGACCGCGAGCCGACGCGGCGCGGCGTCATCGCCGACCTGACCTGCGATTCGGACGGCCGCATCGACCACTACGTCGATGCCGACGGCGTCGATGTCAGCCTGCCGCTGCACGCCATCGCACACGACGAGGCGTACGCGCTCGGCCTGTTCATGGTCGGTGCGTACCAGGAGACGCTCGGCGACATCCACAACCTGTTCGGCGACACCGACGCGGTCAGCGTGCGCCTCGCGGGCGATGGCTACGCGTTCGGTCACGTGCGCCGCGGCGACACCACCGACCTCATGCTCGACTATGTCGGCTACGACCTCGCCGCCTTGCGCGCCGAGTACCGCGCGAAGATCGCCGCAGCCGGCATCGATGGCGCACTCGCGGATGAGCTCGGCGCGGCGCTCGAGGCCGGCCTGACCGGCTACACCTACCTCGCGGAGGGCGCATGAGCCTCTCGCCGCGCGCCGGCTTCGTCGGACTCGGTGCGATGGGCCGACCGATGGCAGCCCATCTCGCGCGCGCCGGCCTGCTTGAGGCGGTGTGGACACGCACGCCGGAAAACGGCGCGGCGTTCGCCGGCGAGCACGGCGTCGCTGCGGCCGCGAACCTGGCCGCACTCGCCGCACGCTGCGAGGTCGTCGCGCTGTGCGTGCCGGCCGACGCCGATGTGCTGGCCAGCGTCGACGAACTGGCCGGCGCCGCGCGTCCAGGCATGATCGTCGTCGATCATTCGACCGTCGCTTCGGTTACCGCGCGCGAAGCGCAGAGGCGCATGCGCGCGGCCGGTGGCGATTTCGTCGACGCACCGGTCTCGGGCGGCGTGGAAGGCGCGAGGAACGGCAAGCTCTCGGTGATGCTCGGCGGTGACGCGGACGTCATCGAACGCGTGCGCCCCGTGCTCGAATGCTATGCAGCGCGCATCGGCCACATGGGTGGCATCGGCGCCGGCCAGGACGCCAAGGCGGTCAACCAGGTGCTCGTCGCCGGCATCGCCGCGGCGGTTTGCGAGGGCCTGGCCCTGGCCGAGGGCCTCGGCCTCGATCCCGAGCGCCTGTTGCCGACCCTGCAGGCCGGTGCGGCCGGCAGCTGGTTTCTCGACAAGCGTGGCGCGACGATGCTGCGCGACGAGTTCGGCGTCGGCTTCAAGCTGGCCCTGCTGCACAAGGACCTCGCGATCGTGCGCGAGCTCGCGCGCTCGACCGGAACCGATCGCAGCGTCATCGAGAAGGCGCTGGCGGACTATGCCGAACTGATGGCGCGCGGCTGCGGCAGCGACGACATCTCGGCATTGATCCGCCTGAAGCGGACAACGAAAGCTTGACGTCCCCGCGGCCCGGATCGGCGATCATGCGCGCCGATGCTCCGGTTCCGTGAGCCGCGTGGCAGCGTGCGCGCCCCGATCCGTCGACAATCGCGACGATTCCGATTCCCTTCGAAGCCCTGACCCGGAGTGCAAGACATGCGCAAGACCCTGATCGCCGCCGCGATGGCCATGGCGGCATGGCCGGTGGCCGGCATGACCCAAACCCTGCCTGCGGACCTCACGTTGACGCCGTTCGCCAGCGGCGTCGGTGCCCCCGTGGCGATCCGCGCGCCGAACGACGGCAGTGGCCGCGTCTTCATCGTCAACCAGGGCGGTTCGATCCGCGTGGTCAAGAACGGAACGCTGCTGCCCACGGCGTTCGTCACCGTTGCGGTGACCGCAGGCGGCGAGAGCGGCCTGCTCGGCCTCGCCTTCCATCCGAACTTCGGCAAGGTCGGCCAGCCGCACAACGACGAGTTCTACGTCGCCTACAACCGCCCGAGCGGCGATCCGCGGCTCGGTTCGGCGGCAGACGTCGCGCTCGCGCGCTACACCGTGCCCTCGCTCGGTTCCGATACGGCGAACCCGACCGGCACGCTCGTGCTGCGCGTCCCCGACATCGCCTCGAACCACAACGGCGGCGACATCCACTTTGGACCGGACGGTTACCTCTACATGTCGACCGGTGACGGCGGCACGCAAGGCGATCCGCACGGCTTCGCGATGTGCCTGTGGAAGAAGGCCGCCGACAGCACGCCGGCCAACTGCGGCAGCGGCACGCCGACCTATTTCCTGATGGGCAAGATCCTGCGTGTCGACGTCGACACGCGTGGCGGCACGGCCACGGCCGACATGTGCGGATCGAACGGCATCTCGCCGACCCAGTACGCGATCCCGGCCGACAATCCGCACGTCGGCACGAACAACACCTGCGACGAGACCTGGCTGCACGGATTCCGCAACCCGTGGCGCACGAGCTTCGACCGCGCCACCGGCGATTACTGGATCGGCGATGTCGGCCAGGGCAACGTCGAGGAAATCGACGTGCGCGTGGCCGGTTCGACCGAGCCGACGTTCTACGGCTGGCGCTGCCGCGAGGGCAGTTCGACGTACAACTCGTCCAATGTGTGCGCGACGCCGCCGGCCAATGTGCCACCCGTGCTCGAATACACGCATGCCGGCGGCCGCTGCGCGGTGACCGGCGGCTTCCGCTTCCGCGGGCCGATCGCACCGCTCAACGGCATGTACTTCTACTCGGATTCGTGCACGAGCGAGATCTGGGCGGGCAAGCCGAACGGCGCGGGAGGCTGGACCTCGACGGTCTGGCGCAACGACACGGACGGTTACGGCACCTACTCGGGCTTCGGCGAGGACGAGGCCGGCAACCTCTACGTGGCCCACACGTCCGACGGCATCGTCTACAAGTTCACGTCCGATCGCATCTTCGACAACGGCTTCGACTGAGCCCGAGGCCTGCGGGGCGCGTGGTCAGCGCCCCGCTTCTTCCTTCAGGGCGATCGCGTTGATGCCGCTCTCGGCCAGCGCCGCCTTGGCGGCCTCCAGTTCGCTCGCGCTGCCGTACGGACCGAGGCGCACGCGGTTCCAGGTCTTGCCGTTGATCGTGACCGGCTGGACCTGGGCGATGAATCCCATCAGGGCGAGCTTGGCCTTCACCTCGTCGGCGCCCTTGGCGTCGGGATACGAACCGGCCTGCAGCAGGTAGCGGGCGCCGGCTTGCGCAGCCGGTGCGGTCGCTGCCGTCGCCGGCGTCGTTGCGCGCGCCGTCCTGGCCTGGGCCTCGGCGCGTGCCTTCGCGGACAGCTCGGCATCGGGTATCACGACCTCCATCTCGGGCAGAACCGAGTAGAAGTCGTAGCTCTTCTTGCGTGTTTCCCTGGCGTCGGCCAATGGCGGCTCGCTTTCGCGCGGCGCCACGGCCTCCGGGTTCGGCTGCGGCAGGTTCTTGCCGCGCAGCACCGGCATCCAGTTGCCCGCGAGGAACACGCCGGCGACGACGAGACCGAGCAGGACGCCGATGGCGAGCCATATCCAGGCCGGCCAGGAGCGACGTCCTCCGCCGCGAGTGGCCTGTTTGCGGGATCGTGCAGCCATTACATGCTCTCCGGGGCGCCGACGCCGAGCAGGTCGAGGCCGTTGCGCAACACCTGTCGGGCCGCTTCGGCCAGGGCGATGCGCGCATCGCGCAGGACGACGTCGTCGACGATGAACTGGTGTGCGTTGTAGTACGCGTGGAATGCGGCCGCAAGCTCGCGCAGGTACTGGGCGACGAGTTGCGGATCGAGGTTGGCGGCCGCCGATTCGACCACCTCGGGATAGCGCGAGAGCTCGGCCATCAGCACGCGCTCGTGCTCGCTGTCGAGGCGAGCCAGGGCGTTGAGGCCCGCGCCGGCATCGACGGCGAGGCCGCGTTCGGCGAGCTGGCGGCGCACGCTGCATACGCGCGCGTGCGCGTACTGGATGTAGAAGACCGGGTTGTCGTTCGTCTGCGCGCGCGCGAGGTCGATGTCGAACACGAGCTGGGAGTCGGTCTTGCGCGCGACCAGGAAGTAACGCGTGGCGTCCCGGCCGACTTCGTCGATGAGGTCGCGCAGCGTCACGTAGCTGCCGGCGCGCTTGGACAGCTTGACCTCCTCGCCCCCGCGCATGACGGTGACCATCTGATGCAGCACGTATTCCGGCCAGCCGTTCGGGATGCCGATGTCGAGTGCCTGCAGGCCGGCGCGCACGCGCGTGACGGTCGAATGGTGGTCGGCGCCCTGCTCGTTGACCACGCGCTCGAAACCGCGGCGCCACTTGTTCTCGTGGTAGGCGACGTCGGGCACGAAATAGGTGTAGCCGCCCTGCGCCTTGCGCATGACGCGGTCCTTGTCGTCGCCGAAGGCGGTCGTGCGCAGCCACAGCGCGCCGTCCTGTTCATAGGTGTGGCCGGCGGCGACGAGGTCGCGCACGGTGTCGTCGACCTTGCCGTCGGCATACAGCGATGACTCGAGGAAATAGACGTCGAAAGCGACGCCGAACGCGCGCAGGTCGAGGTCCTGCTCGCGCCTCAGCCAGGCGACGGCGAAGCGGCGGATCGCCTCGAGATCGTCGGCGTCCGCGCGCGCGGTGACGTCGCGGCCGTCGGCCTGCACGGTGGCCCCGGCGAGGTAGTCGCGCGCGACATCGCGGATGTAGTCGCCGCGGTAGCCATCGGCCGGCCAGCCCTCCTGGTCGGGCTCGACCCCCTTGCAGCGTGCCTGCACCGACAAGGCGAGGTTCTCGATCTGCGCGCCGGCGTCGTTGTAGTAGAACTCGCGCGTGACATCCCAGCCGTTCGCCGCGAGCACGCGGCTGAGACTGTCGCCGACCGCGGCGCCGCGTCCATGGCCGACATGCAGCGGGCCGGTCGGATTGGCCGACACGAACTCGATCTGCACGCGACGGCCGCCGCCGGACGCGTTGCGGCCGTAATCCGCACCGAGCGCGTGGATGCGACGCATCTCGTCGTGCGTCGCCGAATCGGCGAGGAAGAAGTTGATGAAGCCCGGTCCGGCAATCTCGATGCGGGCGAGGCGCGTGTCGGACTGCAGTCGGGCTCGCAACGCCTCGGCGATGTCGCGCGGCTTGCGTCCCGCCGACTTGGCGAGGACCAGGGCGGCATTGCTGGCGAAGTCGCCGTGCTCGCGATTGCGCGTGCGCTCGACGACGAAGGCGGCGGCGGGGCCATCGGGCAGCAGGCCGCCCGCGCGCAGGTCGGCGAGCGCTTCGAGGATCAGCTCGCGCAGGGCATCTTTCACGTCGGGAGTTCGGCTGGCGGCGGGGCCGCGCATTGTAGAGCGAGCCTGCGCGGGTCGGAACCGCCGCCTACGCGACACGGGCGGCAATGCCGGCAGGCGCTTGCGTCGAATTGCTCGGTCGAACGCAAGGAACCAGCGCCAAAGGCTTGTCACCGAAGCGCAAATGCGCGCATGGCACAGGCTGTGGATAACTGTGTGGGAATGCGCGGGCGGGGATTCCCCGGGGTTTTTGCGTTGTCAAGCGAAATTCCGGCACATTTTCGCTGGACTTCGTTCAAGTTGTTGATATGGAAGGATTTCAAGCGAGCATGACAAACGCCGGCGTGGATCGGCGCCGGTCCGATCCGGCTCCTCTGGAATGTGTATAGAAATCGGCGTACGGCCGTCGACGATCCAGCGGATGCCTCAAAGCAGGCCGGCCACGGTCTCGCCGTACGCCTTGAGCACCTGGGTGCCGCTCTCCGGCCGTCCCCTGACGGCGATCCGCGCACGCAGGCCGAGGCTCAACGACTTCAGGCGCTCGGCGTTGGCGGCCTTGTCGCGTTCGAAGGTTGCGCGACCGAGCTCGGAGTGGAAGCGGTGCAGGTCGAAGAAGAACCGGTCCTGGCCGTCGGTCAGGAATCCCAGCACTGGCTGCGCGCTCTCGCCATGGTCCAGGTTGCGCCGGCACAGCATCTCGCGCTCGCGGCACAGGTTGGCCGCGGTGATGGCGAAATGCGCAAAAGGCTCGGCGACATTCGCGGTATCGAGATCGGCGGCGATCAGGGCGAGGTCGAGTGCATGGCGGATGCGGGCATCCTCGCGCCAGCCCGGACGGTGCTTGTCGAGCTTGCGTTCGAGTTGCGAGGCGAGCGCACCGCCCGACTGCACGAGCTCCGCGGCGTTGAAGGCGGCGCCACCTGGTGGCGGGCGCGCATCGAACGTGCTGCCGTCGATCATCAGGTCGAGGGCGAGGTAGAGATCCGCGTCGGCCTGCTCGTCGAAGCCGACCTGGCGGAGGAGTCGAAAGGACTCCTCGAGGCTGGCGCGTTCGTTCGCACCGACTCCGGCGGCGTAGAGCGGCTGCTCGCGCTGGCGCAGGTCGTGGCATGCGGCGAACAGGCCGAGTGCACACCAGTCGCGCAGCGACAATGCGTGGATGCCGCGTGCTTCGATCAGGCGGTCGATGCGGGTCCCGAAGATCTCGAGGATGTGTCCCTCGTTGTGGTACGCATGGAAGTCCGTGCTCCAGCTGCCATGCCGGCGCGCCAGGCGCGCGTAGGCGATGCGGATCGCCTCGTCGACTCGGGCGAGCAGCGTTGTCGAGCCCTCCGGTCCGCACAACGACGCCAGCCGCTGCCGCCGCGCGGCCAGCGCCGCATCGATCTCGGCGAGGCGCTCGCCGGCGCAGGCGCGCACCGCTTCACCGTCGACAAGTTCGATCTCGGTGGCATCGGGTGGATAGGTTCGCGGGAAATCGAAGATCACGCGGCGGCGGGCTCCGTGAGTCGACGACGCGAGTATAGGACACCGCCGCGGCGGCCCCGGTTGACCCGCAATGCGGTGAGCGGCCTCAGGCGCGCGGGAGCGCCTCGTCGCGAACACGTCCCGCACGCGCCGGGACGCGACGATCAGATCCAGCCGCGCTGGGCGAGCGAGGTCGGCGTGCCGCTGCCGACCACGAAGTGGTCGAGCACGCGCACGTCGATCAGGGCCAGGCTGTCGCGCAGGCGCACGGTGATCGCGCGGTCGGCACTGCTCGGCTCGGCGACGCCCGAGGGATGGTTGTGGGCGAAGATGACCGCCGCCGCATTGTGCGCGAGGCAATGGCGCACGACCTCGCGCGGATGCACGCTGGCACCGTCGATCGAGCCGCGGAACAGTTCCTCGAAGGCGATCACGCGATGGCGGTTGTCGAGGAACAGGCAGGCGAACACTTCGTACGGATAGCCGCCGAGGCGCGACTTGAGATAGCGCGCGCTCGCCGCGGGATCGGTCAGGCTGTCGAGTTCGCGCAGCTCGGCATCGAGATAGCGCCGCCCGACTTCGAGCGCCGCCTGCAGGCGACACCATGCGACAGTCCCGAGTCCGTCGACCGGCCGTACGGCGGTGAGCAGGGCTTTCAGGCCGCCGCTCGCGCCGAGCAGGTCGCGACCGACCTCGACCGCGCTGCGGCCGCGCCGGCCCGAGCCGACGAAGACCGCGAGCAGTTCGGCATCGGAAAGCGCCTGCGCGCCGCGCGCCTGCAGCTTCTCGCGCGGTCGCTCGCTGTCGGGCCAGTCGCGGATGCTCATTGCCGTGCTCGCTGCCGGGATCGGATTGGACGCAGGCTAACGGGCGACAGGCCGAACCGTCAGCGGTGGCGACGGTGAATTTGGGTAAGCTACGAGCCCTTTCGCGTGTCGGAAATTTCCTGCATGAGTCCGTTGCCGCTGGCTGGCCTGCGTGTCCTGCTCGGGGTTTCGGGCGGCATCGCGGCGTACAAGGCGGCCGAGCTCGTGCGCCGCCTGCGCGACGCCGGCGCGGAAGTCCGCGTGGTCCTGACCGCCAACGCCGCGCGCTTCGTCACCGCACTGACGTTCCAGGCCTTGTCCGGCCATCCGGTCCGGACCAGCCTGTGGGACGAATCCGCCGAGGCGGCGATGGGCCACATCGAGTTGGCCCGCTGGGCCGACGAGATCCTGATCGCGCCGGCATCGGCCGACCTGCTCGCGCGCCTCGCGCACGGCCATGCCGACGACCTGCTCGGCACGCTCGTCCTGGCCAGCGCTGCACCGGTCAGCGTGGCGCCGGCGATGAACCGGCAGATGTGGGCGAACGCGGCCACGCGCGCCAACCTCGACCTCCTCGCAGCGCGTGGCGTGCGCGTTCTCGGCCCTGCAGCGGGCAGCCAGGCCTGTGGCGAGACCGGCGAGGGTCGCCTGCTCGAGGTCGACGATCTGGTCGCACGCCTCGTCGCGGCGCGCGGTCCGCGCATGCTCGACGGCGTGCGCGTGCTGGTCAGCGCCGGCCCGACCTACGAAGACATCGATCCGGTGCGCTTCATCGGCAACCGCAGTTCGGGCCGCATGGGTTTCGCGATCGCCGAGGCGGCCGTTGCCGCCGGCGCGACGGTCACCCTGGTGGCCGGACCCGTCGCCCTGGCGACCCCCTTGGGCGTGACCCGCGTGGACGTGCGCAGCGCGTGCGAGATGCGCGACGCCGTGCTCGGTGCCGCGCCGGCCCACGACGTGTTCATTTCCGCCGCTGCGGTCGGTGACTACCGGCCTGCGCAGGCCTCGGCGTCCAAGCTCAAGAAGACCGGCCAGTCGCGCACCCTCGAGCTCGTGCAGAACCCCGACATCCTCGCCGAGCTCGGGCAATCCGCAGCGCGCCCGCTGCTGGTCGGCTTCGCCGCCGAAACGGACGAACTCGAGCGCCATGCGCGCGAAAAGCTCGAGCTCAAGGGACTCGACCTGATCGCCGCCAACCAGGTCGGCGAGCGGCTCGGTTTCGAATGCGCGGACAACGCCTTGCTGCTGCTGTGGCCGGGTGGTCGCGAGCCACTCGCGCAGGCCGACAAGCGCGTGCTGGCCACGGCCCTGGTCGCGCGGGTCGCCGAACGGTTGCATGCGCGCGGTGGCCAGTCGCGATGAACCGGCGCGTCGAAGTCCGCGTCCTCGATCCGCGCATCGGCGCCGACTACCCGCTGCCCGAGTACGCGACCATGGCCTCGGCCGGCATGGATCTGCGCGCCATGATCAATGCACCGCTCACCCTCGAACCGGGCGCGACGGCCCTGCTTCCGAGCGGCATCGCGATCCATATCGGCGATGCCGGCCTGTGCGCGCTCGTGCTGCCGCGCTCCGGCCTCGGCCACAAGCACGGCATCGTGCTCGGCAACGGCACCGGCCTCATCGACGCCGACTACCAGGGGCCCCTGATGATTTCGTGCTGGAACCGCGCTGCCGAGGCCTTTACGATCCAACCCGGGGACCGCATCGCCCAACTGGTGTTCATGCCGGTCGTACGCGCGGTGTTCGACCGGGTTGACGAGTTCGCGCCGAGCGACCGCGGGGAGGGCGGGTTCGGCAGTTCGGGGCGGCGCTGAAGCGCGGCTTCGTGCGAGCATCGCGGGTCGCGAAACGGGCAGTGTGACGCGGCGCCGCCGCGGCGCCGCACGGACAATACCGGAATCGCAGCGGATGAATGCCGGTCGGAGTGAGGGATGGCAGAGAAGCAGTCGGCGGTCGCAATGAGTGGCAAGGCGCGCGCCAGCGGCGTCGGCACCGCGCTCGCACGCCTGTTGCCGAGCCTGCGCGTGTTGTTGCCGCTCGCGTTGGCGACACTGCTCATGTTGTTCGCATTCTTCCTGATCTGGCAATGCGCGCTGGTCTACGCGGCCAGCGACGACGTGGAAGCCGCCGAGCAGGCGCGGGCGCGCCAGGTCATCGCGATCGGCGAGGTGATCAACCGCTCGATCGAGAAAGCCGTCGCGGTCGTCCAGCAACCTGCCGTGGTCGACGCGCTGGCCGGCGCCGACGAGGCGGCGCTGGATGCGGCAGCGCTTGCCGCGCGCAGTGCCTGGCCCGAACTGGTCGATGCCGCGTTCTACACGCCGAAGCTGATCGAGGTGCTGCGCGAAGATCTCGGCAAGCTGGGCTACGCTCGCGCGCAGATGCTCATGCAGGCGCAGTCGACGGGTCGGCCTGCGCCGGCGCAGATGCGATCGGATGCCGACCATCGCCAGTTGCTCGTCCTCTCGGTGCCCGTGCGTGCCGGCGCGCAAACCATCGCTTACGCCTACCTGCAGCTGCCGTTCGAGCCGGTCCTCGCGGCTTTCCGTGGCGTGTCGACCGGCGGCGGCCGCGTCGACCTGCGCCAGGGTGACGGGCGTGGCGACCTGCAGATCGCCGGTACCGGGTCGTCGAAGGGCAGTTCGGTCGGCGACCTCGGTGTGGCCGTACCGAACTCGAAGTTCCGGCTCGCGCTCGCCACGCCGGACGATCCGATCTTCGTCACCCGCGACCTTCGCATCCTGGTCCCGTTGACCGCCCTGTGCCTGCTCGCCGGCTTCGCCGCGCTGTGGCTGCGCCAGGTCGGCATGCAGCGCGCCCTCGAAGTGTTGCGTCCGGGACATCGCTCGCCAGTGGAGGAGATCACCTTGGGTGACGCAATGAAGAAGCAGGCCGGCCAGGCCGCGCAGGCCGTGCCCGTCAAGCCCGCGCAGCCGGTGCCGGTTGCGCCGAAGGTCGAGGAAGCGGTCAGCGTCGATCGCAGCATCTTCCGCGCGTACGACATCCGTGGCGTGCTCGGCCGCACGCTGACGACCGGCGTCGCGCGGCTGATCGGCCGCGCGATCGGCAGCGAGGCGCAACAGCGCGGCCTGCGCGAGATCGTGGTCGGCCGTGACGGACGACTGTCAGGGCCGGAACTTTCCGCTGCGCTGATCGAAGGACTGCGCTCGACCGGCTGCGACGTGATCGACATCGGCCTCGCGCCGACGCCGCTGACCTACTACGCGGCCTACCAGCTCCAGACCGGCTCGTGCATATCGGTGACCGGCAGCCACAACCCGCCCGACTACAACGGCTTCAAGATCGTCCTGGGTGGCGAAACGCTGTCCGAGGGCGCGATCCAGGATCTCTACGGGCGCATCGCCGAGAACCGCTTCAGCAGCGGATCGGGCGGCCTGCAGGTCATGGACATCACCCAGGACTACATCGCGCGCATCAGCGACGACATCCAGGTCGAGAAGAGCCTGAAGGTCGTTGTCGATTGCGGCAACGGCGTCGCCGGAGCGGTGGCACCGGCCGTTCTCGAAGGCATCGGCTGCGAGGTCATCCCGCTCTACTGCGAAGTCGACGGCCAGTTCCCGAACCACCATCCCGATCCGTCGGACCTGCACAACCTGCAGGACCTGATCCTGTCGGTGAAGCAGACCGGCGCCGATCTCGGTCTCGCCTTCGACGGTGATGGCGATCGCCTCGGCGTGGTCACGCGTTCGGGCGAGGTCATCTACCCGGACCGCCTGCTCATGCTGTTCGCGATCGACGTGCTGAGCCGCAACCCCGGCGCGACGATCATCTACGACGTCAAGTGCACCGGACACCTGCAGCCCTTGATCCTGCAACATGGCGGCAGTCCGGTGATGTGGCGCACCGGTCATTCGCTGATCAAGGCCAAGATGCGCGAGACCGATGCCCAGCTGGCGGGCGAAATGAGCGGCCACTTCTTCTTCGGCGAGCGCTGGTACGGTTTCGACGATGGCATCTACTCCGCGGCGCGCCTGCTCGAGATCCTCGCCGGCGACCTCGAAGGGCGCACGCCCGAGCAGATCTTCGCCGGGCTGCCGAAGGGCGTATCGACGCCGGAGCTCAAGATCCCGCTGCATGAGGGCGAGCATTACCGCTTCATCGAAGCCTTCCGCAAGCAGGCGACGTTCGATGGCGCGCGCCTGACCACGATCGATGGCGTGCGCGCGGATTGGCCGGATGGATGGGGTCTCGTGCGTGCATCGAACACGACGCCGGTGCTCGTGCTGCGCTTCGACGCCGACAACGAAGCCGCCCTGGCCCGCATACAGGCTGTATTCCGCGAGCAGCTGCTCGCACTCGATCGGGCCCTGCCGCTGCCGTTCTGATCGATCGGCGGGGCCGTGACTCAGCGGCTCAGGGCACGGTAGTGCTCGAGCTCGGCGGCGAAGTCGAGCTTGGCTTTCTCGAGTTCGGCGATGCGTCGATCGACGACGCGATGTTGCGCCTCGATCTGTGCGCGCGTCACGCCGATCAGGTCGGCGATGCGTTGCGGCACCGGCTTGCCTTCGCGCTCGATGTCGGCGGCCTGGCCGAGCTGTTCGGCGAGGTTGCGCTCCTGGCTCTGCAGGCCGATCTCCGCGCTGCGGATGTTCTGCTGCAGCATCTCGAGTTGCTGCTGATGCGCGCGCGCGAGTTCTTCCTCGTTCGGATAGGCCGCCAGCAACTGCTGGTCCTTGCGCAGCCGCGCCTCGGCATCGGCGCGTGCAGCCTGTTCCTTCGCGGCGATGGCCTTGGCCGCCGCGACCTGTTCGGGCGTCTTGGGTGCCTCGACCCGCTTGATGACGATGCCCTGGGCGTTGATCACCTCGTAGCCGCGCTTGCCGGCGTCGGGCGGAAGCGCATCGGAGTAATGCAGGTTGCCCTCGGCATCGCGCCACTTGTAGCGCGTGCCCTGGGCCAGAACCGGTGCAGCCAGGATGCCCGTGGCGGCGAGGGCGACGATGGCGCGAACGAGCGACGTGTGCATGGACATGGTCTCCTTGCGCAAAAGTATAGGCACGCGCCGCGACGAACGCAGCGGCGCCGGTCACACCCCGTAGCGCGCGCGGTAGTCGAGCAGGGCAGGTCGCACCGCAGCGTACTCGTCGGGCCGTTCGCCGGTGTAGGCAAGCAGGTCGGTCAGGCGCGCGATCGCGATGACCGGAATGCCGAACTCCCGGGTCACTTCCTGCGTGGCCGACAGCTCGCCCTGGCCGCGCTCCTCGCGGTCGAGTGCGACGAGTACGCCGGCGGGCTGTGCGCCTCGCGCAGCCAGGAGAGCCAGCGACTCGCGGATCGCGGTGCCTGCGGTGATGACGTCGTCGACGATCAGTACGCGACCCGCGAGCGCCGCTCCGACGGTCAGGCCGCCCTCGCCGTGGGCCTTGGCCTCCTTGCGGTTGTAGGCGAAGCCGACATCGCGACCGTGTTCGCGGGCGAGCGCCGCGGCTGTCAGTGCGGCCAGCGGGATGCCCTTGTAGGCCGGTCCGAACACGAGGTCGAAGCCGATGCCGGCGGCGGCAGCTGCCGCCGCATAGGCGCTGCCGAGGGCATCGAGCGCGCCGCCGCTGTCGAACAGGCCGGCGTTGAAGAAGTACGGGCTCGCGCGCCCGGACTTCAGCGTGAACTCGCCGAAGCGCAGCACGCGCCGGGCCAGGGCAAGGTCGAGGAAGCGGCGCTGGTAATCGTGCATCGGCGAGTTGTCCGGGGTCGACGCGGCATCTTAGCCGGGCTCGCCCGCCCGCGTGCCGGTCGTGCACGCGGGCGGGTGCGGCGCGGTCGGGGCCGCTCAGGCGACTTCGGCGAGCGGCACCGCTGCGGCTGGCGCCTCCTCCTTCGCGTCGGGAGCGAAGCGACCCTGCTGCGCGAGTTCGGCGAACAGGCCGTCGCGGGCGACCAGCTCGTCGAAGCTGCCCTGTTCGACCAGGCGACCGTGATCGAGCACGAGGATGAGATCCGCGTTGCGCACGGTCGACAGGCGATGGGCGATGACGAAGGTCGTGCGCCCGTGCGCGAGGCCCGCGAGGGCGCGCTGGATGCGCGCCTCGGTGGCATTGTCGAGCGCGCTGGTCGCTTCGTCGAGGATCAGGATCGGCGCGTCCTTGAGCATTGCCCGAGCGATCGACAGGCGCTGGCGCTCGCCGCCCGACAGCGAGCGCCCGCGTTCGGCCACCAGGGTTCCATAGCCTTCCGGCTTCTCGACGATGAAGCCGTGCGCCTCGGCCGCGCGTGCCGCCGACTCGACCGCGGCGTCGTCGGCTGTCGGGTTGGCGATGCGCAGATTGTCGAGGATCGAGCGGTAGAACAGCCCGGGTTCCTGGAACACGACGCCGATGTTGCGCCGGAGCGCATCGAGGCGGATGTCGCGGATGTCGACGCCATCGATGCGGATGTGCCCCTGCTGCGGGTCGTAGGCGCGATACAGCAGCGACAGCGCGGTCGTCTTGCCGGCGCCGGTCGGGCCGACCAGGGCCACGGTGCTGCCTGCCGGGGCCTTGAAGCTCAGGCTTTCGACCGCGGCACGGCCCTCGCCGTAACCGAAGCCGACGTCGTCGAAGACGACCTCGCCACGCAGGCGGCCGGGGTCGATCGCATCGATTCGTTCGACGATCGCCGGACGCTGGTCCAGAACTTCGAAATAGTTGCGCAGCGAATGGGTCTGGAAAAAGAGCGCCGAGATGAAGCCGGCGAACTGCTCGAGGCGCCCGATCAGCATGAGCGAGAAGCCGACGAAACTGACGATGTTGCCGACGCTGACCTCGCCCTTGGCGTGCAGGCTCGCGCCGAGCGCGAAGATCGCGACCACGGTCAACGTGCTCGCCGTGCGATTGAGCACGGACAGGATGGCCCAGCCGTTGAGCACCGGGTACTGCGCATCCAGCACGCGCGCCATCATCTGCTTGAGCGCCTTCACCTCGTCGCCGAGTCGCGTGAAGCTCTGCACCACGGTGACATTGCCGAACACGTCGCTCGCGCGGGCGGCGATCTCGTGGTGCAGCTGCTCGACCTCGGCCTGGGCCTTGTGCGTGCGACGCACGGTGATGGCGTTGAACGTCGCGAAGCAGACCATCAACGCGACCATGAGCAGGGCGAGCTTCCAGTTCATCCACAATGCGAGTGGAACCATCACGAAGATCGCGAGCAGGGTCGCGAGGTGTTCGCGGAAGAAGCCGAGCCACAGGCCGAACAGGTTCGACACGCCCGCGTTCATGACGCGGCCGAGCCGGCCCGTGTGGTTCTCGCCGTGGAAGGCGAGCGGAAGCGCAGCGGCGTGCTCGAAGAACGCCGTGATGGCGGCGAGACGACGCCGATGCGCGAGGCGGTCGGCATGCAGCGACACCCACACGCCGGCGACGATGCCGGCGAAGCCGACCCCGGCCCAGAGCGCGATGAGGCGCGGCGCGCCGGCGCCCTTGTCGGTCGACAAGGCATCGACGACCTGGCCGAACAGCATCGGTTCGAGGAAGAACACGCCGGCGAGGGCGAGGTTCGCGACGGCGAGGGTGATCGCCAGCTTCTTCTCGGGCGCCAGCAGCCCGAGCACGCGCAGGTACAGGCGCAGGATCGACAACGGAGTGGTTTCCCGGAGGGTCGCGCAATCGCGGCGCGCATTGATGCATCCGCCGGGTAAGGGCACGCTGAATGGAAGCCTGTTGACGCAAATTTTTTCACGGTGACCCGCGGGCGAATCGGCATCGCTCGCGCGCCGGCGCGATTCGGCTTGGCGAGCACCGGCGCGGGGGCTAGGCTGTGGTTCCCCGGCCCGGAACAGCAACGCGATGCGCATCATCAGCTTCAACGCCAACGGCATCCGCTCGGCGGCAAACAAGGGCTTCTTCGATTGGCTGCGCCAGCAGGACGCCGATGTCACCTGCATCCAGGAGACCAAGGCCCAGGAGGATCAGCTGGGCGATCCGATGTTCCGCCCCGACGGTCACCACAGCTTCTACCGTGACGCGGTGACGAAGAAGGGCTACAGCGGTGTCGCCATCTATTCAAGGCGCGAGCCGGACGAGGTCCTGACCAGGCTCGGTTGGGCTCCGTTCGACGATGAAGGGCGCTACATCGAGGCGCGCTACGGCAAGCTCAGCGTCGTTTCGTTTTACGTCCCGTCGGGCTCGTCCGGCGACGAGCGCCAGGGATTCAAGTACGAGTGCATGGACTTCCTCGCGCCGATCTTCGCGAAATGGCTGAAGAGCGGGCGCGACTACGTGCTGTGCGGCGACTGGAACATCGTGCGTGCACGCAACGACATCCGCAACTGGTCGTCGAACCAGAAGAACTCGGGTTGCCTTCCGCGTGAACGGGCCTGGCTCAATGGATTGATCGACGATGCCTGCGGTGATGGCACGCCGGCGCCGGACGGCGGCTGGGTCGATACGTTCCGCGCCTTGCGTCCGCAGGGGGTCGAGTACACGTGGTGGTCCAACCGCGGCGCGGCGCGCGCCAACAACGTCGGTTGGCGCATCGACTATCAGATCGTGACACCTTCGCTGCGCAGCGTCTTGCGCGACTGCCGGATCACGGCGACGCCACGGTTCTCCGATCACGCGCCGTACGCGGTCGACTACGCGCTCTGAGTCTTCGTGCCGTCGGACGCGCCGCCGTCCGTGGCGGCGCGGATATCGTCCTCGGCAATGGCCGCGTCGACCAGGCCCGTTCGCATCAGCCAGGCGAACAGCACGATGCCGGGCAGTGCCGCCACCGTCGTCAGCAGATAGAAGTCGACGTAGCCGAACTGCTCGATCAGGCGTCCGGCCGTGGTGCCGGTGACGAGTCGCCCGACGACCGACGCGGCCGCCGAGAACAGGGCGAACTGCGTGGCCGTGAACGACAGGTTGCACAGCGCGGACAGGTAGGCGACGACGACCACGCCGCCGATTCCGCTGGCGAAGTTCTCGAAGCCGATCGTGAAAGCGAGGAAACAGTTGCTGTGGCCGAGCGCGGCCAGCGCGGCGAAGGAAAGGTTCGAAGCGCCCATCAGCACGAGGCTGGCGAGCACCGAGCGCTTGAGGCCGAGGCGCGCGTAGACGATGCCGCCGACGAAGATGCCGGCCAGATAGGCGAGGAAACCGAAACCGACGTCGTAGGTGGCGATTTCCTCGTTGCTGAAGCCGAGGTCGTCGAGCAGGAGGCGCACGGTCAGGTTGGCCAGTGTGTCGCCGATCTTGTGGAGCAGGATGAAGAGCAGGACCAGCCAGGCTCCGCGCCGACGGAAGAACTCGGTGAGCGGCGCAATGACGGAGCCGAGCAGTTCACCGAAACCACGGCTGCGCAGCGGTGGGCGGTGGCGGCTCGGCTCGCCGAGCCAGAGCCCGGCGACGATGGCAGGCAATGCGAACACCGTGCAGCAGAGGTAGGCGAGGGTCCACCCGGCGGGCCCGGCGACGAGCAGGGCAAGCGCGCCAGCAGATACCGAGCCGATGCGCCAGCCGTATTGCGACATGCCCGAGCCGACGCCGAGCTGGTGCGGCTCGAGCAACTCGATGCGGTAGGCGTCGATCACGATGTCGAAGGTCGCGCCCGCCACACCCACCGCGACCGCGGCGGCGGCGACCTCGGCGAGTCGTGCCTGCGGATCGACGAGGGCCAGCCAGGCGACCGCACCAACGACGCCGAGCGCGGACAACCACAGCCACGAGCGCCGATGGCCGAAGCGGCCGATCAGCGGCAGGCGCAGGCGGTCGACCAACGGCGCCCACAGGAACTTGAGGTTGTAGACCAGGAAGGCCAGCGCGAACGCGGTCACGCTCTTCTTGTCGATCCCTGCCTGGGCCAGGCGCGTCGTCAGCGTCGCGCCGATCATCGCGTACGGAAAGCCCGACGACATGCCGAGCAACAGGGCGCCGAGCGGGGCAGGTTCGAGGTAGGGGCGGAGCAGGGCGGGAAGGCCAGCACGACTGACCGCGGCGGGTGGATTCATGGGCGGGCATGCTAGCGGATCGCAGCGCCGGCCGGCGCCAGCCACGGTTCGCGATGGCCGTTCGGGATCGTGCGTCCGTTTGCTGACACAATCGACCGCTCGCGGAGAGTTCCGACATGGCCGAGCTGCTGCTCAAGGACATCGACGAGGAAACGATGGCGCGCCTGCGAGCGGCGGCGAGCGAGCGCGCCTGCACGATCGAGGACATCGGAGTCCGCGCGCTGCGCTTCGCGTTCGGACTCGGCATCGAGGACTTCGCGCCGCGTGATCGCCAGGACATCGCGACGCTGCGCGGCGTGTGGAACCAGGGCGAGAACCAGGCGTTCCGTGAAGCGATCGAAGCGTTCAAACAGGTTGATTCGGGCCCTTCGTTCGAGGCGCGGGCCGCGCGACGCAAGGATCGGTAGTCGATCGGCGGAATCGCCGTGGACCAGGTCGATCAGCCGCGTGGAGGCGGCGCATGGATTGCGCCGAGCAGGCGCGGACCACGCGCCCCGGTGACATCTTCGCGGTTGCCGGGTCGGCCGGCCAGGCGTTCGCGTGCGAGCCAGGCGAACAGCGCGGCCTCGACGAAATCCGGGTCGAGCCCGGACTCGGCGGTCGTGACGAGCGGGACGGGCGCGATCGCCGCGGCGATCGCATCCATCAGCAACGGGTTGTGGACGCCGCCACCACAGGCGTGCACGCGCGTTGCCGACGGCATCGCTGCGCGCAGGGCGTCCGCGATCGTGCGTGCGCTCAGGATGACGAGGGTTGCCTGCACGTCTGCAGCGCGCAGCGGCGCGCCATCAAGGTGTGCCTCGAGCCATGCGAGATTGAAATGTTCGCGACCGGTGCTTTTCGGCGCGTGAAGCGCGAAGTACGGATCGGCGAGCAGCCGGTTCAGCAACTCCGGAACGACGGTCCCGCCCGCAGCCCAAATGCCGCCTTCATCGCGCGCCGTGCCGAGATGGCGCTCTGCCCAGGCATCGAGCAGTGCATTGGCGGGACCGGTGTCGAAGCCGATCAGCGAGGTCCCGCGACCGATCAGGCTGAGGTTGGCGATGCCGCCGAGATTGAGGACCGCACACGGCGCGCTGCCGCCGAACACCGCCGCGTGGAGCGCGGGAGCGAGTGGCGCCCCCTGTCCACCCGCGGCGACATCGGCGCGACGGAAATCGGCGACCGTGAGGATGCCGGTGCGCTCGGCGATGACGGCGCCGTCGCCGATCTGCAGGGAGAAGGGACATGCACCTTGCGGTCGGTGGCGCACGGTCTGGCCGTGTGATCCGATCGCCGCGATCCGCGAGCGCGCGCACCCGCTGGCCTCGAGCAGTGCGTCGACGGATTCCGCGAAGCAGTGCCCGACCTCGACGTCGAGCGCGCCGTACTCATCCAGGGGAATCGATGCACCCGGCGCCGTGAGCGCGAGCAGGCGCTCGCGCAGGGCGGCAGGGTAAGGCGTCGTCGCGGCGGCGAGGATCTCGAGCCCCGGTTCGAAGCGCACGACGGCCGCATCGACGCCGTCGGCGCTCGTTCCCGAAATCAGGCCGATGTACAGGTCGCTGGGTGTGGCCACCGAAACGTCTTCAGTCGTTGCGTGCGAGCCGGATCGTGTCGACGAACTTGAGGCGCGCGAGCAGTGGCGCCGAGCGCGACTTGAACTGCGCGAGCTCGGTGGCCGGCAATGGCTCTTCCTTCGGCAGGGTGACCGTCAGCGGATCGCGATGCTGGCCGTCCAGGCGGAACTCGTAGTGCAGATGCGGCCCGCTCGCCAGCCCGGTCATGCCGACATAGCCGATCACCTGACCCTGGCTGACGCGCTGACCGACCTTGGTGCTGGCGAACTTCGACATGTGCCCGTACAGCGTGGTGTACTTGCCGTTGTGCTGGACGATCACGACGTTGCCGTACCCGTTCTGCCAGCCGCGAAACATGACCTTGCCGTCGCCAGCCGCGCGGATCGGGGTGCCGGTCGGAGCGGCGTAATCGACGCCGCGGTGCGCGCGCATCTTGCCGAGGATCGGATGCATGCGCCCCGCGCTGAAGCGCGAGGAGATGCGCGTGAACTCGACCGGCGTGCGCAGGAATGCCTTGCGCAGGGGACGCCCGTCCTCGGTGTAGAAAAGGGTTTCGCCCTGCGCGTTCGTGTAGCGGATGGCCGTGTAGCGCTTGCCCTGGTTGACGAACGTGGCGGCGACGATGTCGCCGGCGCGCAGGCGCTCGCCCTCGCGATAGATCTCGTCGTAGATCACGCTGAAGCTGTCGCCTTCGCGGAGGTCCTGGGCGAAGTCGATGTCGTAGCCGAAGGCATTCGCCAGCTTGAGCGTCATCAGGTCGCTCATGCCGGCCTGGTCGCCGGCGTCGAAAAGCGAACTCGTGATGACGCCATGCGCGACCTGCACGCGACGCTCGATGGCGCGGTCGGTGGCGACTTCCGCAACGCCAGCCGGCGTGAAGTTCAGGATGACGCGGGTGGCGTCGTCACGGTCGAAGCGCATCGCGCGCAGGACGCCCGCATCGTCGATGTCGAAGCCGAACTCGTCGCCGGGACGGATGCGACGCAGTGCAGTAGCGTCCTTCTGCGTATCGAGCGCACGTTGGAGGTCGTTCGGACTGAGACCCTGCTCGCGAAAGATGTCGGAGAGCGTCTGCCCGGCGCGCACGGTGGCGATGCGCCAGGCAGGCTCGTCCATGCCGTAGGCGGCGAGCCCCGCGATGCCCGCCTCCGCCTGGGCTCCGGCGGGCAGCGGCGGAACATCAAGCGCGAGCGTTCGGAACGCGATTTCGGCCCCTTCGTTGCGCGTGGCGCTGGCGAAGGTTGGCATGATGATGCCGGCGAGGACGACGAGCAGGAGCGCGGTGCCACCGAGTATCCAGTGCTCGCGACGCCACGACACCGGTGCGGTGGCGACGTTCTGCAGGAACGTCCAGGTCTGGTTGCGCAGGTAGAAATTGAAATGCTGGCGCTGGGCGCGACGGCGCAGGGCGAGCCGACGGACATTGCGGCGCGTGTTCTGGTTCGACTCGGTCACGATCGCGTTCCGGCGGCTGGCCGCGTACCATAGCCACGCCCCGCGAACGACGTCAATCTCAATGGCCGCGCGGGTTTGCAGAACATTCTTCGATTAACGAATTATTAACCGCGCCGTCGCTTCCGATGGCTCGCGGCGCGGTTTCCGCACCGCTCCGACATCACCAGCAGGGTCACGCATGTCCGACGTCCAGTCCGCCCTCGACCTCATTGGTCGCGGTGCCGAGGAGATCATCAAGCGCGAGGATCTCGAGGCGCGCCTGCGTCTTGGCCGCCCGCTGCGCATCAAGGCCGGTTTCGACCCGACGGCGCCCGACCTGCACCTCGGGCACACGGTCCTGCTCAACAAGATGCGCCAGTTCCAGGACCTCGGCCACCAGGTCATCTTCCTGATCGGCGACTTCACCGGGATGATCGGTGATCCGACCGGAAAGAACGTGACACGCAAGCCGCTCACGCGCGATGACGTCGAGGCGAACGCACGCACCTACGCCGATCAGGTATTCAAGGTGCTCGACCGCGCGCGCACCGAACTGCGCTTCAATAGCGAATGGTTCGGGCAGATGTCGGCGGCCGACATGGTCCGGCTGGCCGCGCAGCACACCGTGGCACGCATGCTCGAGCGTGACGATTTCGCCAGGCGTTATGCGGCGCAGCAGTCGATCGCGATCCACGAATTCCTCTATCCGCTGGTCCAGGGTTACGACTCCGTCGCGTTGAAAGCCGACGTCGAGCTCGGCGGCACCGACCAGAAGTTCAACCTGCTCATGGGCCGAGGCCTGCAGGAACACCATGGCCAGGCGCCGCAGATCGTGCTCACGATGCCGTTGCTCGAGGGCCTCGATGGCGTCAACAAGATGTCGAAGTCGCTCGGCAACTACATCGGCATCGACGAGCCGGCGATCGACATCGTCACCAAGACGATGAAAGTCGGTGATGACCTCATGTGGCGCTGGATCGACCTGTTGAGCTTCGACATCTCGGTCGCCGAGGTCGCCGTGCTCCGTCGCGACATCGACTCCGGGGCGTTGAACCCGCGCGACCTCAAGCTGCGTCTGGCGCGCGAACTGGCGGCCCGATTCCAGGGCGCTGCCGAGGCGGAAAGGGCGGTGGCGGGCTGGAGCGCCGTCGTGCGCGGCGAGGGCGACACGACATCGCTTCCGCTGGCTGAGATCGCCGTGCCGGCCGAGGGCCTGCGCATCGCCGCGCTGCTGACCGCGGCCGGGTTGACGCCGAGCAACTCCGAGGCGTCGCGCAAGCTCAAGGAAAGCGCCGTCCGCATCGACGGTGAAGTCGTGTCCGATCCGCAGCGCGTGGTGCCAAGCGGGTTCGAGGGCGTGCTCCAGATCGGCAAGCGCACGTTTGCGCGGGTTCGCCTGATCGGCGCGTGACTGCGTGCGGATAGCCGACCCTGCCGGATTCGACCTGTTGATCGATCGTCGTCCCGGCTGCTCGACGGGGTGTGCATTTGCGTCGCGTCACGGCGTCAACTTGCCGCGGTCGGACCGGCACCGTGGGTGCGAAAGCCCTCTTCCCGAACGCAGGCGGTCCGGTTAGGATGCGCGCCCCTTCGGAAGGAGGGGTATGGTTCGGGAGAGGGGGTCCCGGTCGTCGGTCGTCGGGTGTTGACGGTCGCGAAAATGGTTGTATAGTGTGCGGCTCCCTTGGACGAAAGGTCCTCGGGTGCGGGGGGAAGAAGGTCCTGCAAGCCATTGATCCTTGACAGTGTGCGCAAGTGTTTTGTGTGGGCGCCTTGAGGTGGACGAAAGTCCACGAAGTATCGAGCGTCCAAGCAAACGTCAAAGCAACGCTTTAGCAAAGCTTGGGTTCA
>JAFLDX010000091.1 GCA_017302215.1 Lysobacterales bacterium
CGACCTCGCCCGCCGCCGCGCTCGCGCGCAGCGCGGTCGCGCGCCGGACGAGCGGCCCGAGGTCGAGGATCATGACCACCGAACCGTCGCCCATGATCGTGGCGCCGAAGATGCCGGGGACCGAACTGATCTGCGGACCGACCGACTTGACGACGATTTCGCGCGAGCCGACCACGCCGTCGATGTGCACGGCCGCACGCTGGTCACCGGTGCGCGTCATCAGCAGCGGCAGCTGCGTCTCGTCGAGGATGCGTCCTCCCGGCACGCCGAGCAGGTTCGAGAGCTCGTGGATCGCGAACTCCTCGCCGGCGTAGCTGTAGCTCGGATTGCTGCCGGCGATGCGGCGCTGGTAGTCGTCATGCGCGATGCGCACGACGCCCTGCACCGAGGACATCGGCACCGCATAGACGGACTCGCCGAGCTTGACGAGGATGGCCTGGGTGACCGCCAGCGTGAACGGCAGGCGGATCGTGAAGGTGGTGCCCTTGCCGCGATTCGAGTCGATGACGAGCGAACCGCCGAGCTGCTTGATCTCGCTCTGCACGACGTCCATGCCGACGCCGCGGCCGGACAGCTGCGTCACCTGCTCGGCGGTCGAGAAGCCCGGCTCCATGATGAAGCCGTACAGGTCGCGGTCGGAGAGCTGGACTTCGGGGCTGAGCAGGCCCTGCTGGATCGCCTTGTCGCGGATCGCGTCGCGGTCCATGCCTGCGCCGTCATCGCTGACGCGCAGCACGACTTCGGTCGACTCGCGCGATACCGCGATCGTGACCATGCCGTCGAGCGGCTTCTCGGCGACGAGGCGCTGTTCGGGCGTCTCGATGCCGTGCGCGAGTGCGTTGCGCAGCATGTGCTCGAACGGCGCCTTCATGCGCTCGAGCAGGTTGCGGTCCATTTCGCCCTGCGCACCCTCGACCTTGAGCTGGGCACGCTTGCCGGTCTCCTGCGCGGCCTGGCGCAACGTACGGCGCAGCGAGGGCACGAGCGAGTCGAACGGCACCATGCGCGTGCGCATGAGGCCTTCCTGCAGGTCGGAGCTGACGCGCGACTGCTGCAGGAGCAGGGTTTCCGACTGGCGCGTCAGGTCGTCGAGCAGGCCCTGGATCGAGACCAGGTCCGATACCGACTCGCCGAGCGCGCGCGAGTACTGCTGCAGCTGCGAGAAGCGGTCGAGCTCGAGCGGATCGAACACGGCCTCGGCGCCTTCGTGGTGCTCGCGCTGGTAGCGCGCGATGATCTGCGCCTCGGTCTCGATCTCGAGCTTGCGCAGCTGCTCGCGCAGGCGGCTGACGGTCTGCTCGAACTCGATGAGGTTGAAGCGGAAGGTCGAGATCTGCTGTTCGAGTCGCGAACGGTAGATCGAAACCTCGCCGGCGTAGTTGACCAGCGAGTCGAGCAGCTCGGAGCGCACGCGGATCATTTCCTGCGGTGCGCGCGGCTCGTCCTCGATCTCCTGCGCGGGCATCACGCGCGGCGCCGGACGCTGCGGCGCGACGGGCTCCACGGGTCGTGCGGCGGCCGCTGCCGCGGCAAGATCGCTCTGGGTCGGGGTCGACAGGGTTTCGCCGGCGACGAAGTTCTCGAAGCGCGCGATCGCGCGCTCGGGCATCGCGATCGCCTGGCGCCGGGCAACACGCTGGACGAGCCCGTGCAACCCGTCGAAACCGCGCTCGAGTGCCTCGATCGCCGGTCGATCCATGTTGCGATGCCCGTCGTGCACGGCATCGAGCAGCGATTCCATCGCATGGCTGAGGTCGCCGATCGGCGCCAGGCCGGCCATGCGCGCGCCACCCTTCAGCGTGTGCAGGTCGCGCTGCAACGCCGCGACGATCTCGCGTTCGTGCGGTGCCTCGCGCAGCGTCGCCATCGCCGAGTCGGCATGGTCGAGGATGTCATTGCCTTCCTGCACGAAGATGTCGAGCAGGTCCTCGTCGAGCTCGGGCAACTCGAGGCGCCCGTCCGGCTGCGGGTCTTCGAGCGTACCGGCATATTCGCGGTCCGGTTCGGCGAGCAGGACGTCGAGTTCATAGGCGCCGAGTTCGTCCACTGCGTCGGCGGCGCGGGGCACCGGTCCGGTCTCGTCTGCCATCGGCACGACGGGATCGCGCGCATCCGCTACCGGCGAGGCGAAGGCGAGCACGACTTCGTCGCCGAACGCCGCCGGCTCGAGCGCGACGGGCGCATCGCCGACCGCCGTCGTGTCCGCGGCGGGCTCGAACTCGAGGACCGCGTCGGTTCGCGCATCGCCATCGCGCTCCGCGTCTGCGAACGCGCTCAGCAGCTCGTCGAGCGCGGATTCCGTTTCGACGTTCACGACGGCGGGCCGGCCCGGCTCCGACGTGGCGAAGCGGGCCGTGCCGTCCTCTTCCGCGCGACCTGCATCGAACGGCGGCTCCTGGCGCGGGGCGTCGAAACCGAAGCCCGCCGACGGCACGGCTGCATCGCGGAGATGCGAATCGTGCGCGCCGTCGGCGAAGCGCGCGTGATCCGGGTCGTCGCGCCGCGCATCGGCGGAACCCCGAGCCGTCGCGTCGCCGAGGTCGGCGAATCCGGCGCTGCGCGGCCGGTCCGGCAGCTCCTCGAACGCACTCGCGGCCCGCTCGATGATGTCGTCGCGCACATCCGCTGCCGGATCGGTCGGCAGCTCGAGAGCGTCCGTCGGCAGCGTGTCATCCGACGTGGGTTCATCGAAGGCGATCGACGCTTCATCGAAGGCGATCGTCTCGAACGCGTCTTCCTCGACCCGCACGGCGACGCCGGACGCGTCGGCGTCCTGCACGTCGACCGTCGCCACGTCGGCAACGGTGCCGTCTTCCTCGTGGTAGTAGGCGAGTGCACTGGGCGGCTCGGCAAGCACGTCGCGCAGCGCGCCGATGCGCTCGACGAGTGCCGAGGAATCAGGCAGGTCGCCCGAACCCGCATCGAGTCGATGCATGACCTCGCGCACGAGCGCGGCCGATTCCGCGAGTACGCCGAGGCCTTCCGGCTCGACGACCGTGCCGTGCGCGCGCGCGCGCTTGAGATAGCCTTCGAGCGGCGCGAGCACCTGCGCCAGCGGGGCGATCTCGACCATCGCGATAGCGCCGCTCAGCGTGTGCACGGCACGCAGCAGCGGTTCGGAGACCGTGCGCGGTGCCTGCGCCGCATCGGCGAGAAACTCGTCGACGACGCCCAGGTGGGTCGCCGTTTCGCTCTTCAAGATGTCGAACAGCACGGGATCGAGGCCAGGCAACGGACCAGCGACGATCTCGTCGGCTGCGGCGCGCTCGAGTTCGACCGGGGCGACCGTTTCGTGGCGGACGACCGCAGACGGCGCCGGAACACGCCGCCGCACCGTGCGCTTGATCGTCCGGCGACGCGGGCGATCCGGCACCTCCGCGGACTCGCCGGCGGCGAGACGGTCGGCGGTGTCCATGATGCCGGGCATGTCGGCATCCGGCACGCCATCGCCACGCAACGCGGCGAGCAGACCGGGCAGCGCCGCCACGGCGTGCTGGACCAGCGCGAGGACCTGCGGGGTCGGCTGGATCGTGTGGTCGAGCACGCGGTTCAGCATGTTCTCGACTTTCCAGCTGAACTCGCCGAGCGCCATCGCGCCGACCAGGCGCCCGGAGCCCTTCAACGTGTGGAACGAGCGACGCACCGGCTTGAGCTGCTCGATGTCGTCGAGATTCGCCTTCCAGACCGGCACCTGCGCGCGCAGGCTGTCGATCTCCTCCTGCACTTCCTCGATGAACACGTCGCGGATGTCGTCATCGATTCCGGCCGAGGCGTTGGTCTGGAAGCTCGCATCGACGCTCGCGACCGGTTCGTCGATCTCTTCCTCGACCTCCTCCTCGATCTCGATCCATTCCCCGCTGTCGGCGTCGGCCGCCGGCGCGTCGGCGCCGCCTTCGTCGTTCGCGGCGCCGCTGCGGTCGTCGACCGTCTCGGCAAAACGCAGGCCGGCGAGGTCGTGCGCGTGCTCGACCGGCATCGCCGCATCACCGACGATCAGGTCGACGAGGTCGTTGCCGGGCGCAACCTCGACCGCGCTGTCGAGTTCGAGCGTGATCCCTGCCTCGCCGGGAACGGGCGGCAGTGGCGCGGTGAAGGCGTCGAACGTGTCCAGGCCCAGTTCGCCCGCGGCGTCGGGATGACCATCGCGCAGCGCGGTCGAACGCTCGGCGGGCAGCGGCTCGCTCCAGGTCGGGAACGACGATCCGAGGTCGTCGCCGGCGAGCGCCGACGAAGTCGATGACGTGTCCGCAGGCGGGTTCGCGTCACCGCCGTAGGCCAGTGCGGCGGCAACGGCCAGCGCGTCGTCGCCCGCGGGCGGCAACGGAGTCGGGATGCCGCCGTCCGGACCGTCGTCTCCGCTCGGCGGGGGTACCGGCCAGTAGCCGAGCGACTCGAGGCTGCTGCGCGTGACGGCGAGGATCTTCTCTCGTCCGGCCCGCTGCTCGCGCGTCGCTTCGAGGTAGTACTCGATCGACGCCAGCGCGTCGGCGAGCTGGTCCATCTGCTCGGTCGTCGGCACGCGCCGGTGGCGCTGCAGCTCGACTTCGACGAAGCGCACGATGCCATCCATCAGCCCGGCGGCCTCGCCGAGATCGAGCATGCGCAGCGCGCCCGAGATTTCCTCGAGCAGGCGCGGAATCTGCTCGACGCGGGCGTGATCCCACGGCGACTCGATGAAGGCGATGACGTCGTGCTTGGCCTGCTGGATGTTGACCGCTGCCTCGCGCATCAACGCGTCGAGGATCTTGCGGACTTCGGCCTTCGGCAGCTCGAGTGCGCCGTCGCCGGCGTCTTCCGACGAGGCACCCAGTCGTTCGATGTGGTCGTCGAGCGAGGATTCGACGTAGAGCAGCGCACCGGCGACGTCGAGCAGGGTGCCCTCGTCGGCCTGGCGACGTCCTGCCGCGATGTCCTCGATGATGCCGCGTTGCTCGGTGACGACGCGGCGCGGCACGCCGAGGCCGAGCATGCCGAGCGTGTCGCGAACGCGATCGAGAAGGTCGACCTGGGTAAGCAGGTCGGCACTGTCGCGATTCTGTGCGCGCAGGAAGATGTCGAGCGATTCCTTGACGCGCAGCAGGTCGTCCTTGATCGCGACCGAGACGGTGTCGAGCAGGGTGCGGTTGTGACCCGCCATCGAGCCGCGCGCGTGCGCGACTTCCTGGTCGGTCGGCAGCAGCGAGCCGAGCCGGTAGGTGTCGCGGATCTCGTCGACGCGCGGCGCCTGGCTGGTCGAATGGGCGATGTAGTAGAGGAGGTTCTGCACCAGCTCGCGCGGGGGCGTGGCACCGAATGCCTCCTCGCCGACATCGGCGAAGCGCCGGATCTCGCGGTCGATGCGGCCGAACAGCAGCTTCAGCGCGGCGCTCGATTCGAGACTGCCGTCACCGATCGCGTCGGCGACGCCGGCACCGACCCAGAACAGCCGGCGCGGCTCCTCGCCGTGGGCGACGCTCGTGCGCAGGCGATCGAGCACTTCGCGCAGGCGCGCGGGATGCTGGGGCTGGCCGGATTCGCGGAACCATTTGAGCAGCGCGGCCTGGAAGGCCAGGCGCAGGCGCAGCACGCTCGCGCGCAATTCCCTGACCGGCAGCGCCGCATCGATGCCGTTCGCGGCAGCCGGCATGCGCAGCGTGAGATCGGGCGAGAACAACACCGACTCCGTCAGCAGTTTCTCGCCGCGGCAGGCGCGAAGGTCGTTCAGCAGCGGCAACAGGACTATCGGGATGTCCTTGTGCCCGCTCTGCACGCGCTCCAGGTAGTCCGGCAACTGGACCATGCCGCGCATGAGGATCGAATAGGCCTCGTCGCGGTTGCGCACGCCCTCGCCGAGCAGGGCCTCCACGACCCGCTCCATCTCCTCGACCACCATCGCCGCGCCATACAGCTCGACCATGCGCAAGGTGCCCTGCGCCTGGTGCAGATAGGTCGAGCAGAACTGCATCAGGCTGCTGTCGCCGGGATCGTCGACATAGGCCTCGAGCGCCTGACGAGCCTGCTTCAGCGTCTCGTCGAGTTCGCCCTTGACCCAGTTCAGCGTGGTGAAGTCGTCTTGCAGTTTCATCGTGTTCGCTCGCCTTGGCGCGACCGTCCGCTACCCACCCCGACGCCTCGACCGGCTCCGGATCGCGCCGCGCGCATCGCATCGCGCACTCCGGCCGGCGGTCCGCGCCTGCGTCCGAGGCACTGCCGCCTCTGCGCATGTTGCGGGTGGTGATCGCGTCGCGCTGTCTCCGTGGTGAAGGGGGTACCCGGAAGATCCGTTCAGCCCGGCAGCTTGAAGTCGGCCACCGAGCGGCGCAGATCCGCGGCCAGGTGGGCGAGGTTGCCGATCGACTCGGCCGTCTGGCTTGCACCAACCGAAGTCTGCGTGGTGATTTCCTGAATCACGTTCATCGTCGCCGAGATGTTGGTCGCCGCGGCGGACTGCTGGCGCGCGGCGGCCGAGATGTTCTGGATGAGGTCGGCGAGGTCGTGCGAAACCTTCTCGATCTCGCCGAGGGCCAGGCCCGCGTCCTCGGCGAGGCGCGCGCCGGCGACGACCTCCGCGGTCGTCTGCTCCATCGAACTGACCGCTTCGTTCGTGTCGGACTGAATCGTCTGCACGAGCGTCTCGATGCGCTTCGTCGCGTTCGCCGAACGTTCCGCGAGGCGCTGCACTTCGTCGGCGACGACCGCGAAGCCGCGACCGGCCTCGCCGGCCGAAGCGGCCTGGATCGCCGCATTCAGGGCGAGGATGTTGGTCTGCTCGGCGATGTCGTTGATCAGCTCGACGATCGAGCCGATCTCCTGCGAGGATTCGCCGAGGCGCTTGATGCGCTTGGAGGTCTCCTGGATCTGGTCGCGGATCGAATCCATGCCCTGGATCGTCTGGCGCACGATGCCGGCACCCTTGGCGGCAATCTGCACCGAGCGCTGCGCCACCTCGGCGCTCTCGGCCGAGTTCTTCGACACTTCGTCGATCGACACAGCGATCTCGTTGATCGCGGCCGACGCCGAGGTGATCTGCTGGGCCTGGTGCTCGGCAGCCTCGGCGAGGTGCATCGCGGTGGCCTGCGTTTCCTGCGCCGCGGCGGACACCTGCACGGCGGTCTCGTTGATCGTCGTGACGAGTGATCGCAATGCCTCGACCGCGAAGTTGATCGAGTCCGCGATCGCGCCGGTGATGTCCTCGGTGACCGTCGCCTTCACGGTCAGGTCGCCCTCGGCGAGTGATCCCATCTCGTCGAGCAGGCGCAGGATCGCTTCCTGGTTGCGCTGGTTGAGCTCGGCGGACAACTGGTAGCGGCGCTGCTGGTCGCGCACGAGGATGATGCCGAGCAGGATGACGAGGACGATCGCGAGCAGCGCGGCGATGCCACCCCAGAGCGGGTTCGGGAAGACGCGCTTGGTCGGCAGTTCGTCGAGGCGCTGGGCGACCGCCTTGGCCTTCTCGAGCACGACCTTGCTGTCGCGCACGATGTCGTTGGCCGCCGCCTTGACGTCCTGCAGGCCGGTCGATGCATCGATGATCTTGCTGACCGGCTCGTCGAGCGCGGTCCACTGCTGGGCCACGTCGGAGAGGATCGTGCGCGCGCTCGGCTGGTCGATCGCACGGATGTTGAGCGCGGGCGCACCGTCGATGAGGCCGGTCAGGACCGAGCGGTAGAGCGCGGCGTCGCGCGAGAAGCCGTCCGCAGCCGACTGGGCATCCTGGCCGCCCTGGCCGATTTCCTGCACGCGGCGGATCATGCGGTCGGCCAGCAGCATCTGGCGCGTCGCGATGTAGACCTGGCCGGCGCTGCCGTTGCGCTCGGTGAGGATGTTGACGACTTCGTTCATGCGCGAATTGAGGATCGGCATCTTCGAGGAAAAATCCTCCGATGTTGCCGCGGTGTCGAGGACGAGCGCCTTGCCGTCGAGAATCTTGGTGGCGTTGGTCATGACCTGCATCCAGGCCGCGCCGAGTTCCTTCAGTTCGTTCGCCACGCCGCTCTCGCCGGCATAGCCGGGCATCGAACCATCGCCCTTGTTGAGCGCCTGGATGTGCTTGTCGATCGTGTCGCGCGTGCCTTCCAGTTCGGAGAACGAGATCTCGTTGCCGCCGGCGGCATTCGCCGCGTAGGTGGTCAGCTCCTGCGACAGCACCTGGATCTGCGTGGTCAACGCGCTGGCCTGGCGATCGTGTGCGTTCTTGATCGTCAGGTAGCCGAAGTCGGCGGCCGCGAATGCGATCGCCAGCACCAGCAACACGATCAGCAAAGTGTTCCAACTGCCGGATCGTTCGGTCCCCGATAGTGCGCCGGAGGTCGTGCTCATCGTTTCACCTCGCCCCTGATGAAGTTGTCACGGGCCGGCGCCATGCGGCGACGCCGTCCCACGTTCAAACCGATGCCTGCTGGAATTCCGCGGTCCGTACCAGCGCGCTCATGCTGAACAGTCCCCACAGGACGTCGCCGAGCTGGACCTTTTCGCCGACGTAGCGCGAGTAGCGCTCGTCCTCCTCGCCGAAGGCCTGCGCGCGCTGCTCGTCGGAGAAGCTGCGCTGGCCGAGGACCTCGTCGACGAGCAGGCCGACGCTGCCGCCGTGCTGGCGAACGACCAGCACGCGACTCGTGTCGGTGAGCACGCTGCGCTCGCCCTCGACGTGGCCGCGCAGGTCGATCACCGCGACGAGGTTGCCGCGCACGTTCGCCACGCCGAGCATCCACGCCTGCGTGCCCGGCACGAGCGCCAGCGCTGGCATGGTCAGGATTTCGTTGACTTCGGAGATGCTGCTGACCATGTGGCGCGAACCGACGCGGAAACCGATGCCGCGCCACAGGCCCTCCGCCTCGGCCTGCTCGGGCAGGCCGGCGATATGGGCAAGGCTGCGCCGCTCGTAGTCGGCGAGCGCATCGTACGGCGCGGTCGGAACGATGTCGTTGGCGGTGGCCATGCGGTCTCAGCCCACCAGCAGGTTGTCGATGCGCTGCAGCAGGTCCCTCGACTCGACCGGCTTGGTCATGAAGTCCTTCGCGCCCTGGCGCAGGCCCCACACGCGATCGGTCTCCATCGACTTGGTCGTGACGATGAGGATCGGGATGTCCGCCGTTCCGGCATCGCGACTGAGATCGCGCGTCGCCTGGAAACCGTTCATGCCGGGCATGATGACATCCATGATGACGAGGTCCGGACGCTCCCGACGCACCTTGGCGATGCCGTCCTCGGCGCTGGCCGCGCTGCTGACGCGGTGGCCGGCCTTCTCGAGCAGCGTGGTGAACACGCGCACGTCCGTCGGCGAATCGTCGATGATGAAAATGTGCGCCACCGCCTTGCCCCCGTGAGTCGAATGGCTCTGCTGCTGGATTGCCGCTGCTTACTTCCAGTCCACGTGCCGGCGGATCGCACCGAGCAGTTCCTCGCGCGTGAATGGCTTGGTCAGGTACTGCTCGGAGCCGACGATTCGCCCGCGCGCCTTGTCGAACAGGCCGTCCTTGGACGACAGCATGATCACCGGCGTGCTGCGGAACATCTGGTTGTTCTTGATCAGCGCACAGGTCTGATAGCCGTCGAGGCGCGGCATCATGATGTCGACGAAGATGATCTGCGGTTGCTGGTCGGAGATCTTCGCGAGCGCTTCGAAACCGTCGGTCGCGGTGACCACGTCGCAGCCTTCCTTGCGCAGGAGTGTCTCCGCGGTGCGGCGAATGGTCTTCGAGTCATCGATGACCATGACTTTCAGGCCGCCCAAGCTGCCCTGTTTGGTCTCATCCACCTGGCTCAGACTCCCGTCCACTTGCCCTGGAAAACCCGTTCGCGCCGCGCCCCCGAAAGGTCGCGGCGCGCGCACGCCGCTCGGCCCCGCCGATGCGCGCACGCATTGCGTGCGACCCGCACCGCCCCAGCGGGGCTTCTTAACCAATACTTAGCTAATCTGTCAAGTAAAGCGCCTAAGTCCGCATGAAACCTGAAAACATCGACTTCGGACGCTGCTGCCGCGACGGCCGCATGCGAGCCGGAGTGTAATATACGCAGCGACGCGGTTATGCGATTGCATGCACAAAGAGTGCCGCGTCCCGGACCCCTGCCTGGAGCGACTCATGGCCCGCACGCTGGCCGTCCTCATGGACGCCATCGCCGCCATCCACATCAAGAAGGATTCGACCTTCGCGATGCTGCTCGAGGCCCAGCGTCGCGGCTGGCGGCTGCTCTACATGACCCAGGGCGACCTCGCGATCCGCGACGGCGCTCCGTGGGCGCGCCTGGCCGCCTTGCAGGTGCGCGATGATCCGCATGACGGGTACTCGCTCGGCACATCGGCATGGGCGGACCTGCGCACGCTGGACCTCGTGCTGGCACGCAAGGATCCGCCCGTCGACGCCCAGTTCCTCTACGACACCCTCGTCCTGCAGCTCGCCCACGACGCCAGCGTGCTCGTCGCCAACCATCCGCAGGCCCTGCGCGACGCCAACGAAAAACTGTTCACGTTGCGCTTCCCGCAGTGCATCGCGCCGACCCTCGTCGCGCGCGAAGTGAGCGAAATCCGACGGTTTGTGGCCGAACATGACAAGGTCGTGCTGAAGCCGCTCGACGGCATGGGCGGACGCAGCATCTTCCGCTCGCACCACGGCGATCCGAACCTGAACGTGATCCTCGAAACGTTGACCATGAATGGCCAGGCCTTCGCCGTCGCGCAGAAGTTCATCCCCGAGATCAGTGCCGGCGACAAGCGCATCCTCGTGATCGACGGGGAGCCGGTCGAGTACGCGCTCGCGCGCATCCCCCAGGGCGACGATTTCCGCGGCAACCTCGCCGCGGGCGGCAAGGGCGTCGGCGTGCCGCTCAGCGAGCGCGACCGCTGGATCGTCGCCGAGGTCGCTCCCGAACTGCGTCGTCGCGGCATGCTGTTCGTCGGGCTCGATGTCATCGGCGACTGGCTGACCGAAGTGAACGTGACGTCGCCGACCTGCATCCGCGAGCTCGATGCGCAATTCGGACTCAATATCGCCGGACGCCTGTTCGATTGCCTCGAGGGCAAGCTCGCGTGAGCACGGCCGGCGTGGCCGACCGCCTCGGCGTGACCCTGCTGTTCTCGCTGATCGCGCACGGCGTGATCGCGCTCGGCGTGACGTTCGCGTACGAGAAGCCCGCTCCGGCGTTGCCGGCGCTCGATGTCATCCTCGTGCAGTCGGCGAGCGCCAAGAAGCCGGACAAGGCCGACTTCCTCGCCCAGGCCTCCAACAGCGGCGGCGGCGAGTCGGACAAGCCCGCGCGGCCGACCGATCCGCTGTCGAGCCCACTGCCGAAACCGATCGCCGGGATCACGCCGCGCCCGACCGAGACCGGTGCGCCGAAGCCGACCGCGCCGACCCGCAACGAACTGCTGACCACGCTCGATTCCGACCGTGCCGTCGCCACCGATCACCAGACACCGGACATGCCCGACCTGCGCGCGCTGACCGAACGCGAGATCGTCGAGCGCAAGCTCGAGATGGCGCGGCTCGCCCAGGAGATCCAGCGCGAATCCGAGCAGTACGCGAAGCGGCCCAAGCGCAAGTTCATCTCGGCGAACACGAAGGAATACGCCTATGCTTCGTACATGGCGGCATGGGTGGCCCGCGTCGAACGCATCGGCAACCTCAACTATCCCGATGATGCGCGTCGCCAGGAACTGCACGGCCAGCTCGTGCTGACCGTCGGGCTCGCCCGCGACGGCAGCGTCAAGAGCATCGACATCATCCAGCCGAGCGGCCACAAGATCCTCGACGACGCGGCGATCCGCATCGTCAACCTGTCGGCGCCGTTCAACCCGTTGCCGAAGGACGCCGATGCGGTGGACGAGCTGTACATCACGCGCACCTGGCAGTTCCTGCCCGGCAACATCCTGCGCAACCGCTGAGCCGAGCGGCGGTGATTCGTGGTTGGTGATCCGTGACAGCAGGGTGCGCGGTCATGGCTACCGCCGCCCTGCCCCTTCCGGCGCAAACGACCGGCCCCGAGGCATTGACCGACACACCGAGGCCATGCCCTTCCCGTTCACCCATCACGAATCACCCATCCCGGGTCTCTGTACAATGCCGCCATGCTCGAGTCGGCCACGCTGTCCAACCAGTTGCTGATCGCCATGCCGACGCTGCGCGATCCGAACTTCGCTCGCGGGGTCGCGCTGCTGTGCCAGCACGGCGAGGACGGCGCGATGGGCATCATGATCAACCGGCTGTCCGAATACCGCCTCGGCGACGTGCTCGCGCAGATGAACCTGCGCTCCGAACTGCGCGAGGTCATCGACTCTCCGGTGCTGATCGGCGGCCCGGTGCAACCCGAGCGCGGCTTCGTCCTGCACACGCCGCACGGCGAGTGGGATTCCTCGTTCCGCATCTCGGAGGAGATCAGCGTGACGACCTCGCGCGACATCCTCGCCGCGATCGCGGTCGGGCGAGGGCCGGAGAATGCCCTCGTCGCACTCGGCTACTCGGGCTGGAGCCCGGGCCAGATCGAGCACGAACTGCGCGAGAACGCCTGGTTGACCGCGCCGGTCAGCCAGGTGGTGCTGTTCGAGACGCCGCTCGACGAGCGCTGGCAAGCCTCGGCCGCGCTCGTCGGCGTGAACCTCGCGCAGATCTCGCCGTACGCGGGCAATGCCTGAATGAGCACGCCCGGCCGTGCGCTCGGTTTCGATGTCGGGCGCAAGCTGATCGGCGTCGCCGTCGGCCAGCGTGACGTCGGCACGGCCCGTGCGCTGGCGACGGTGCCTGCGCGCGGCGGCGATTTCGACTGGGCTGCGATCGACGGCCTCGTCTCCGACTGGCAACCGGAATGCTTCGTGGTGGGGCTGCCGCTCGCCCTCGACGGCGCCGAGCAGCCGATGAGTGCGTTCGCGCGACGTTTCGCCGACGCGCTCGCGCGACGCCATGCGCGTCCGGCCCACCTCGTCGACGAACGCCACACCTCGCAGGAAGCGAGCCGGCGCTTCGCGCGCGCGCGCGCGCTGGGCGGCGCGAAGCGCAAGCACGCCGCCGACCTCGATGCGCTCGCGGCGCAGATCATCCTCGAGAACTGGTTC
>JAFLDX010000092.1 GCA_017302215.1 Lysobacterales bacterium
GGCGCGGCGCGACTCAGTGTCGGTGAGAACGAGGGCGCGAGGATGGGCGCGACGCCGCGCCCGCGCGCTTCGTCGCGCGCCACACGCGATGACGGGCGCCGCGTCCGGCATGCGCGCGCACGATGATCTCCTCGACCTCGAAACCGCCCTCGCGCAGGCGTGCGCCGAACGCGGCGTCCGCATGCGCCGACCATACCGCGAGCACACCGCGCGGACAGAGCGCCGCATGCGCGACGGCAAGCCCGGCGCGCGAGTACAGGCCGTCGTTCGCCTCGCGCACGAGACCCTGCGGACCGTTGTCGACGTCGAGCAGGATCGCGTCCCATGCGCCCGCTTCTCGGCGCATCGGCTCGGCGACGTCGCCTTCGTGCACGCCGACGCGCGCATCGCGCAGCGGGTGCCCGGCATGTGCGCCGACGAGGTCGCGGTTCCAGGCCACCACCGCCGGTACGAGTTCGGCGACGACGACGCGAGCATCGGCGCGCAACCGCGCGAGCGCGGCGGCGAGGGTGAAGCCGAAGCCGAGTCCGCCGACCAGCACGCGTGCACCGGCACGCGCGGCGATGGCGGCGCAGCCGAGTTCGGCCAGCGCCTCCTCCGAGCCATGCATGCGCGTCGACATGAGGTCGCCGCCACCAGAGACCTTGATCACGTGGTCGGCGCCGTCCACGAACAGGCGCAGCTCACCGCCGCCCGGGACCGGTGCGCTGTCGAGCAGGAGCAACCGGCGCGTCACGCGCGTACCTGTGCGCGCATCATTCCGGGTCGTTGCCGTCGCGGAACAGCAGGTCCGGCACGTGCATGACGATGCAGTGGATCGCGCCGGCCTGGCCGATGATACCGCTGCAGTCGACCGGCACGATCTCGTGGTCGGGCAGTGCGGCCTGGAACGTCGCCAGCGCCTGGGCGTCGCGCGCGGCGTTGCTGCCACCGAATCGGCAGGTCAGCACGACCTGGTTGACGATGACCGCGTTCGTGTAGGTGTAGTGCGTGCCGCCGCTGCGCCAGCCCGGCGTGCGATAGACCGTGTAGCCGCGCGACTGCATGAGCGTCGCGGTCGCGTCGGTCACCGCCTTCGGCACGCCACCGCCCTCGCTCGCGGCGTAGTCGCCGATCAGCACCTTGTCATCGCCGAGCGGCAGCATCCACATGTCGATGTGCTGGGTCGAGTCGTAGCTCACCGGGAACGGGTCGGTCAGGGTCACATCGAGGCCCTGGTAGGCAAGATAGGTATCCCTGATCTGCTGCTCGGTCAGCGACGGGTTCTCGTTGGCGATCAGGCGCGTCATGTACGCGTCGCGGTCGCGGAACAGGTGGAAGTTGCCACCGCCGTGCACGAGCGGCATGGCATAGACGGTCTCGCCGAGCTGGCCGCCGAATACGCCGGGGAACAGATCATCGTTCGGGCGCGGCCGGTTGTAGGTGTGATCGGCAATCGCGCGCCGTCCGGCATCGTCGATGAAACGCGGGCCGTAGTCGCGGATCCATACCGAATCGGTCGTCGCGGTCGTGAAGTGCACATGCGCCATGTCGGCGCCGCCACCCTGCAGCACGCTCGTCGCCGAGGCCTGCTGTGCGCTGCCGCTGACGACGACGAAGACATCCGACGGCGGATCGGCCGTGGTCAGCGGCACGACCATCGCCGTATGCAAGGCGTTGTAGTTGCCCCAGCGGATCAGGATGCCGTGGTTCGCCTCGTACTCGGCCTGCGCGCGCGGGATCGTCGCCGGCGGCGCGAGCGGTGCGCGCGGTGCCTGCGGCATGGCGAGTGCGCGCTCGTGCGCGGCGAGGTCGCGCGGCAGGCCCGGCGGCAGGTCGTCGACGATCGTCGCAAGGTAGGCGGGATCGGCCTCGCGCAGTGTGGCCTCGGCAGGCGTGACGAAGGTCAGCACGAGCAGGCCGGCGATGAACAGGCGCATGGAATTTCCCCGGGCAGAAGGATGCGGCGTCCCGCCGCGCCGCGCAGTGTAGGGATGCACGGATCGATCCGGCAAGGCGACGTGCGCTACCGAAACGGCAAGCGCGCAACCGACGCTGCGCACGCCGCGGGTTTGGCGGACAATCCGCGCTTCCCCCTCCCCGCTCCGGACGCCATGGACACGACCACCCGCAACCGTCTCGCCGCCGAACTCGACTCGATCCGCGAGCAGGGCCTCTACAAGACCGAACGCGTCATCACCACGCCGCAGTCCTCGGCGATCCGCACCGCGGACGGGCGCGAGGTGCTGAATTTCTGCGCGAACAACTACCTCGGCCTCGCCGACGATGCCGAGGTGGTCGAAGCGGCGAAGCAGGCGCTCGACACGCACGGCTTCGGACTCGCCAGCGTGCGTTTCATCTGCGGCACGCAGGACCTGCACAAGCAGCTCGAGACGCGCATCTCGGCGTTCTTCGGCACAGAGGACACGATCCTCTATACAAGCTGCTTCGACGCCAACGGCGGCCTGTTCGAGACGATCCTCGGTGAAGAGGACGCCGTCATCTCCGACGCGCTGAACCACGCCTCGATCATCGACGGCATCCGCCTGTGCAAGGCCGAACGGCGTCGTTATGCGAACAGTGACATGGCCGAACTCGAGAAGCATCTTGTCGAGGCTGCCGGCAGGCGCACGCGCCTGATCGCGACCGACGGCGTGTTCTCGATGGACGGCTACATCGCCAGGCTCGACGAGATCGTCGCTCTGAAGAAGAAGCACGGCGCCCTGCTCATGGTCGACGATTCGCACGCGACCGGCTTCGTCGGCCCGACCGGCCGCGGCTCGGCCGAGCTGCACGGCGTCATGCACGAGGTCGACGTGTTCACCTCGACGCTCGGCAAGGCGCTCGGCGGCGGCTCGGGCGGCTTCACGACCGGCCGGCGCGAGATCATCGAACTGCTGCGCCAGCGTTCGCGCCCGTACCTGTTCTCGAACACGCTGCCGCCGCCGCTCGTTGCCGCCTCGATCAAGGTGTTCGAGATCCTCGAGCGCTCGACCGAGCGGCGCGACCGCGTCGAGGCGAACGCACGGCGTTTCCGCGCCGGCATGACGGCCGCCGGCTTCGAGCTGCGCCCCGGCTGCCACGCGATCGTGCCGGTCATGCTGCACGACGCGAAGCTCGCCCAGCGCTTCGCGGCCGACCTGCTCGAGGAAGGCATCTACGTGATCGGCTTCTTCTATCCGGTCGTGCCGCAGGGCCAGGCGCGCATCCGCACGCAGATGAGCGCCGCGCACACGCCGGAGCAGATCGACCGCGCGGTCGAGGCGTTCGTCAGGGTCGGGCGTCGGCTCGGGGTGATCCAGGATCGCTGACCCTCTTGGGTTGCCGAGGAGCGCACCTTGCGCATGACGATCTTGGGCCTGCAGGAGCGCACCTTGTGCGCGATCTTTTCCGAGGCGCTTCTCGATCGCGCACAGGGTGCGCTCCTACACGACCGCGCACAGAGCCTGCCCCGGACATGATCCGGGGGTGCGCTCCTACAGGCAGCACCCCGCGAACGCTGCGTCTCGGCACGTACCGGATCGGAAAGGCCCTGTAGGAGCGCACCTTGTGCGCGATCATTTTTCCCGGCGCCTACACGATCGCGGATAGAGCCTGCCATGAACTCGATCCCGGGGGTGCGCTCCTACCCATGCCGAAGGGCCGCAACTTCGACTGCATCGAGGTCGCGCCACGCGCCCTTCGCAAGGTCGCCGAGTTGCAACGGCCCGATCGCGACGCGCACGAGGCGCAGCACCGCAATGTCGAATGCGGAGAGGATGCGGCGGATCTGGCGGTTGCGGCCCTCGTCGAGGACGACTTCAAGCCAGGCATTGCGTTCGCCGCGGCGCAGCTCGCGCACGGCTTTCAGTGCGAGCGTTTCGCCGGCGTCGACGATGCCCGCCTGCAAGGCCGCGATCAGGCTCGCGTCGGGCAACCGGTCGATCTGCACGTGGTAGGTCTTGTCGAGCACGGAGTCGGGTGACGTGATCGCCGCCGACCACGCGCTGTCGTTGCTGAACAGCAGCAGGCCTTCGCTGGCCTTGTCGAGCCGGCCGACCGGCGCGATCCAGTCATCGCCGGCATCGCCGAGCAGCATGTACACGGTGTCGCGCCCGCGCTCGTCGCGGCGCGTGGTGACGAGGCCGCGCGGCTTGTTGAGCATCAGGTAGCGCCGCGCGGCCGCTACGGCGTCGACCTCGTCGATGGCGATTCGCGCATCCGGAGGCGTGCGCGCCTCAGGATCACGCACGACCCGACCGTCGACGCACACGCGACCGGCGCGGACGAGACGTTCGGCTTCGCTGCGCGAGCACAGCCCGCGCTTGGAGAGCACGCGGGCGAGGCCGTGGATCGGAATCCTTGACAGGTTCATGCATCGGGGCGGCCGGAGTGCCCCTCATCCGGCGCTTCGCGCCACCTTCTCCCCGTGATCACGGGGAGAAGGGACATCGAATGTCGGTTCCCGCGCGCACGTCAAGGACGGCGCGCGAGTTCCGGATCGTCCTTCGTGACCGGCATGAGGTCCTGCTTCGACACGCCGAGCAGCAGCAGCACGGGGTTGGCGAAGAAGATCGACGACAGGATGCCGATGAAGATGCCGATCAGCATGATGAGGCCGAAGTTCTCGAGGGCCGGGCCACCCAGGAAGTACAGCGTGCCGACCGCGAGCGCGGTGGTCACGCCGGTCATGATCGTGCGCGACATCGTCGAGTTGATCGAGCGGTTCAGGATCTCGGACGGCTCGCCCTTGCGCGAAGAGCGGAAGATCTCGCGCACGCGGTCGAACACGACGATCTTGTCGTTGATCGAGTAACCGACCACGGACAGCACGGCGGCGAGCGCCGGCAGGTCGAACTCGCGTCCGGTCAGCGCGAACGCGGCCACGGTCAGCAGCGTGTCGTGGATCTCCGAGGCGACCGCCGACACGGCGAAGCGCCACTCGAAGCGGATCCACAGGTAGATCGAGATGCCGGCGATGACGAAGATGACGGCGATCAGGCCGTCGGAGCGCAGTTCCTCGCCGATCTGCGGGCCGACGAACGACGATCGCGTCGCCTTGGCGTCGGGACGTTGCGCCTGCAATGCGGCAACCACGCGCTTGGCGACGCGATCGGCCGCCTGGCTGCCCTCCTCGCCCGCGCTGGCCGCGGGTACCGAGGCTTCCGCTGGGGCCGGGGTGGCAACGCCATGCTCCTCGTTGGCGATGCGGATCGCGAAGTCGTTGGTGCCGCCGTAGGTCTGCACGACGGCGTTGTCGAAGCCGCCGCTGGCGAGCGCGCTGCGCACCTCGCCGACGTCGACGCCGCGCTCATAGGTCACCTCGACCAGCGTGCCGCCGGTGAAGTCGAGGCCGTAGTTGAGTCCGCGACCGAAGATGATCGCCGCGGCGGCCAGCATGAGGATGCACGAGACGACAAGGCTGACCTTGCGCCAGCGCATGAAGTCGATGTTGCTGTTCGGATTGAAGAGTTCCATGGTCGTTCTCCCCCGCGGTCAGACCGGCAGGGCCTTGAGTTTGGTCGAGCGGCCGAAGATCAACGTGACCAGCGAGTGCGTGCCGGTCACCGAGGTGAACATCGAAGTCAGGATGCCGATGGTGAGCGTGATCGCGAAGCCCTTGATCGGACCCGAGCCGAACGCCATCAGCGCGACCGCGGCGATCAGGTGGGTCACGTTGGCGTCGAGGATCGTCGCCCAGGCCTTCTCGTAGCCGGCGCGGATCGAGGCGAACGGCGTCGATCCGTTGCGCAGTTCCTCGCGGATGCGTTCGCAGATCAGCACGTTCGCGTCGATCGCCATGCCGAGGGTCAGCACGATGCCGGCGATGCCGGGCAGGGTCAGGGTCGCCTGGAAGATGCTGAGGATCGCCACCAGCAGGACCAGGTTCATCATCAGGGCAAGGTCGGCGATCAGGCCGAACAGCTTGTAGTAGATCGCCACGAAGGTGATCACGAGCAGCAGGCCGACGATCACCGCCATGACGCCCTTGCGGATGTTGTCGGCGCCGAGGCTCGAGCCGATCACGCGCTCCTCGACGATGTCGACCGGCGCGGCGAAGGCACCGGCGCGCAGCAGCAGGGCGAGATCGGATGCAGCCTGCATGCTCTCGAGACCGGTGGTCTGGAATTTCTTCGAGAACACGCCGCGGATCGTCGCGAGGTTGATCACCTCTTCGGTGATCTTGGCGCTGCGTACTTCCTTGCCGTCGACGATCTTCACTTCGGGCGTGCGCTCGACGAACACGACCGCCATGCCCTTGCCGACGTTCTGCGTGGTGAAGTCGAGCATCTTGCGCGCGCCGGCCTCGTTGAGCGTGACCGAGACCGCCGGCGAACCATCCTCGGGAGCGGCCTGGCTCATTGCATCGACGAGTTCGTTGCCGGTGACGATGACCTTCTTCTTGAGCACGGCCGGGCGGCCGTCCTTCCAGTGGTAGAGGCGCGAGTCGGGCGGCACCACGCCGGTGCGCTCGGCCTCGATCGCGTTCGCGCCCTCATCGACGGCGCGGTACTCGAGCGTGGCCTGCGCGCCGAGCAGGCGCTTCGCCTCGGCGGTGTCCTGCAGGCCCGGCAACTCGACGACGATGCGGCTGCTGCCCTGCTGCTGGATCACCGGCTCGGCGACGCCGAGCGCGTTGATGCGGTTTCGCAGCGTGCCGACGTTCTGCTTGATCGTGCTGTCGGCGATCTGGCGCAGGCGCTCGGGCCGCACGCTGACGTTGAGCGTGGCCTGGTCGCCGACAACGGTGCCGTCCGTGACGAGCAGTTCGGTGGCGAGGTCGCGATTGATCGCGGCGGCGAGCGCATCGCGATCCTCCGTGCCCTTGGTCTGCACGACGATGCCCTGCGGCGTGCGGTTCACCGACGCATTGCGCACGCCGCGCTCGCGCATGAGGCCGCGGATGTCGTCGACGTAGCGCTGCTCCTGCATGTCGACCACGCTCTTCTGGTCGACCTGCATGAGGAACTGCACGCCACCCTGCAGGTCGAGACCGAGCGGCATCGAGTTCGCACCGATCGCGCGCAGCCAGGCCGGCACGGTCGAAGCGAGGTTGAGCGCGGTCGTGTAGCCGTCGCCGAGATCCTCGCGCAGCGCGCTCGCCGCGGCGAGCTGGGTGTCCGTGTTCGGGAACAGCGCGAGCAGGCGCTGGTCCTTGACCTCGACGCTCTCGAATTCGATCTTGCGCGTCTGCAGGGCCTGCAGCGCCTTTTCCTTGAGTGCCTCGTCGACCACGATCGAGCTCTTGTTCGACAGCACCTGCACGGCTGGCTGCTTCGGGTACAGCGTGGGCAGCGCATAGAGCAGGCCGAGCAGGGTCACGAGCAGGACCAGCGCGTGTTTCCAGCGGGGGTAATCGTTCATTCGTGCAAATCCGGGGTTGCGCGGCTTGACTCGGGATCGATGGAAGCGCGGCCGCCGAATGCGGCCCGCGCCGGGAACCGGGATGGGTCGGGAAACGCGGCGCGCTCGCGCACGCCGATGCCCCGACCCGCCATCGGGGCAGGCCCGCGGTGTTTCAAGCCTGCTTGATCGTGCCCTTCGGCAGGACGGCGGTGATCGCGTTCTTCTGCACCTTGACGCTCACGTTGTCGGCGATCTCGAGGGTCACGAACGAATCGGCGATGTCCTCGATGCGGCCGAGCAGGCCGCCGTTGGTCAGCACCTCGTCACCCTTGGCGAGGGCCGCGACCATCGCACGCGCTTCCTTGGCCCGCTTCATCTGCGGGCGGATCAGCATGAAGTAGAAGATCGCGAAGATGATCAGCAGCGGCAGGAACGACGCGAACGGATTCGGCGCCGCGGCCGGGGCGGTCTGGGCGTAGGCGGAACTGATGAGGAAGTCCATGGGGGCTCCGGGGTCTGCGCGACGCCGGGCTTGCGCCCGGTACGCCAAAAAGATCGCGGATTATGCCATGCGACGAGGCGGTATTGCAGGCCGCGGCCCGTCCTCGGCGAGCGGTGTCACCGCCACGCCGACCTCGAGTTCGTGCGCACCGCCTCCGAGGATGACCCCGCGCAACGGCGAAACGTCGCCGAAATCGCGGCCCCACGCGATCGTGACATGGGCCAGTTCGGGCAGCAGGTCGTTGGTCGGATCGAAATCGACCCAGCCCTCGCCGGGACAGTACAGCGCGATCCAGGCATGCGAGGCATCCGCGCCGACCAGGCGAGCGCGGCCCGGGCGCGGCGTGGTGCGCAGATAGCCGCTCACGTAGCGCGCGGCCAGGCCGAGCGAACGCAGGCAGGCCAGCATGACGTGCGCGTAGTCCTGGCAGACCCCGCGTTTCGCCGCGAACACGTCGGGCAGCGGCGTTTCGATCTCGGTCGCCTTCGGGTCGTAGGTGAAGTCGCGATGCAGCTTGTGCATCAGGGCGGTGCCGGCTTCGAGCAGCGGGCGGCGCGCGGTGAAGCAGTCCGCGGCGTAGTCGGCGAACACGCGCTTGATGCGCACGTACGGCGACTGGAAGCGATAACGCACGGCGTCGAGCGTGGTCGCATCGGGGCGGTTGCCGGCACGGTACGCGAGCGCGGCGACGACATCCTCCCAGGCCGGCGACGCCGACGGATCGAGCGCGGCGTCGCGCTGCACGCGCTCGATGCCGAGCTCCGAAACGATGCGCAGCAGTTCGTGCGGGCGATCGAACTCGAGCCGCGTGAGCGGATTGCCGAACGCATCGGTGCCGTCGAGTCGGCGCGACGGTGCCGGTTCGATGTGCAGGGTCTGCACGCCGCAGCGCTGCCTCGGCACCTCGCGCGGCGCGAGGTGCAGCAGCTGCTGGGACAGCGAAACCGGCTGCGCATACCGGTACGCGGTCGCGTGCACGACGCGATAAGCGACGCGTTCAGGTGGAGACGGTGCGCTGGCTGACGTCGTCGACATGGGCGAAATGGCGCAGGGTGAGAAGGTCCGAAAGGGCCCGCGATGCATCGGCCGCCGCCGTCGCGAGGTCGGCGACGCCGCGCATCGCATCGATGCGGCCGCCTTCGCCGAGCGGCGAGGTCTCGAGTGCCGACAGGTCGCAGCCGCGCAGGGCGGCCTCGACCGCATCGAGCGTGCCCGGCGCGCGCTCGCCGGTGGCCACGGCGAGCGCATCGAGCTCACGCCGCAGTTCGGCCACCTGGAACAGCACCGAGTGCGGATTCGACGGATCGCACAGCACGAGGTCGAGGGTCGGGATCAGTTGCGGCGAGGAGAGATAGCGTGAACGGTAGGTGATGATGCTGTCGGCCAGTTCGAGCAGCCATTCGAGCGTGGCCGGATCAGCACCGGCCGGATGGCGCAGCACGCGCGCGACGACGTCGCCGAGGAACTGCAGGCGTTCGAGGCGACGCGCGATCATGAGGAAGCGCCAGCCGTCGTCGCGCGTCATGTCGTCGTGGGCGAAGCCGGACAGCGCCGAGGTCGCCAGCAGCACGCGATTGAGCAGGTCCAGCGCGTCGCCGAGACCGAGCGTGTCGGGAGAAAGCCCGGCGATGTCGCGCTGCAGCTCCATCAATGCACGCCAGTTCTCCTGCGACAGGCGTCCGCGCACCTGGCCGGCCGACCAGAACAGGCGCTCGAGCGTACCGAGCAGGCTGCCCGGCGCCTGCGCATCGACCACGGCCGCCATCAGGCGCCGGCGTACTGCGCTCGTGCCACGCAGCATGCCGAGCGAGCGGCAGGCGTCGACCGCCGCGTTGAATGACGGATTGGTGGTGCCGCTGTCGGCATAGCGCGCGAGCACGACGCGAAGCAGGCGCGTGCTGTCGTCGGCACGCTCGCTGTAGCGGCCGACCCAGAACAAGTTCTCGAGCAGGCGCGACGGCAGGAAGTCGTCGTGGCGCACGAGGTCGGCCGCGCGGATCTCGCGCTGCTGCACGACCTCGGCATCGGTGCGCGCCTCGGCGAGCACCCAGGTGTCCTTGCTGCCGCCGCCGCGCTGCATCGACACGACCAGCGCGTTCGCTTCGCCGGCGAAACGGGTCAGCCCGCCCGGCATGACCGCATACCCGGTCGGCGTCGCCACCGCATAGACGCGCATGCTGCTCGCGCGCGCGGCGATGCGCGCACGGCCGCCCGCACTCCAGACCGGCGCCTGGGCGAGCCGCACCTGCTCCTGCGCGACGTAGGCCTGCGGGCGCTGGCGGATGCGCTCGACGAGCCGCGCGCGCGCAACCGCGTCGAGGCGATCGCCGAACACCGGCTCGAACCGCTGCGAGGGCCAGGCACCCTTGATGACGAGCCGATCGAGGCCGCCGAGGGCTTGTTCGCAGGCCGGCGCCTCGCCGCACCACCAGGTCGCCACCGATGGCAGCACGAGTTCCTCGCCGCGCAGGCGCTCGCACACGCGCGGCAGGAAGCCGAGCAGGCCCGGCGATTCGACGAGGCCGCTGCCGAGTGCATTGGCGACCAGCACGCGACCGGCGCGGACGACGCCGAGCAGGCCCGGCACGCCGAGCGCGGAATCGCCGCGCAGCTCGAGCGGGTCGCACCAGTCGTCGTCCATGCGGCGCAGGATCGCGTGCACGCGCTTCAAGCCGCCGAGCGTCTTCATGTAGGCCGTGTCGCCGCGCACGGTGAGATCCTGCCCCTCGACCAGCGGCACGCCGAGATGGCGGGCGAGGAACACGTGCTCGAAATAGGTTTCGTTCCAGCGTCCCGAGGTCAGCAGGACGATCAGCGGTGTTTCGCCCGGCGCGACCGGTGCCTGCCTACGCAGGGCCTCCTGCAGGCCGGCGAAGAAGCCGCCGAGCTGCTGTACGCCGAGCGCGCGGAACGCCTCGGGAAAGGCCTGCGCGATGATCTGCCGGTTCTCGAGCGCGTAGCCCGCGCCGGACGGCGCCTGCGTGCGATCGGCGACGACCCACCAGCGACCATCCGGCGCCCGCGCGAGATCGGCCGCATAGACGTGCAGGAAGCGTCCACCGGGCGGACGGATGCCCTGGCACGGCCACAGGAAGTTGTCGTGGCCGAACACGAGATCGGGCGGCAGCAGGCCTTCGGCGATCAGGCTCTGCGGTCCGTACAGATCGGCGAGGACCTCATCGAGCACGGCCGCGCGCTGGGCGACGCCGGCGGCGAGGCCGGCCCAGTCGGACGCATCGATGATCTGCGGCAGGACATCGAGCTGCCACGGCCGGTCGGCGCCCTTGGCGTCGGCGTAGATGTTGTAGGTGATGCCGTCTTCGCGGATCTGGCGAGCGACGAAGTCCAGCCGGTGGCGCATCTGCAGCGGCGTCGACGCCTCGAGATCGGCGATCAGCGGCTGCCAGTGCGCGCGCACCGCGCCGGCTTCGTCGAGCAGTTCGTGATGACAGCGCGCGTCGAGGTCGTAGCCGGCGAGCAGGTGCGTCGCCGGCACCGGCGCGCGCGGCTCAGTCGTGGCCATCGACGCCGCGACACCGCACGGTTGTTGGCTTCAATGTCATGCGCATCGCGACGCCGGAATGTCCCCGGCGCATTCTCGCCGGTTCGCGCGCCGCCGGCCAGCGGCGCGCGGGATGCGGACCATCAAGCAATGGCCCGCAGGTCCAGCGTGAACGGGAACTCGATGTCGGTGCGCGCGTCCGCCACGTCGATTTCGCCCGGCGTGTGGCCCAGACGGAAGAAGCGCGCGAGGCGGCGGCTCTCGGCTTCGAAGGCATTGACGGGGAACGTCGCGTAGTTGCGCCCGCCGGGGTGGGCGACGTGGTACTGGCAGCCACCGATCGAGCGGTGCGACCAGAGGTCGACCAGATCGAAGGTCAGCGGCGCATGCGCGGGGATCAACGGGTGCAGGCTCGAGGCCGGCTGCCAGGCCTTGTAGCGCACGCCGGCGACGTACTCGCCCGCCGTGCCGGTCGGGTGCAGCGGCACGCGTTGGCCGTTGCAGGTCAGCGCGTGGCGGTCCGGTGCGAGCCCGCGCAGCTTGACCTGCAGGCGCTCGAGCGACGAATCGACGTAACGCACGGTGCCGCCGATCGCGCCTTCCTCGCCCATCACGTGCCACGGCTCGAGCGCGTGGCGCAGTTCAAGCTCGATGCCGCGCGTGGCGAAGTCGCCGATCTTCGGGAAGCGGAACTCGAAGTGCGCGGCGAACCAGGCTTCGTCGAACGCGTATCCGAACGCGCGCAACTCGGCCAGTACGTCGGCGAAATCCTGTTCCACGAAGTGCGGCAGCATGAAGCGGTCATGCAATTCGGTGCCCCAGCGCGCAAGCCGCTCCGGCGCATGGGGCTTCTGCCAGAAGCGCGCGACCAGCGCGCGCAGCAGGAGCTGCTGGGCGAGGCTCATGCGCGCATGCGGGGGCATCTCGAACGCGCGCAGCTCGAGCAGGCCGAGTCGCCCGGCCGGTCCGTCCGGCGAGAACAGCTTGTCGATGCAGAACTCGGCGCGATGCGTATTGCCGGTGACGTCGACGAGCAGGTTGCGCAGCAGGCGGTCGATCACCCAGGGCATCGTCTGCGCACCCTTCTTCGGCACCTGGGCGAAGGCGAGCTCGAGCTCGTGCAGCGCATCGTTGCGCGCCTCGTCGACGCGCGGCGCCTGCGATGTCGGGCCGATGAACAGGCCCGAGAACAGGTACGAGAGCGACGGATGGTTGTGCCAGTACGCGATCAGGCTGCGCAGCAGGTCCGGCCGACGCAGGAACGGCGAGTCGATCGTGGATGCGCCGCCGAGCACGAAGTGGTTTCCGCCGCCCGTGCCGGCATGGCGACCGTCGACCATGAATTTCTCGGCGGCGAGGCGCGTCGCGTGCGCGGACTCGTACAGGTGCGTGGTGCGCTCGACGAGTTCGTCCCAGCGCCGCGCCGGATGGATGTTGACCTCGATCACGCCCGGGTCCGGCGTCACCCGGAACACCTCGATGCGCGGGTCGCGCGGCGGTTCGTAGCCTTCGAGGATGATCGGCGTGGCGAGTTCGGCTGCGGTCGCCTCGATCGCGGCGACCAGCTCGAGGTAGTCCTCGAGGTGCTGCAGCGGCGGCATGAAGAGGTAGAGGTGTCCCGCGCGCGGCTCGGCGCACAGCGCCGTGCGCGTGACCGCCGCGGCCGACTCGC
>JAFLDX010000093.1 GCA_017302215.1 Lysobacterales bacterium
CGCCGCGCCCATTCGGTCTGGTTCGGCAGGGCCGCGGCGCACAGGTGCTCGCGCGCATCGAGCCAGCGCGTCGGCAAGCCGCAGGCATTGAGGTGCAGCGCGCCGAGCGTGCTCGACAGCAACTCGCCACAGGCCAGCACCTCGGCCTGCCAGGCGAACGGCGCCTGCGCGCGGCGCGGATCGGCAATCAGCTGGTCGAGTCGCGCGAGCCAGCCGTCGAGCGCATTGCGCAACGGCAGATGCAGGTCGGCGAGCAATGCATTGTGACGTTCGACGATGCCGACCTGGATCTCGCGGCAGCGGCCAGGGTCGGCATGCGCCTCGGTGATCGCCTTGAGCTGGTCGGTCATGCCCGACACGGCCGAGACCACGATCAGCACGCGGCGCCCGCGCGCGCGATGCGCCGCGGCGATGCCCGCGATCGTGTCCCAGCGCGACCGCGACGACACGCTCGTACCGCCGAACTTGACGACGACCCAGGGGGCATCGACTGGCAGCGGCGAGGTCGGGACGGTATTCATCGGTTCGGCAGCGCGATCCGCTCGGGGTGGCCGCGCATTCTTCGACGCAGCGCAACAAAAGGCAATGCGCAAGCCTGAAGCGCCCGCAGCCGAGCAAGCTCGGCTCTACGTAGAGCGGTGCTCTGCTGCCTGTGCTCGGCTTGCTTAGAGCGGAGCTTGCTCCGCTGCCTTGGCACTCCCGCGGCGCCTCAGCCGAGCAAGCTCGGCTCTACAAAGGCCTTGCTTTTCGTAGAGCGGAGCTTGCTCCGCTGCTTCTGCGCACCTTCAGTCACGCTCGCGCACGACGAAACCCGCCGTTACGCGGCGACCGTCGGCGAGCACGAAAACGATGTCGACTTTCGTGCCGATCGCCGCCCTCGGCTCCATGAGCATGAGATGACGTCCGCCCGGCGCGAGCGTCGCCTCGCCGCCGGCCGGAATCGTGATCGCATCGAGCGCGCGCATCTTCGAGACGCCGTCGACGACGACGGTCTCGTGGATCGACACGTCATCGAACTGTGGTGACTGCGCGGCCGTGATCACGACGTCGGCGTCGCCGCGGTTCGCGAGCGTGGCGTAGCCTGCGTACATCGCCATGCCGGGCGGCGCGGGCGGAATCCAGGCAGACTCGACCACGAGTTCGCCGGCGGCGCGCGCACTGAAGGGAAGCGCGGCGACCAGGACCAGGATCAGGCCGCGTTGCAGGATGTTCATCGGCATCTCCGGGAGGCGCGGCTATGATACGCGGGCCTGCCTCGGGCATCCCGGATTCCGCGACCATGCACCGCATCCTCGCCGCGGCAATCGCCGCCAGCCTTCCCCTTGCCGCGAACGGCGCCGATCCGGCGGCGTTGACAATCTACCGCAGCGACGGCGGTGCCCTGTTCGAGGGCGGCGGTTCGCCGGTCGCGGATGGCTACGCGATCGTGCACGAGTCGCGCGCGCTGGCCCTGGGCGGTGGTCGCCAGACCGTCGTCATCGACGGCCTGCCGTCCACGCTCGATGCGGAGGCGATCGCGATCGACGTCGGCACCGGCACGCGCGTGCTCGCCCAGCGCGTGCTCGCGGCCGGTGATGCCGGCCTGCTCGCCGCGCATCGCGGCGAGGCGATCGAGGTCTACTCGGCCGATCGCCTGCTCGTCGAAGGCCGACTGCTCAGCATCGACGGCAACGGCATCGGCGTGCGTGCCGGCGATGGCCGCGTGCATTACCTGCGCGACTACACGAGCGTGCGCTTCGCCAGCGGCAGCGGCCAGCCCGGCAGCACGCTGCAGCTCTCGCTGGACGCAAGCGCGGGCACCGAGCGCGTGCGCCTGACCTATCCGACCAGCGGCCTCGGCTGGCGTGCGGCCTATTCGGCCGTGCTCGCCGAAGGCAACGCCTGCTCGCTGCGCTTCGAGGCGCTGGCCAGCATCGCCAACCGCAGCGGTCGCGACTACCCGGCCGCAGGCCTCAAGCTCGTCGCCGGCGCGCCGAGCTTCGCCAAGCCGACGATGGCGCAACCGATGATGGCCAAGGGCATGGCCGCCGAAGCCGTATCCGATGGCTTGCCGCAACAGTCCGCGCTCGGCGACTACCGCAGCTTCGCGATCGACGGCGTACTCGACCTGCCCGATGCCAGCGTGACCCAGGTGCCGCTGTACGCCGCGCGCCAGGTCGCCTGCCAGCGCAGCTGGCTGTTCGAGTCGGGCGGCGCGTGGTTCCCGCCGAAGCCGATGCTCGGCGCCGGCGGGCCGGCTCGCAGCGGCGGCCCCGTCGTCGGCATGCTGCGTTTCGGCGCCGACGAGAACCTGCCGGCCGGCTACCTGCGCGTTCTGACCCGCGATCGCGACGGCGAGCTCGAGTTCCTCGGCGAGAACCGCGTCGACGACACGCCGAAGGGACAGGCCGTCGACGTGCGCCTGGGCCATGCCTTCGAACTGACCGCCGTGCGCGAACGCACGGCGTTCACGATCGATCGCGCGGCGCGCACGATGAACGAAGGCTTCCGGCTCGGCTTCACGAACGCCGGCGAGGGCGCGCGCACCGTGACCGTGCGCGAGTATCCGAACCGCTGGTCGCAGTGGCGGCTCGCGTCCTCGAGCGTCAAGCCGAGCCGGCAGACGCCGGGCCTGCTCGAGTTCGAGGTCGCCGTGCCGGCGAACGGCAAGGCCGTGCTCGACTACGCTGTCACCTACGCATGGACGCCGGCCGACGACTGAGCGCCGCGGCTCCTCCATCCTGTCCCGGAATCCACGATGACCATGCTCGAATCACGCGCGCACGGCGCCATCCTCGAACTTGAGCTCGCACGCCCACCGGTCAACGCGCTCGATGCCGAACTGATCCGCGCGCTGCGCGCGGCGATCGAATCGGCACCGGCCGCCGGCGCGCGCGCGCTCGTCCTGTCGGGGCGCCCCGGGATGTTTTCCGGAGGTCTCGACGTGCCTTCGCTGCTCACCCTCGACCGCGCGGCGATGCAAGCCGTGTGGGCGGATTTCTTCGCCCTGCTGCGCGCACTGGCCGCCTCGCCCGTGCCGATCGTCGCCGCGATCACCGGGCACAGCCCCGCCGGCGGCGCGGTGCTGTCGATCTTCTGCGACTACCGCATCATGGCGCGCGGCACGTTCCGCATCGGCCTCAACGAGACGCAGGTCGGCCTCGTCGTGCCGGAGGTGATCCAGGCCACGCTGCGCCGCCTCGTCGGCAGCCATCGCGCCGAACGCCTCATGGTCGCCGGCGCGATGCTCGAATCGGAACAGGCGCTCGCCGCCGGCCTCGTCGACGAATTGATCGAAACCGACCTCGTCGTCGGCCGCGCGATCGCCTGGCTCGGCGAACTGCTCGCCCTGCCACCCGAGGCGATGGCCGAGACGCGACGCATCGCGCGCGCCGACCTCGTCGCCCTGTTCGATGCTCCCGGCGCGGTCGATACCCGGCAGTTCGTCGACCGCTGGTTCTCGGCCGAAGCGCAGCAGGTCCTCGGCGCGCTCGTGGCGAAGCTCAGGAACAGAGGCTAGGGGTTGGGGCGAGGGCGCGAGAATCGGTTCGCCGCATGACCGTGCTCGTCGGACGACCTTCCTCCGCGCCCGCAACCCCTCAGCCGCCGCGCGGTTTTCGCGCCCTCGCCCCGAACCCCTAACCCCTAGCTCCCGCCCCTCGCCCGATACGGGGCGAGCAGCGCCGGAACGGCGAGCAGTGCGTCGGGCACGAGCCAGCGCGGCTGCTCGCCGGCGGCGAGCAGGGTGCGGATGCGCGTGGCCGAGATCGCCAGTGCGGTCACGCCGATCTCGATGACGCGACCCGACGGTGCAGCGGTGATGTCGGCGACGTCGGTGGTGCGCCGCGCGGTGACTTCGCGCGCGAGTTCGTCCGGCTCGGCGACGGCGACGCCCCCGCGCGCGAGCACGCCGACGTGCGCCTGCGCGAACAGCTCGCGCCAGCGATGCCAGGTGGGCAAGCCGGCCCAGGCATCGGCTCCGACGAGCAGGACCAGCGGGCGCTGCGCACCGATCTCCCCACGCAGTTCGACCAGCGTATCGATCGTGTACGAGGGACCTCGGCGCGCGAGCTCGCGCGGATCGAGGCCGATGCGTGACTGACCGGCCAGTGCGGCTTCGAGGATTGCCACGCGCTCGGCCGCGGACGCGACCGGTTGCGGCCGGTGCGGCGGCACGTTGGCCGGCACGAGCGCGAGTTCCGCATCGAGCGCGCCCGCCGCTTCCCAGGCAACGCGCAGGTGGCCGAGATGGACCGGATCGAAGGTGCCGCCGAGGATCGCCAGCGGTCGCGTCATGGGCCGAGCAGTGCACCGGCGCGCCGCGGCTCGGCGATCGCCGCAACGAGGCGCTGGATCTCGCGCCACGCATCACCGTCGGCACGGCCCTTGGAGATGCGGTCGATGCGCGCGGCGAGCACGAGGCAGCGATCCCAGTGCGCCGCGTCGCCGGCCTTGAGCGCGCGCCGGAACATGGCCTGGCGCGAGTCCCAGATGCGTTCGTTGCGCATGGCCTGGTCGAGCCTCGGTCCGGCATCGGCGAGTCGCCGCAGCGCACGCAACTGGGTCAGCAGCCAGCCGAGCAGCGGCACGGCCTCCTCGCCCTCGGCCTGCAGGCCGGCCACGATGCGCAGCGCGCGCGCGGCGTCGCCGCCGATGGCCGCATCGGTCAAGCGGAACGCGTCGAAGCGTGCGTCGTCGGCGACACTCGACTCGAGGAGGTCGGCGTCGAGCGTCGCGCCGTCGACGAGCAGGGCCAGCTTGTCGACTTCCTGGGCGGCGGCCAGCAGGTTGCCCTCGACGCGCTCGGCAAGCCGCTCGACGGCCTCGCGCGTCGCCTTGACCCCGCGCGAGGCGAAGCGCGCGCCGATCCATCCGGGCAGTTCCTCCGGCTTCAGCGGCCACAACGGCAGGACCACGCCGGCCCGGTCGAACGCGTTGACCCAGGCCGCTTCGTGCTGCTTGCTCCATTCCTGCGCAGTCAGCAGCAGCACCGTGTCGGGCGGCGGCGAGTTGGCCCATTCGGCGAGCGCGGCCGCGCCGTCCTTGCCGGGCTTGCCGGTCGGCAGGCGCACGTCGATCAGGCGGCGCGAGGCGAACAGCGACATCGCCTGCCCGCTCGCGGCGAGCTCGTTCCAGTCGAAGCGCGCGTCGGCGTCGAACACCTCGCGCTCGAGATGGCCGAGCGCCTTCGCACGCGCGCGCACGCGATCGGCCGCTTCGAGGACGAGCAGGTGTTCGGCACCGGCGATCAGCCACACCGGCGCGATCGCGGGCGCGGCGAGCAGTCTCGGCAGGTCGGAGAGGCGGGCCGGCATCGGCCGATTGTAGCGGTCCGGCTCGCGGTCGTGCCGAAACCGCACAAGCCCGGCTCTTGCGTAGAGCGGAGCTTGCTCCGCTGCTTGTGCTCGCCTTGCGTAGAGCGGAGCTTGCTCCGCTGCATTTGCCCTTCCGCGACGCCTCAGCCGAGCAAGCTCGGCTCTACAAACGCCATGCCTTCGCATCGACACGCGCCCCGCCATCGTGTCCGTAGAGCGGAGCTTGCTCCGCTGCTTGTGCTCGCCTTGCGTAGAGCGGAGCTTGCTCCGCTGCATTTGTTCTTCCGCGACGCCTCAGCCGAGCAAGCTCGGCTCTACAAACGCCACGCCTTCGCATCGGCACGCGCCCCGCCACCGTGTCCGTAGAGCGGAGCTTGCTCCGCTGCTTGTGCTCGGCTTGCGTAGAGCGGAGCTTGCTCCGCTGCTTGTGCTCGGCTTGCGTAGAGCGGAGCTTGCTCCGCTGCATTTGTTCTTCCGCGACGCCTCAGCCGAGCAAGCTCGGCTCTACAAACGCCATGCCTTCGCATCGGCACGCGCCCCGCCACCGTGTCCGTAGCATTTGCCCTTCCGCAACGCCTCAGCCGAGCAAGCTCGGCTCTACAAACGCCATGCCTTCGCATCGGCACGCGCCCCGCCACCGCGTCCGTGGAGCGGAGCTTGCTCCGCTGCCGCGGTTCTACGGTGCCGCGTGCGATTCGAGCCGGCGCAGGATCGCCTGCACCATCTCGCGCTGCAGTTCGCGGGTCAGCAGGTCCTGCTCGGCGGCCACGCCGAGGGCCTGGCTCGCATCGAAGGTGAACTCGCGCGTCAGTTCGATGACCTGTTTCGGCAGCAGCGATTCGCCGCCGGCGGCGACGACGTCGAACTCGACGTGATAGCGCAACGTGTACTCGTTGGCGCGTGCATTGCCGCCGACCGAGAGCACCTCGGTGCCGAGGCGGTTGCTCGTGATGCGCAGGCTCGCCACGCCGGCGCCCGGCGCATCGACGACGCTGGCTCCTGCCCTCCCGAGCGCCTTGGCCAGGTCGCGGCCGAGCGGACTGACCGGCTCTGCACCCTCGATGTGCACGCGCTGCATCGTCGCCGGCAGGCGCGCCTCGCCGCGCAGGTGGAAGCCGCAGGCCGACAGCACGAGGCTCGCGCAGCCGATCAGGACGAACAGGGTTCGACGCAGGGTCATGGACGGGTTCCGGCAACGTTCGGGAGGCAGCTCGACGTGTCGATCATACGGCGCGGGCCGCCCCGGCAGCGAGCCGGACGCCGCGTCGCCGCCGCGCGGACCGGGGAAGGATGTCCGCACCAGCCGGCGCGCCTCGATCGCCGTGTGCCGATACCGCGGGATCGCACGCGATCAATCGGCGACGACGATGTTGACGATCTTCCCTGGCACGACGATGACCTTCTTCGGCGCGTTGCCGGCGAGCAGTTCGGCGACTTTCGGCTGGGCGAGGGCAAGTTTTTCGATTTCGTCCTTGCCGGCCGCGACGGCGACCTCGATCGTGCCGCGCAGCTTGCCGTTGACCTGCACGGCCAGCGTGACCGCCTCGCGCACGAGCGCGGCGGGGTCGGCGCGCGGCCACGGCTGGTCGTCTACCAGCGTTTCCGCGCGGCCGAGCGCCTGCCAGAGTGCATGCGAGGCATGCGGCGTGATCGGGTTGAGCAGCAGCACGATCGACTCGAACGCCTCGTGGCGCACGGCGCGACCCTGGTCGCTCGCGTCGTCGAACTTCGTGACCGCGTTGAGCAGTTCCATCAGCGCGGCGATCGCGGTGTTGAACGACTGCCGGCGTCCGTAGTCGTCACCGACCTTGGCGATCGTCTCGTGCACTTGCCGGCGCAGGGTCTTCTGCACGGCCGTCAGTGCGCCCGGATCGACCTCGGGGTGATCCGGCTGCGCGACATGCGCATGCAGCTCGCGCCACAGGCGCTTGAGGAAACGCGCCATGCCCTCGACGCCGGCCTCGTTCCACTCGAGCGACTGGTCCGGTGGCGCAGCGAACATCGAAAACAGGCGCACCGTGTCGGCGCCGTACTTGCCGACCATCGCCTGCGGGTCGACGCCGTTGTTCTTCGACTTCGACATCTTCTCGCTGCCGCCGACCAGCACCTCGCCACCGTCGGCGCGCAGCGTTGCGCCGGTGATGCGGCCGCGTTCGTCGCGCACGACATCGACGTCGGCCGGGTTGAACCACGTCCGGCTCACCGTGACATCCGTGGTCGACGTGCCGTCCGGGAGGAGCTTGCGAATCGACGTCTCTTCCTCGCGGTAGTACGTCTCGGCGACGACCATGCCCTGACACAGCAGGTTGACCGCCGGCTCGTCGGAATCGACGAGACCCTCGTCGCGCAGCAGCTTGTGGTAGAAGCGGAAGTACAGCAGATGCAGGATTGCGTGCTCGATGCCGCCGATGTACTGGTCGACCGGCGTCCAGTACTTGGCGCGTGCATCGACCATGTCGCCCGCACCGGGCGAGGTGTAGCGCGCGTAGTACCAGCTCGACTCCATGAACGTGTCGAACGTGTCGGTCTCGCGTTCGGCCGCGCCGCCGCATTGCGGACAGGTCGTCCTGCGCCATTCCGGATCGGCCTTGATCGGCGACTGCACGCCGCCGGCCGTGGCGAACGCATCGGCGACATCCTCGGGCAACACGACCGGCAGCTGGTCGTCGGGCACCGGCACGGCGCCGCACGCAGCACAGTAGACGACCGGGATCGGGCAGCCCCAGTAGCGCTGGCGCGACACGCCCCAGTCGCGCAGGCGGAAGTTGACCCGGCGCGCACCGATGCCGTCGCGCTCGAAACGCGCGGCGAGCGCATCGAACGCGGCGCGGAAGCCGAGGCCGTCGTACTCGCCGGAGTTGATCAGCGTGCCGTAGTCGGTGTACGCGCCCTCGCTGACAACCTGGTTCTCGAACTCGGCGAGCACGTCGATCGCGGCAACCGGATCGACGACGTCGATCGGCCGGCTCTCGCCGAGCGCCGCACTCATCGGATCGGCGTTGGCGACGGCATCGCGTCCGAGTTCGCGGATCGCCTCGCGCACGCCGTCCGGAATGATGACGATGCGGATCAGCAGGTCGTGCTTGCGCGCGAACTCCCAGTCGCGCTGGTCGTGGGCGGGCACGCCCATGACCGCGCCGGTGCCGTAGTTCATCAGCACGAAATTGGCCACCCACACCGGGATCGCCTCGCCGCTGACCGGGTGGATCGCCTTGAAGCCGGTGTCGATGCCCCTCTTCTCCTGCGTCTCGAGGTCGGCCTCGGCGGTGCCACCATGGCGGCACTCCTCGATGAAGGCGGCAACATCCGGGTTCGACTGCGCGGCCCTGGCCGCGAGCGGATGCTCGGCCGCCACCGAGAGGAAGCTCACGCCCATCAGCGTGTCGGGCCGCGTCGTGAACACGCTGACCGGATCTTCGCCTTCGACGTCGAAGCGGATCTCGATCCCCTCCGAGCGACCGATCCAGTTGCGCTGCATCGTCTTGACCGAGTCGGGCCAGCCCGGCAGCGTGTCGAGACCGTCGAGCAGTTCCTGCGCGTAGTCCGTGATGCGCAGGAACCACTGCGGAATCTCGCGCTTCTCCACAAGTGCGCCGGAACGCCAGCCGCGGCCGTCGATGACCTGCTCGTTGGCGAGCACGGTCTGGTCGACCGGATCCCAGTTCACGACCGCGTTCCTGCGATAGGCAAGGCCCTTGCGCAGCAGGCGCGTGAACATGCGCTGCTCGTGCACGTAGTAATCGGGACGACAGGTGGCGAATTCGCGTGTCCAGTCGATCGCGTAGCCCATCGTCCTGAGCTGCGCGCGCATGTGATCGATGTTCGCGTAAGTCCACGCCGCCGGCGCGGTGCGGCGCGCGATCGCCGCATTCTCGGCCGGCAGGCCGAACGCATCCCAGCCCATCGGCTGCAGGACGTTCCTGCCCTGCATGCGCTGGTAGCGGCTGATCACGTCGCCGATCGTGTAGTTGCGCACGTGGCCCATGTGCAACGCACCGGACGGGTACGGCAGCATCGACAGGCAGTAGAACTTCTCGCGGCCGGGCTCCTCCTTCACCTCGAACGCGCGCGTGGCGTCCCAGTAGGCCTGTGCGGCGGCTTCGACGGCCTGCGGATCGTAGGATTCGTGCATGGAGGGCGCGGAAAACCGGGCTTGAACGGGCCGCGAAGGGTAACGCAGCCGGACGCGCGACGTCACTCGACCACGGGGCGTGGCCGCAGCGCGAACGGACGCCCGCGCACGCCCATCGCGCACGCCGCCCGCAGGAACTCAGGCCGGTGCCGGCGTGACCCGGCGCCAGCGTCGCCATCCGGCGTGGGCGAGCACGAACACGATCGAAAGGACCATCGCGGCGCGCATCGGGACGTCGCTGACCGGCGCCATGAACACCGGTCCGACCAGCACGGCCCAGAGCATCGCGACGCCGCCGGCGAGGCCGAGGCCGAACTCGATCCGGCGCAGCAGCGGCGTTTTCTGCCCGACCCACATCATCGCCGCGTACAGCGGCACGTAGAGCGCGAGCACGGTGAACAGGACCGGGCCGGGACCGGCCATGAACGCGTCACTGTAGGTGAAGACCTCGTACACGACCGCCGGCGCGCGGCCGGCCCAGATCGCGTCGATCCACAGTCGCGGCACGGCCAGCGCGATGAGACCGAGGGCGATGCCGATCATGGCGAGCAGCAGCGCAGGGCGTCCTCCGTGGACGTGGCTTGCGGTGCGCGGCGTCCAGGCCGGTGGCGTCGAACGGCGTCGGCGCGACCACGCCGACAATCCGAACCAGACCACGAGCACGCCGGGCCACCACAGCGCCGGCAATGCCGAGCGACCCCACCAGGCACCGAGCACGGCCAGCAAGCTGACCGAGTTATCGCGTGGCTGCGAGAAGAGCTCGAGCAGGCCGATGATCCAGATCACGGCGACGCCGACGATGCTCCAGCGCACGAAGGCATGTCCGTCGGCCGGATCGATCACGCTCAGGGTCGGTCGGTAGCGCGCCGCGACGTCGGCGGGATGACCGAACGCGCGCAGCATCGCCAGCGTCGTCGCGGCGTCGGGCGGACGTGCTGCGCCGTGCACGCGCTCGGCGAGTTCCTCGCCGAGCAGGGTGCGCAACTCGAGCGCGACGTCGTTGCGCTGGCGGCGCGGCAGGCGCAGGACCACGTCGGTGACCCAGGCATCGATCAGTTCGTTCGCTTCCACTCTCTCAGTCCTCCTGCAACAGTCTGGCCATGGCGGCGTTCATGCCCTGCCATGAATCGACGAGCTTCCTGAGCAGCCGGCGACCCTCGGCCGTCAGGGCGTAGTAGCGGCGCGGCGGGCCGTCCTCGATCTTCCATTCGCTGCGCAGCAGGCCCTGGCTCTCGAGCCTCCGCAGCAGCGGGTACAGCGTGCCTTCCTCGATCGGCATGCCCTGCTCGGCCAGCGCCTGGCGCAGCCCGTAGCCGTAGCGCGGCGTGCGCAACTGCGACAGCGTGGCGAGCACGACCACGCCGCGGCGCAGTTCGAGTTCGAGCTTGGCAAACGCATCGCTGTCGGTCATCGGCTGTCCCCGGCATCGCTCGACGGGAGCGGCGCGAATTGCGCCCGGCCCATCCCGATCCATGTGGCGCACAATACTGTGCATCACATAGCATATCAATGGCGCACGGTATGGGCGCGCGGAACGGCCCGGATGCGGGTCACGCCATGATCACGCGTGTCGTGGTGCGCGGAATGTCGCCGGGCCGCACCCAGGCCCGATCGGCCGCGCACGCGGCAAGGCGCCCTGCGCGAGACGATCGCGTGCGGCACGACGGCGCTGCCCGAGCCGGCTCAACGCCGCCCGACGTGCCTCATCGGCGTGCGATCAGCGTCGCGAGCCCGACGCGGTTCCGGTGTTGCCCATGCGCGCCTGCAGCCCGGCCGCCTGGACCGGCGGCAAGGCACGCAGGCGAGCGGCGACTGCCTCGCGCAGGGACGTCGCCTCGCGTGCGCGCCCGAGCATCCCGAACGCGCGCACGCGCTCGATCTCGATCTCGATCACGCGCACGTCGCCGCCGGGCTGCACGGCCGTGCGCACGCGCAAGGCTTCGTCGAGCAGCGGTTCGGCCTGGGCGGCCTCGTTGCGGGCCAGGTGCACGCGGGCCAGCGTCAGCAACGGCGAGGCGAGCTGGAAGTAGCCTTGCGGAAGGGTGATGCGGGCCAGGCGCAGGGCGCTCTCGGCATTCTCGCGGGCGTGCTCCGTGTCGCCTTCCGCGAGCTCGAGCTCGGCCTGGGCGACCATCACCGCCGGCCTCGCGGCGTGGTTCGCGTAGACCGGCGCGGCGAGGGCGTTCGCGGCACCGGCGAGCAGCGTGCGCGCCTCGTCGAACCCGCCACGCAGCCGCAGCAGGTTGCCGAGGTCGGCTTCCACGGCGGCGAGGCGCAAGGGGTTGGCCGGCGCGCGGCCCCGCTGCAGTTCGAGTGCACGCCGCAGCACCGATTCGGCCTCGTCCATCCGCCCCGCCAGCTGGAGCGTGCTGCCGAGGCTGCGCAACGTCGAGATCGCCGAGTCGCTGTCCTTGCCGAGCGATGCCGAGAACAGTTCGTAGGCCGTGCGCAGGTTCGCCACGGCCGCCAAGAAATCACCGAGGTCACGCTGGTCGCGGCCGGCCGCAAGCCGATACGAAGCGACATCGCGCGGATGCAGGCGCGCACTGGAGCCGACCCGCTCGAGCACCGCGAGCCGCTGCGGCAGGGCCTCGGCCATGCGGCCCTCGCCCTCGAGCAGGATCAGCAGATTGTGGCGCACGATCAACGTGTCGCGATGGTCCTCGCCGACCGTGCGCAGGCGGATGTCGAGCGATTGGCGCAAGGCGGCTTCGGCCCCGGCAAGATCACGCTTGTCCTGCAGCATGTTGCTCAACTCGTTGAGCACGTGGGCGACGTGGTAGCTGTCCGGCCCGTAGGTCGCCGAGAACGCCGCGATGGCCTGGCGGAAGGCCTGTTCCGACGCGTCGAAGCGCAGGGCCTCGGCGTGCACGTTGCCGAGCTGGACCAGGCCGTCGGCGACGGCGTCGCTGTTCTCGCCGAGCGCGGCGCGGTCGCGCTCGAGCGACTCGCGCAGCAGGGCCTCGGCCTCGTCGACGCGGCCGAGCGCGATCAGGCTGTGCGCGATCACGTAGTGGGCCTTGGCCACGGTCGGCGCGACCCCGCGACCGCCATCGGCGAGCAGGTCGAGACCGCGCCGGGCGTGCTCGATCGCGTCGTCGTGCGCCGCCTTCTCGTCCTCGATCGAGGCGATGCCCACCAGCACGCGCGCCCTGACGTCATCGGGAACGCGCGGGTCGTCGGTCGCCTGCAGCGCGCGTTGCAGCAGCACTTCGGCGCGATCGAACACGCCGATCTGCACGTACAGTTCGGCGATCAGCGTGGCCGCATCGGCCTCGACCGCCGGCTGCACGCCGATCGCGCCCTCGATCTGGCGTTCGCCCTTCTCGAGCAGTTCGAGGGCCGTGATCGGTTGGCCTTCGTTGGCTTCGGGTGCGGCCTGCTCGAATACGCCGACGAGGATGCGCCGCACGGCTTCCGCGCGTTCACCCTGCTCGAGCGCGAGCGCCGCCGCGCGCCGCGCCTCCTCGGCCTGCG
>JAFLDX010000094.1 GCA_017302215.1 Lysobacterales bacterium
TGGCTGATCGCGCGCCCCGGCATCAGTGCGCCGATCGTCAGCGCGACCAGCGTGGCCCAGCTCGACGAGCTGCTCGCCGCGACCGCACTCGCGCTGTCCGGCATCGACATCGCCGAACTCGACGCCGCCAGCGGCTACTGAACCGGCGCACTGGCCGGTGCGGGATCGGCGATGCGCACGAGCAGGTGCTTGGCCAGCTGGCCATGCCAGTGGCCGATCGCGCGTGCGGCATGCAGCATCACGAACAGCAGCAGGATGCCGCCCACCATGAACAACGGCAGCGACCAGTCGGGCGCCGTCCAGTGCAGCACCTCGCCGTCGACGTGGATCACGCCATGCTCCGCATACAGGTGCGCGAACGGCGCGATCACGAGACTCAACGCAACGGCGAACCCGGACACCACGAACGTGAAGTAGACGGTCCCGAGCGGCAGCATCAGCAGCATGTACAGGATCGTCGTCCATGTGCGCGCATCGGTGAACATCGCCCCGATGCGCTGCCACAGGGTCAGGCCGCGCTCGACGAAGGCGGGACGCCTCGGCATGCGCACGCCGAGCATGGCCTCGACGATCTTGCCCTCGACGAACGACAGCACGCGCACCGTCGCGAAGAACAGGATCACGAACGGCACGCCGATGATCAGGATCGCGAGGCCGGCCGACAGGCTGAGTCCGGTCACGACCCAGGTGAAATAGAACATGCCGGTGGCGAAGGCGAGGAGCATGTAGAAGAGCCCCGCGTAGGCGCGCGGATCGATGGCCACACCGAAGAAGCGCGCGAGCAGCGATCGTTCGACCGGCGGACGCCGCCGTGGCGGACGCAGCGCGCGTTCGACCTCGCTCTCCTTGACGCGGTAGATCTCGGCGACCTCGGCCGGAGCGCCGTAGCTCATCGCGATCGTTGCGAGCACGCTCGCTTCATCGCGTTCGGGGTGCTCGGCCAGTTCGGCGCGCAAGTGTTCCTCGGCGTCGTACAGCGCGTCCTGCACCATGGCCGGGTCGGCGCCGTGCAATTCTTCGCGCAACTGGTCGAGATACTCGCGGATCGTTTTCGGAATCGACGGGTTCATGCGCTGGCCCCCTGCGTGATGCGTCCATCGAGGACACCGTCGACGAAGTCGCGCGTCGCCGTCCAGGCCCCGGTCCATTGGCCGAGCACGGTGCGCCCGGTCGCGGTGATGCGGTAATAGCGGCGCGGCGGCCCGGCCACCGACGGCTCGATCTCGCTGTCGAGCAGTCCGGCCGCGCACAGGTTGCGCAGGACCGGATACAACGCGCTCTGCTTGCCGGCCAGCACGCCCTCGCCCGCCTCGCCGAGGCGCTTGGCGATGAGGTAGCCGTACATCGGCTCGTCGGCACGCGCCAGGACGCCGAGCAGCACGAGTGACACGGTGCCAGCCGACATCTCCTTCTGGAACTTCTTGAGGTGACCCTCGAGCTCGTCCACGGCAGGTCCTGTCCAATCCGTCATAGCGTGAATTGGACAATACTGCTTACTTGATGCTAGTGGATGCGCCGAAAGTCATGGCTCCACGCGCCACGCCGCGCGCTAGGCTCGCGCAACCCGTTCCCGGAGCCCGATGCCATGCCGATCCGTTCACGTCTGCCGCGCTGCCTGGTCGTCGCCGGTCTCGCCATCGCGCCCGCCGTCATCGCACCCACCGTCGCCGCGGGCGCCGACGGCGCCCGCGGCGAGCCGAAGCCGAAGACGATGCAACAGGTACTCGATGCGTCGAAACCCTCGGACTGGCGCACGCTCGATCCGGCCGACACGCTGTATCTCGAACTGCCGGGTGGCCGCGTCGTCATCGAGCTCGCCAGCGCGTTCGCACCGCTGCACGCGGACAACATCCGCACGCTGGTCCGGCAGAAATACTTCGACGGACTCGCGATCGTGCGCGTGCAGGACAACTTCGTGACGCAGTGGGGCGATCCGGAGGGCGAGAACGAGGCCAGGGCACGCCCGTTCGGCGAAGCGAAGCGCACGCTCGCGCCCGAGTTCACGCGATCGTCGGAAGGGCTCGCGTTCACGCGGCTGGACGACGGCGACGTGTTCGCGCCGCAGGTCGGGTTCTCGAACGGTTTTCCGGCGGCGCGCGATCCGGCATCGCGGCAAGCCTGGCTCGCCCATTGCTACGGCATGGTCGGCGCGGGGCGCGGCAACGAGGCGGAGTCGGGCAGCGGTGCCGAGCTCTACGTCGTCATCGGCCATGCGCCACGCCAACTCGACCGCAACATCGCCACGGTCGGGCGCGTGGTCAAGGGCATGGAGTTGCTGTCGTCGCTGCCGCGCGGAACGGGCCCGCTCGGTTTCTACGAGAAACCGGAGCAGCGCGTGCCGATCACCTCGATCCGGCTCGCCGCCGACGTGCCGGCCACCGAGCGCAGCCGGCTCGAACGGCTGCGCACCGACACCGCGACATTCCGGGCCCTCGTCGAGTCGCGCCGCAACCGCCGCGACGACTGGTACCTCGTTCCGGCCGGCCGCATCGACCTGTGCAACGTGCCGCTGCCGGTGCGTGAAGCGCGTGACTAGGGGCCAGGGGCGAGGGCTCGAGAATCGGCGCGCGTGCCGGCGCTGCAAGGCTGTACCGCGTGTTCGGCCATCGCGGGGCACGATCAGCGCGCCCTCGCCCCTGGCCCCTCGCCTCAAGCCCTAGTGATGATGCCCGCCGGCGCCGTGCACGTGGCCGTGCAGGACTTCCTCGACGCTGGCCTCGCGCACCTCGACGATCTCGATCGCGAAGTGCAGGGTTTCGCCGGCCAGCGGGTGGTTGCCGTCGACGGTGACGTCGTCGCCTTCGATCGCGGTGACGACGACCGGAATCGCGCCCTGCCCGGTCTGCGCCTGGAACTGCATGCCGACCTCGAGATCGTCGACGCCGGCGAAGGCCGCACGCGGGACGATCTGGACCAGTTCGGGGACGTGCTCGCCGTAGCCGTCGGTGGCCGCGACATCGGCGGCGAAGCGGTCGCCGGCGACGTGGCCGGCCATCTGCGCCTCGAGGCCCGGCACGATGTTGGACGCGCCATGCAGATAGGTCAGCGGCTCGCGACCCTGCGAGCTGTCGAGCACCTCGCCGGCATCATTGGTCAGCGTGTAGTGGAATGAGGCGACGGTGCGTTCGGCGATCTGCATGGGCGGGACTGGATTGGCTGGGACGAAACGTGCGCACGCTTGCGCCGTCGTGGGGACCCGGGATCGGAGCGCGCCTCGACGCGAGCGAAGCGCGTTCGGGCAGCGATCGCGGACGATCGGAAATGCCAAGAAAAAGCCCCGGGCGCGAACGTCCGGGGCCGGTGGTGCGCGCGTGGCGGCGGATCACTCCGCGCGGACGGCTTCCGCCTGCGGGCCCTTCGGGCCCTGGGTCACGGTGAAGCTGACCTTCTGGCCTTCGGCGAGCGACTTGAAGCCGGTGCCTTCGATCGAGCGGAAGTGCACGAACACGTCCGGGCCGGACTCACGCGTGATGAAGCCGAAACCCTTGGCGTCGTTGAACCACTTGACCGTGCCGTTTTCGCGATTGGACATGACGAAGAATCCTTGAACGTTGGAACTTGATGGGAAACACGCGCCCCTCGTGAAGCGTCGTGGTACTGGGTGTGCAAGGAGTAGCGGGACGCGGCAAGCAGGCAGATCAAGGATCGGCTATGCCCGTGTCACGGTTGATTGTGATTCCGGCATACACAGTGCGGCGGAGTGTACGCGAGGCTTTCGGCAAATGGAAACATTCCGTTAAGCGCGGTTCGGTCGGCGCCGCACGACCACCCGCCACCCTCCCCCTCGCCCGAACGCGGGCCGGACCGAGCCCTTCCCGGCCTGCGCATCTGGCGGTACCTTTCGCGCGCCACCGGGGGAACTGCCTTGCTCAAGACGATCCTGCTCGGCGCGGCCATGGCCGTCGCCCTGCCTGCCAATGCGCGCGCCGACGAATGGATCGTCGACGCGCGCTATTCCGACCCGAGCCAGCTCAAACGGCTCGGCGAACACTTCCAGCACGCGATCATCGACCGCGAGAAGCGCGTGGTGACGGTCGAGGCCGATGCCGCCGGCATCGCCTTCCTGGCCGGGGCCGGTCTCGACGTGCAGGTCGACGTCGTCTCCTCGGCGCTGCTGCGCGAACTGCAGCCGCCCGGCGCATCGATCGAGAGCATCCCGTCGTTCGCCTGCTACCGCACGGTCGAGGAGACGGCCCAGCGCGTCGACGACCTCGTCCTTGCGCATCCCCAACTCGCCGCTGCCGACGATGTCGGCCCGACCTGGGAGCGCGTGCAGGATTCGACGCGCGGCTATCGCATGCGCGCCCTGCGCGTGACCAACCTCGCGACGGCCGCTGCCGATCCGGACCGTCCGCGCATGGTCGTGTTCAGTTCGATCCACGCGCGCGAATACGCACCGGCCGAGTTGATGACGCGCCTTGCCGAGTGGCTCGTGAACGGCTACGGCAGCGACGCCCAGGCGACCTGGCTGATCGACCATGTCGACTTCCGCTTCGTCCTGCACGCCAATCCGGATGGCCGCAAGAAGGCCGAGGCCGGCGTGCTGTGGCGCAAGAACACCGACACCGCGAACAACGTCTGCCCGGGCACCCCGAGCAGCTCCTACCATGCCGGCATCGACCTCAACCGCAACTTCCCGTTCCACTGGAACAGCGCACCGGGCGGCTCGAGCGGCGCGCCGTGCGATGCGGTCTACCGCGGCCCGAGCGCGATGTCGGAACCGGAGACGCAGAACCTGGTCCGCTACGTCGCCGGCATCCAGGGCGGCGACGGCAGCTTCAGCGGCGGCGCCCTGCCCGACCGCAAGGCCGACGGCACCACGATCGCCGCACCGAACGACTACGCCGGCCTGTTCTTCGACATCCACAGCTACGCCGGCCTCGTGCTGTATCCGTGGGGCGATGTCGAGGCGGCGAGCCCGAACGGGCCGGCCTTCCAGGTGCTCGGCCGCCGCCTCGCCTGGTTCAACACGTACGATCCGATGCCGGCGGTCGACCTTTATCCCACCGACGGCGGGACGATCGACACGTTCTACGGCCAGCTCGGCGCACCGTCGTTCGTCATGGAAATCGGCACGAGCTTCTTCCAGCCGTGCTCGAGCTTCGAGTCGACCGTGCTGCCGACCAATCTCGCCGCACTGAAGTACGCCGCGCGCACGGCGCAGTCGCCCTATCGCCTGCCGCTCGGGCCTGAGGCCTACGGCCTTGCCGTCGTGCCGTCGCAGGTCGTGGCCGGCACGCCGGCCCGGGTCTCGGCGACGATCAACGACCTGCGCTACCGCACGACGTCACCGGCCCAGACGACGTACGTGATCACGGCCGCGCGCGCCACCGTCGACCTGCCGCCGTGGCATGTCGATGCGCTGGCGATCCCGCTCGCTGCCGTTGACGGCAACTTCGACGCCAAGACCGAATCGGTCAGCGGTTTCGTCGACACGAGCGGCCTCGCTCCGGGCCGCCACCTCGTCTACGTGCAGGGCTCGAACGCGGCCGGCAGCGGCACGCCCGGCGTGCCCGACGCGGTCTTCCTCGACATCCTCGATCCCGACGACGTGCTGTTCCGCGACGGCTTCGACACGACGCCTTGAACGCGACTCATGGCGATCGTCCCGTCCGGGCGGGCCGAGGCGCGCGAGCGTGGCGGGCGGCGAGGATGCGCGTGACATCGGCCAGGCCGAGGCCACGCGCACGCAGCAGGACGAGCAGGTGGAACACGAGGTCGGCAGCCTCGCCGAGCAGTTCGCCGTCATCGCCACCGACCGCCGCCAGCGCGGTCTCGACGCCTTCCTCGCCGACCTTCTGCGCGATGCGGCGCAGGCCCGATTCGAACAGCGCCGTCGTGTAGCTGCCGGCCGGCCGTGCGCAGGCGCGCGCGGCGACGAGTGCATCGAGTTCGCCGAGGAATCCCGCGGGCGGCGAGATCTCGCCGAAGCACGTCGTCGTGCCGGCATGGCAGGTCGGCCCGTGCGGGAGCGCCTGCACGAGGATCGCGTCGGCATCGCAATCCAGATCGAGCGAGACCAGCGCGAGCACGTGGCCCGAGGTCTCGCCCTTCGTCCACAGGCGCTGCCGGCTGCGACTGAAGAAGGTCACCCGGCCACTCGCGCGTGTCGCCGCGAGCGCTTCGCGATTCATATGGCCGAGCATGAGCACCGCGCCGCTGCGCGCGTCCTGCACGATCGCCGGCAGCAGCCCGTCGACCTTGTCCCAGTCGGGCTCGCGCACGGTGCTCATGGTCGAACCTCCACGCCGTTTGCGGCGAGATGACGCTTCAGGTCGGGAATCGCGATCGCACCGGAGTGGAACACGCTCGCGGCCAGCGCCGCATCCGCATCGGCTTCGGCGAACACGGCGTGAAAATGCCCGGGCGTGCCGGCGCCACCCGAGGCGACCAGGGGAACCTGGCAGAGTGCGCGTGCGGCGCACAGCTGCTTGAGATCGTAGCCGTCGCGCACGCCATCGGCGTCGATGCAGTTCAGCACGATCTCGCCTGCGCCGCGCTGTTGCACCTCGACGATCCAGTCGAGGGTGCGCCGTGGCAGCGCCTGCATGCTGGACGGATCGCCGCTGAAACGACGCACGCGCCATTCGCCGTCGGCGTCAAGCCGGCTGTCGATGCCGACGACGACGCACTGCACGCCGAATGCCGCGGCGAGTTCGTCGATCAGGCCGGGGCGGCCGAGCGCGGGCGAATTGACCGATATCTTGTCGGCCCCGGCGTGCAGGATCTCGCGCGCTGCGCCGACATCGTGGATGCCGCCGGCGACGCAGAACGGAATGTCGATGACGCGCGCGACGCGCTCGATCCAGGCGCGATCGACGCGACGACCCTCGGGGCTCGCCGTGATGTCGTAGAAAACGAGTTCATCGGCGCCCTCGTCGCGATAGCGTTCCGCCAGCGCCACGATGTCACCGACGACGACGTGATCGCGAAAGCACACGCCCTTGACGACGACGCCGTCGCGCACGTCGAGGCACGGGATGATGCGACGGGTCAGCATGGCGCGAGCGCACGCAGGTCGAGGTCGCCGTCGAGCAGGCTGCGGCCGAGGATCACCGCCGCCGCGGGCGTGGCGCGCAGCGCGTCGATGTCGGCGAGATCGCGCACGCCGCCCGAGGCTTGCACGGCGAGGCTCGGCGCGAGCGTGCAGAGATGTTCGTAGAGGGCGAGGTTCGGACCGCTGGCCATGCCGTCGCGCTCGATGTCGGTGCACAGCAGGTGGCGCGCTCCGGCCTCGGCGTAGCGTGGCGCGAGCGCGTCGAGCGTGAGGGTCACCGTCTCGGTCCAGCCGCTCGCCGCGAGGCGCCACGCGCCGTCGACGAAGCGCGCATCGAGCGCGACGACGATACGTTCGGCGCCGAACCGCGCGATCCATTCGAGAACGCGCTCGGGTTCGCGCATCGCGAGGCTGCCGATCACGACGCGCCCGGCCCCGGTCTCGAACAGGCGCCGCACGTCGTCGTCCGCACGCACGCCACCGCCGACCTGCACCGCGAGGCCGAGCCCGGCCAGCGACTCGATCACGCGCAGGTTCTCGAACCGCCCGCTGCGTGCGCCGTCGAGGTCGACCACGTGCAGGCGGCGAGCGCCGGCATCGCGGTAGCGCCGCGCCTGCACGAGCGGGGCGACGGCGTAGGCCGTCTCGCGCGAGTAGTCGCCCTGCCTCAGGCGCACGACGCGGCCTTCGCGCAGGTCTAGCGCGGGAATCGCCTCGAGGCTCATGCAGCGAGGAAGTTCGCGAGCAGGCGTGCGCCGACCGCGGCCGAGCGTTCGGGGTGGAACTGCATGCCGACGAAATTTCCGGCTCTCACGACCGCGGCGAGCGGCGCGCCGTAGTCGACGCTGGCGAGCGTCGAGGCATCGGCCGGCGCGGCATAACCGTGCACGAAGTACGCATGCGCGACCGGCTCGAGCCCGGCGAACAGGGCATCGTCGCGCCGGCGCTCGAGGCGATTCCAGCCCATGTGCGGAACGCGCCTTTGCCCGCCCGGAACGAGGCGGCGCACGCGGCCCCGTACCACGCCGAGGCAGTCGACGTCGCCCTCCTCGGAGTGCTCGAACAGCAACTGCATGCCGAGGCAGACGCCGAGCACCGGCTGGCGCAACCCGCGCAGTACATCGACGAGTCCCGACGCGCGCAGGCGCGCCATGCCGGGTCCGGCCGCGCCGACGCCGGGCAGGATCACGTGCGAGGCGGAACGGATGCGTCCGCCATCGTCACTCGTGGTCGCGTGGACGCCGAGGCGTTCGAGCGCGTAGCGCACCGAACCGATATTGGTGCCGCCGGCATCGACGAGGACGACGTCACGTGGCGTGCTCACAGCACGCCCTTCGTGCTCGGCAACTCGTCGCCGTCGACACGGATGGCCTGGCCGAGCGCGCGCGCGAAGACCTTGAAGCAGGCCTCGACCATGTGGTGTGCGTTCTCGCCGCGAACCGAGAGATGCACGTTGGCGCCGAGGGTTTCGCACAGCGAGCGGAAGAAGTGCGGCACGAGCTCGGTGGCGACCTCGCCGACGCGTTCGCGCGGGAACTGCCCGTCGAAAACGAGGTAGGGACGACCCGACAGGTCGATCACCGCACTGGCCAGGCTCTCGTCCATCGGCAGGGTGAAACCGTAGCGGCCGATGCCGCGCTTGTCACCGAGCGCCTCGCGCAGGGCCTGGCCGAGGGCGAGCGCGCAGTCCTCGATCGTGTGGTGGTCGTCGACATGGGTATCGCCTTCGCAGTCGATCTCGAGGCTGAAGGCGGCGTGGCGGGCGATCTGTTCGAGCATGTGGTCGAAGAAGCCGAGTCCGCTGCGGATCGCCGCACGGGCACCCGCGTCGAGATCGACGCGCACGCGGATGCGCGTCTCGCGCGTCGCGCGCGCGACTTCGGCGGTGCGCGGCGCGTCGCACAGGCGGTGCGCGATCTCGCACCAGTCGAGCGCATCCGGCGCATTGCCGACGCGCAGCCCGCGTACGCCGACGTTGGCGGCGAACTGCAGGTCGGTATCGCGGTCGCCGACCATGGCCGAGCACGCGCGCGACCAGTCGTCGCGGGCGAGCCAGTGGCGGACCATGCCGGTGCCGGGCTTGCGCGTGTCGAGCCCCTCGCCGGCAAAACTGCGATCGATGAGCACCTCGACGAAACGGATGCCCTGCGAGGCGAGCACGCGCAGCAGCAACTCGTGCGGACCGCGGAAGTCCTCTTCCGGGAACGACGGCGTGCCGAGGCCATCCTGGTTGGTGATCATGACGAGCTCGTAGCCGGCGGCGACGCAGCGCTGCAGCGCGGCGACCACGCCGGGGAGCAGGGAGAACTTGTCGTAGCGGTCGACCTGGAAGTCGGACGGCTCCTCGATCAGGCAACCGTCACGGTCGACGAACAGCAGCTTGCGCAGGCTCACGTGCCGTACTCGCGCCGGATCAGCAGCTCGAGCAGGCGCGCGTTCTCCTCGCGCCGGCCGATGCTGATGCGCAGGAAGCCGGCGAGGCCCGGGTGGCGTCCGACATCGCGAACGACCACGCCGGCGGCGAGCAGGTCGCGCTGCACGCGCGTGCTCTCGTCGAAACCGACGCAGAGGAAGTTCGCCCGCGAGGGCAGCACGCGATCGACATGCGGCAGGCGCGCGAGTTCGGCAGCCATGCGCTCGCGCTCGGACACGACGAGGGCGGCGCGCTGCGTGGTCAGGGCGAGGCCATCGGCGGTCAACGCGGCCAGGGCGGCGACGATGCTCGGCGTGGGCAGCGGATACGGCGGCATGATCCGCCGCAGCAGGGCGACGATCTCGGCTGCCGCGAGCAGGCAGCCGACGCGCGCGCCGGCCAGGCCCCAGGCTTTCGACAGCGTGCGCAGGACGCACAGGTTCGGATGGCGCCGCAGCAGGCCAGCGGCGCTCGGTGCGTCGGCGAACTCGATGTAGGCCTCGTCGACGACGACCAGCGCACGCCGGCTCAGCGCCGTGACGACGTACTCGATGTCCTCGATCGCGACGAGCCCGCCGGTCGGGTTGTTCGGCGAGCACAGGAAGACGATCTTGACCGAAGCCGGCAGCCGCGCGACGAGGGCCGTCGCGTCGAGCGCAAACGCATCGTCGAGCGGCAGCTCGACCACGGACGCGCCCTGCACCGCCGCACTGATCGCGTACATGCCGAATGTCGGCGGGCAGATCGCGACGGCGTCGCGACCGGGTCGGCAGAACGCCCGCACGAGCAGGTCGATCGCTTCGTCGCTGCCGCGACCGACGAGGATCTGGCTGTCGTCGACCGCGTACAGGCCCGCCAGGCGCTCGACGAGGATGCGCGGCTGCGGGTCCGGGTAGCGGTTGAGCGACGGCGAACGCGGGTCCGGCGTCGCCCCGGGCGGCAGCCAGGGCAGTTCGTTCGCATTGAGCATGACCTCGCCGCCGTCCGCTTCGACGCGAGCGGAGGCATAGGGCTGCAGGGCGACGATCTCGGGTCGGGCCAGCGAGAGGACGCTCATGCGCGCGCTTCCAGAACGTCGAGACGCAGGCTGACCGCGCGCGCGTGGGCATCGAGTCGTTCCGCCCGGGCGAGGGTCGTCGTGCACGGACCGATCGCGCGCAGGCCGTCGGCCGAGAGCTGCTGCACGGTGATCTGCTTCTGGAACGCCGCGACCGACAGGCCGCTCCAGGCACGCGCATGCCCGTAGGTCGGCAACACGTGGTTGGTGCCGCTGCAATAGTCGCCGACCGATTCCGGCGACCACGGCCCGAGGAACACGGAGCCGGCGCTGCGGATCGTCGCGAGCAGCGCGCGCGGATCGGTGATGTTGAGGATCAGGTGCTCCGGAGCGTAGGCATTGCTGATCTCGGCCGCGATGGCGAGCGAGTCGACGACGAAGAGGCGCGCGTGAGCCAATGCACGCAGCGCGATCTCGGCGCGCGGCAGGCGTCGGCATTGTGCATCGACCTCGTCGGCGACCGCATCGGCCAGCGCGTTCGACGTGGTGACGAGGATGACCTGCGAATCGCCGCCGTGCTCGGCCTGGGCGAGCAGGTCGGCTGCGACGAAGCGCGGATCGGCCGCGGCATCGGCGATCACGAGCACTTCGGACGGCCCGGCCGGCAGGTCGACCGCGGCCCCGTCGACGTCGGCTGCCACCTGCTGCTTGGCTTCGGTGACCCAGACGTTGCCGGGACCGAACAGCTTGTCGCAGCGCGGAACCGACCCGCAGCCGTACGCCATCGCCGCGATCGCCTGAGCGCCGCCGAGCTTGAACACGCGCTCGATGCCGCACAGGCGCGCCGCGTAGAGGACGGCCTCGTCACAGCGTCCGTCGCTGCGCGGCGGCGTGCACAGCACGATGTCGCGACAACCGGCGATCTCGGCCGGCACGCCGAGCATCAATGCGGTCGAGGGCAGCGGCGCACCGCCGGCCGGCACGTACAGGCCGACGCGATCGATCGGCCGCAGCATGCATTCGCAGACCACCCCGGGCGCCGTCTCGATGCTGTAGGCCTGCGGCGCGCCGGCGCGATGGAACAGTTCGATCCTTCGGCGCGCGTCGCGGATCGCAACGCGCACGCCTTCGGACAGTGCCGCGTCGGCGGCGGCGAATTCGGCGGCATCGACGGCGAGCGCTTCGAGCCGGCATCGATCGTAGCGACGGGTCAGTGCAAGCAGGCCGGCGTCACCTCCGCTGCGCGCCTCGGCGATGATGCGCGCGACCGCCGCGCGCGTATCGGCAGCGGTCGCCTGGGCCGGGCGACGCAACGCCTCCCGGCGTGCCTGCGCGTCGAGCGTGCTCCAGTCGAGCCGCTTCATGCGAGCATCTGCTCGACCGGGAGGACCAGCATCTGGCGCGCGCCGGCACGCTTCATGTCCTCCAGGTGCTGCCAGGTGATCGCGTCGGTGCACACGGCCTGCAGGGCGACATCGTCGGATCCTTCGACCGGGACCACGGTCGGGCGCTGCCCGCGCGGCAGCAGGCGCTCGATCTCGGCCAACGCGGCGCGTGGCGCCTGCAGCATCACGAGCTTCGACACGCGTACCTGGATCACCCCGTCGATGCGCCGCAGCAGCATCTCGATCAGCTCCCCGCGTTCGTCCCCCGGCAACGACGCGCCGGCGGCCAGCACCGCCTCGGAACCGAGCACGACGGCGACTTCGGTCAACTGGTTGGCCGCCAGCGTGGCGCCGCTCGAGACGAGGTCGCAGACGAGATCGGCGCTGCCGAGGCGCGGCGCGATCTCGACCGAACCGGACAGGGTCACCACCTTCGCCGCGACGCCGGCGCGGTCGAGCCAGTCGCCGAGCAGGTTCGGATAGGTCGTGGCGATGCGCAGGCCGGCCAGGCTCGGCGCACCGGCCCAGGCGAAATCCTGCGGTACGGCGAGCGCGAGCCGGCACTGGCCGAAACCGAGCCCGCGCACTTCGCGGCACGGCGGCTCACGGCCCTCGCGACTCGCGCCGAGCACCTGTTCGGCGAGCACGTTGCGCCCGACGATGCCGAGGTCGCAGACACCGTCGGCAATCATGCCGGGCACATCGTCGTCGCGCACGAGCAGCAGGTCGATCGGCAAGGTCTCGCCGAAACAGAACAGCTTGTCGCGGCTGCGCCGGAACTCGAGCCCGCAGCGCGCCAGCAGTTCCTGCGAGGCGTCGCTCAGGCGGCCGGACTTCTGCACGGCGATGCGCAGGCGATCGCGCGCATTCACGGCCGCGCTCCGCGCGCCGGCGCGCGCAGCGGCATGCGCGC
>JAFLDX010000095.1 GCA_017302215.1 Lysobacterales bacterium
ACCGCGTGTTCGTCGCAGCCGCCCCCGGTGCCGCGCGCGCGTCGCCGCGTCGCGCGCGAAGGCGGTATCAGCGCGTCGGCGGGCCGTCGAGCAGGCCGTGCACCTGGGCGAGATGCGCCAGGGTCACCGAGTTGTCGATCGCGAGCTTTTCGAACAGGCGGTACTTGTAGGTCGCGACGGTCTTCGCACTGAGGTTGAGGCGCGCGGCGATCACCGGCATCGCGAGGCCGCGCGCGAGCAACAGCGCGACCTCCAGTTCGCGCGACGACAGCAGCTCGAACGGCGACGCCGGATGCCCGCCGAGCGTGGCGAGCGCCATGACCTCGGCGATTTCCGGCGCGATGTAGCGACGTCCGTCGGCGATCTGGCGCACCGCGCGCAGCAGTTCCGCGGCGGCACAGCCCTTGGTCAGGTACCCGCTTGCGCCGGCCTCGAGCAGGCGCTTGGGAAACGGTGCCTCGCTGACCATCGACACGATGACGATGCGCGTCGGGAGCTTGAGCTTGCGCGCGCGCTCGGTCACTTCGATGCCGCTGATGCCCGGCATGTGCACGTCGACCAGGGCGACATCCGGTGCGAGCGTGCGCAACAGCGCGAGACCGCGTTCGCCGTCGCTCGCCTCGCCGACGATCTCGATGTCGGGCTGCTGCCCGAGGATCATGCGAAAACCGGTGCGGACCAGCTCGTGGTCGTCGATCAGAACGACTCGCATCATGGCGCGCTCCTTGCGAACCTGCTCCGGGCGATCGGCTCGGACCCTGTCGCGATGCGGCGCCCGGAACGGTCGACCCGACCCCGACCCCGCTCGGCATTCGGCCGACCTTCTGCGAGGATGCGCGGCACGCGCGCCATTTTCAAGGAGTACGCCGTGCCCTGCCCCTGCTTCGCCTTCATGCGCCGGTTCGCCTGGATCGCGCTCGCCGCCTGTGCGGCATTGCCGTTGACGGCGGCGGCCGAAGCGCCGCCCGCGCCACTGACCCTCGAACGGCTCTACGCGCTGCCGCGCCTGATCGGCACCGCGCCGAGCGGTTTCACCTGGTCGCCGGATGCGCGGCACCTGGCGTTCCTGTGGAACGACGAAGGCACGAATTTCCGCGACGTCTGGATCCTCGATGCCGGCGCCGAGCGCCCACGCCGGATCACCGCATTGCCGCGACCGCTCGGCGGATCCGCGACCGATGCCGTCGTCGCTCGGCGCGAAGCGGACGTTGCCGCAGAGCGCGACGAAGGCGTCGAGACGGTCGCCTGGCACCCGGACGGCAAGCAGTTGATCGTGACGCTGCGCGGCAAGGTGCATCGGCTCGCGGCCACCGCGGAGGCCGCGACGACGCTCGACGCCGGCATCGTCGCCGTGCGCCATGCGGTGTCGCCCGACGGTCGACGCATTGCCTTCGTCACCGACGGCGCGGTGTTCCTGCAGGCCTGGGCGGCATCCCGCACTGGCGATGCCGTTGCACCGACGCGCCTGCTCGCGCGCACGTCACCGACGACGACTCCGACCCGCCTCGAATGGTCGCCCGATGGCAAACACATCGCGATCGTCGAAAGCGACCGCGGCGCGGTGCGCATGCGCGCGATCCCCGACTACCTCCCCGACGAGGCCCGCATGCGCGAAGTGCCGCGTGCCTTCCCGGGCGAACCGGCCGAACGGCGGCGCGTCGGCATCATCGACGTCGACACCACGCTGGTGCGCTGGCTCGCGCTGGGAGGCAACGCGGAGGACCTCGTGCTCACGCTGGCCTGGTCGCCGGACGCGCGCGAGCTGCTGATCGACGGCAGCGACCTGTACGTCAAGCACCGGCGCCTGCTGATCGCCTCGGCGAGCGACGGTCGCGTCGAAACCTGGCTCGAGGAACGCGATCCGCGCAACGTCAGCGCTGACTGGTGGGCCGCATGGGCTCCGGATGGACGCGGCATCTACTACACCAGCGACCGCGACGAGGACTATCACGTCTACCTGCGCGCACGCCGCGGCGGTGCGGCGAAGCGCATCACGCGCGGCGATTGGGCCGTCGATGACGTGCAGCTCGTCCCGGCCGCGCGCGCCTTGTTCATCAGCGGAAATCTCGGCAAACCCGAGGAGCGCCACCTGTTCCGCGTGCCGCTCGCCGGCGGCGCGCCGCAGCGGTTGACGCGCAGCGCGGGGTCCCATTTCGTCACCGTGTCGCCGGACGGGCGTCTCGCCGCCGGCGAATTCTCGAGCGATACGGTGCCACCCGATCTTTTCGTGACCGAACTCGCCGGCTCTCCGTCAGACCCCGGTGCCGAGCGCCGCATCACGCGTTCGCCGCTCGCGGCCTTCGTGGAGCATCGCTGGGCGCCGACACGCTACATCACGTTTCGTTCACCGGTCGATGGCGCGACGCTGCACGGCCGATTGACCGTGCCGCCGGATTTCGACGCAAGTCGCGGGCGCTATCCGGCGATCATCGGTTCGATCTACAGCAACACCGTGCGCAACCGTTGGGGTGGCCGCGTCGCCCATCCGACCTGGGGACTCGATCACTACCTCGCGCAGCAGGGATTCGTCCTGCTCAACATCGACGTCGCCGGGAGTTCCGGCCATGGCAAGGCGTTCCGCCAGCGCATCCTGCTCGACTACGGCGGCATCGACATCGCCGACATCGAAGCCGGTGCACGCTGGCTCGCCTCGACCGGGTTCGTCGACGAGCGACGCCTCGGCATCTGGGGATCGTCCTACGGCGGCCTCATGACGGTCATGGCGATGGCCACGCGCCCCGGCCTGTTCCGCGCCGGCGTCGCCGGCGCACCGGCCACGAACGTCCGCCATGCCCTGACCGGCGAGATGCGCGTCATGGGCCGTCCGCAGGATCATGCGGACGCCTACGACAGGGCGTCGGCCTACACCCAGGCCGAACAACTCGAGGGCGCGCTGATGATCATCCACGGCATGCGCGACGATGTCGTCCTGTACCGCGATTCGGTCGCGCTGACGCACAAGCTCATGCTGCTCGGCAAGGACGTCGAACTCGTCACCCTGCCCGACGCCGGGCACGGCTGGGACAACGAGGGCCTGTACCAGACGATCCACGCGTTCCAGCGCCTGGTCGGTCATTTCGAGCGCCATCTCGGGAGCGGACCGCGCTGACCGCGCGCCACGGCGCTCGTGATCGATCGGCTCGACGGGTCTATGCCCCGTCCGAGCGCGGCAAGGTCGACAGTCGAATCACGCGCTCGCGCAGCGTCTCGACCAGTTCGGCGAACGGCGTGTCGCTGTAGAACGCCTGGATCTGGTCCCAGCCGATGAAATGCACGACCGAACGTTCGCGAAAGTCCGCGGCATCGAGCGCGTTCGCCGTCGAACGAGCGAATGTCGGATCGACCACACCGGTCCAGACCGCAATGCGATCCGGGGCCTGCAGCTCCACGCGCATGCCGCGCAGGACGCCGTCGTCGCCGGTCGTCACTTCATGCAGGCGCGTGAGTGGCAAATCCATTCGCGATTCGTCCAGGCGAACCCGGCAAGCCGAGTTCATGGGTAGGGAGTCGAGCGATGACGTCGACGGGTGGATGAAACAGCGTTGCGGTCCATCGCGGGTTGAACTGCGCGGGCACATTCCCTTGCGATCGCTTCGTAGCGTGACCATGCCGCGATCGCATGGACGCGGTCAAGCCCGTCCGCTTGATCCCGGCAGTCGACGAGGTGGACAAGGAAGAAGGGCCGCCGCAGCGACCCTTCCTCCTTCTGCAGGCGACCCCTGCATCACGGCAATTACAGCCCGCGCTCGAAGTCGCGCACGGCGCGTTCCGCTTCGTCCTTGGCGAGCCCGTAACGCTCCTGGATCTTGCCGGCCAGATATTCGCTGTTGCCTTCCGCGACCTTGAGGTCGTCGTCGGTCAGCTTGCCCCACTTCTCCTTGAGCGTGCCGGCGAGCTGCTTCCACTTGCCCTTGATGCGATCTTCGTTCATGGCGGTTTCCTCTCGATGATGCAACGATCATTCACGCGATTCGAACCTGTAGCCTGGCGCGAGGGCCGTGCGCGAACACCGGCCCTCGAGCGGCCCCGATCAGCTCGCCTTGAGACCCGACGCGTCGACGCGCTTTACGCCCTTGATGCTCTTGGCGGCTGCAATCGCCTTCTCGCGACCCGTTTCGCTCGCGAGCACGCCGGTCAGGGTCACGACGCCGTCGACCGTCGTCACGCTGATCTCGGTGCTCTTCACGCCTTCGGTCGTCGCGAGCTCGGCCTTGACCTTGGTCGTGATCCACGTGTCGGTGACCGGCTGCTCCGAACCGTTGTCGGGGGTCTGCGGCATTGCGTTCGAGCTCGCGAACACGGGCGCCGAGAGCGCCAGCATTCCGGCCACGGCCATCGACGCCACCAGGTTGTTGTTCTTCATCTTCGTCTACTCCTCGGGCATCGGCCCGTTCGTTGGTGGAGTCAGACTGGCAGCCGGCGATTGCACGAGTCCTGAACCGCGCGGGCCGTGGAACCCTCGCGTCATGAACCGTACATCGAGGGTTTTGCCGACGTTCACTCGATGCATCCCGGAGCTGTTTGTATATTAATGCATCTTTTACTTCGTATACCGCTCGCTCGCGCGACGCGGCGCGGCGGACTCCGGATACGGAGAGGGTGGGATATGTCCGGCTAATCCCCGAGCCGGACCCGCGCTCCGCGCGGGCCAGCCTGCGGCTGTCCAAATTTGCTCCCGGCAAATTTGTCGACTGCGAAGGCAGGATGCCGGAGCGAACATCGCCGCAGGCGATGGCCCGAAGGGCGAGGGCCGGGAGGGCCCGAGTCACCCGGTGGTCTCGTCCACCAACCCGCTCTACCAGATGCACAAAAGGCCCCTCTCGGGGCCCTTTGTGCATCTGGCGGAGAGGGTGGGATATGTCCGGCTCATCCCTGAGCCGGACCCGCGCTCCGCGCGGGCCAGCCTGCGGCTGTCCAAATTTGCTCCCGGCAAATTTGTCGACTGCGAAGGCAGGATGCCGGAGCGAACATCGCCGCAGGCGATGGCCCGAAGGGCGAGGGCCGGGAGGGCCCGAGTCACCCGGTGGTCTCGTCCACCAACCCGCTCTACCAGATGCACAAAAGGCCCCTGTCGGGGCCCTTTGTGCATCTGGCGGAGAGGGTGGGATTCGAACCCACGGTAGGCTTGCACCTACGGCAGTTTTCAAGACTGCTGCCTTAAACCGCTCGGCCACCTCTCCTCGTTCGTCGAGCGGCAGTCTATCCCAGCCGCGTGATCCCACCCATGTACGGACGCAGCACTTCGGGCACGTCGATCGAGCCGTCGGCGTTCTGGCAGTTCTCCATCACCGCAATGAGCGCGCGGCCGACGGCGACGCCGGAGCCGTTGAGCGTGTGCACGAGTTCGGGCTTGCCGGTGTCCGGGTTGCGCCAGCGCGCGAGCATGCGCCGGGCCTGGAAGTCGGTGCAGTTCGAGCACGACGAGATCTCGCGATAGGTGCCCTGGCTCGGCAGCCACACTTCGAGGTCGAAGGTCTTCGCCGCCGAGAAGCCCATGTCGCCCGTGCACAGCAGCATGCGCCGGTACGGCAGGCCAAGGCGTTCGAGCACGGCCTCCGCGCTGCGCGTCATGCGCTCGTGCTCGTCGGCGCTGTCGGCCGGGCGCGTGATGCTGACCAGTTCGACCTTCTCGAACTGGTGCTGGCGGATCATGCCGCGCACGTCGCGCCCGCCAGAACCGGCCTCGGCGCGGAAGCACAGCGAATGCGCGGTCATGCGCAACGGCAGCTGCGCGGCATCGACGATGCGGTCGCGCACGATGTTGGTGAGCGGCACCTCGGCGGTCGGGATCAGGTAGCGGTGCGCGCCATTGACTTCGGTCGCGAACAGGTCTTCCTCGAACTTCGGCAACTGGCCCGTGCCCTGCATGGACTCCGCGTTGACGATCAGCGGAACGCTGGTTTCCTCGTAGCCGTGCTCAGCGGTGTGCAGGTCGAGCATGAACTGGGCGAGCGCGCGATGCAGGCGTGCCAGCGGCCCGCGCAGCACGGTGAAGCGCGCGCCGGACAGTTTTGCGGCCGTTTCCGCGTCGAGCCAGCCGTTGCGCGCACCGAGTTCGACGTGGTCCCTGACCGCGAAGTCGAACGCGCGCGGCGTGCCCCAGCGGTGCTGTTCGACGTTGCTGGCCTCGTCGGCACCCTGCGGCACCGATCCGTCCGCGAGGTTCGGCACGACGAGGGTCAAGGCGGCGAGTTGCTGCTGGATGTCGGCGAGGCGCTGCTCGTTGGCTTTGAGCCGGTCGCCGATGCCGGAGACTTCGGCCTTCGCCGACTCGAACTTTTCGCGGTAGAAATTGGCTTGATCGTAGTCTTCCTCCGCCGCAAACCTATTCGCACTTGCGGAGAGCTGCCCAATGAGCTTCGACTGAGTATTACGTACGTTCTGCAGGTCCTGCGTCTCGACCTGCACGGCCTTGCGCTCGGCCTCCAGCGCTTCTAAAGCGGCGACGTCGAGGACATAGCCGCGCAGGGCGAGTCGTTCGGCGACGACCTCGGGTCGCGTGCGCAGCAGGACGGGATCGAGCATGGGGGAAATCCGGGAACGCAAACGGGGCGCGGATTATCGCCGCGCCCCGCCATGCCCGCAAACGCGGTGCGCTCAGCGCCGACCGAGCCACCATGCGATCGGGATGCCGGCGAGCAGCCAGCCGATGCCCTGGTCGAGCAGGCCGCCGAGCATGAAGTCGGACGGGAAGCGATACCAGTTCCACTGCGGCACGATGTTGAGCAGCCAGCCGAATATGCCGAAGCCGAGGCTGCCGAGCACGCGCGCACCGAATCCCCATGGGGTCGCGGCGAGGACGAAGGCGATGATCAACGCACCGAGCAGGTTCGCGACGAACTGCTTGCCGAGTTGAGGGCCCATGCTGGCCGGGTCGGCCTGCGGCTCGCTGACCACGACGAAGGCGAAGCGGTTGGCCTTGGCCTTCTCGACCCAGGCCTTCTGCACCGCTTCGTCCTCGAACCTGGCCATGTCGATGTACGGCAGCGCGTAGATGCCCGATTGCGGCGTGCCGCCGGCGATCGCCTGGATCACCACGTCCTCGTTCTGCGGTGCACGGAAACCCATCTCGCCGATCGGCAGCAGCATGTGCGATGCGAACTGCCAGAAGAACATCACGATGGCGCCGAGCAGCGCCGCGACGACTACGCGCATGAACCTTCCCTCCCGAGGTTGGTCGGCGAACGGTACGCCGCCGGCGCGCGTCCGGCAATCGCGACGGGCAGCCCGGTTCCGGCGCGCGCAGGGCCAGACCGACGCAGTGCTCAGGCCCGCTCGAGGGCCGACACGGAACGCATCAGGCGCGGCCCGAGGTACGCCTGCGATCCGACCGCGAGCAGGCCGGCCCCGGCGAAGCGCGCGCGATACCAGGCCGGAGTGCGGCGGATGAAGCCGTTCGTGTCGCCCTCGATCGGATCGCGGCTCGTGAACACCTCGAGGAAGGCCATGCCCTCGAGCAGCTCGCCGAATCCCGACAGGCCACGCACGATTTCACCGGCCTCGAGGTAGTGCAGCACGTCCGAGCAGACGATGAGGTCGAAACGCCGCTCGAAGCGCAGCTCGGCGAGATCGGCGAAGCGCGCGAGGCGCAGGTTGCGCGTACGCCCATAGCGCGCGACCGCGTACTCGCTGGCATCGAGGCCGAGGTAGTCGATGCCCGGGCGCAACGTGCGCAGCGGGGCGCGCCATACCCCTTCGCCGCAGCCGACGTCGAGCACGTTGACGATGCGCCGGCCGAGGTAGTACTCGGCCAGCGCGACGACCATGGCGATGCGCCGACGGCTCTCGCCCAGGGCACGCACGCGGTGGGCCGGATCGCGATACCAGCGGTCGAAATAGCGACGGTCGTAGGTCTTGCTCATGCATTCCCGGGTGCTGATCTGCGCCAAGCCTCGGCCGGCTTGCTGCCGGGTGGCGGCGAATACACCGCGAACCGGCACGCATGGGTAGAACGCAGCTCGCTGCGCTGCGCTTTTCCAGCCTTCCAGCGCGGCAAGCTGCGCTCCACGGGCGCCCTGATTCCGACTTGCTTCATGTTCTCAACGCCGCGGTGCAAGGATGTCACCGAGGCGATCGGGGCTGCCCGCGATGCGTTCGAGGCGCGGATAGCGCAGGCCGCCGTGGTAGTCGATCCGCACCGTGCGGAAGCGGTCGAAATCGCGCACCAGCAGTTCGATCGGCCGCTTGCGAGCCGCGGCATCGGTGATCGCGCGCGCGAGTGCGTCGGCGTCGTACGCGCCGCCATCCACGGCGACGACCGTCATCGGCGACGCGAGACCCGCGGCGAAGGCCGGGCTGTCCCACAGCACGGCCGCGATCTCGCCATTCCCGGAACCGAGGACGAGGCCGAGCGAATAACTGAAATCGGCTTCATGCCGGGTCTGCGCGACATCGCGCTGCCAGGCCGTCGGTTCGGTCGCATAGACCAGCTTCCAGCCGCCGCGGGCCAGTCCGTCGAGCGGCGCGTCGCCACCGCTCGCGTCGATGCGCGCGCGCAGGAAGCCGGCCCAGTCCCCGGGCTGGACGCGCTCGAGCGCGTCGACCACATCCTCGAAGCGGTAGGTCGACACGCTCGCGCGCCCACCCTGGCCGGCATGGAACGCGCGCGCGAAGTCGTCGAGCGAACGCCGGCCCCGGCTCGATTCGCGCAGGCGCGTGTCGACATCGAGCCAGATCAGCTGGCCTTCGGAGTAGTAGTCGGTCGCGCGTTGCCAGTTCGGCCACGGCGGTGCGCGCTGGTAGGCGATGACCGGCTGGTACGTCGTGTCGGCGAGGCTGCGCCAGGCGCGACCCTCGCGATGGGCGAACTGGGCCGCCACGTCGGCGAGCGCATCGCGCGCCTGCTCGGCGGTCCAGAGCCCGGAGCGCGCGGCGAGCACGCAGCCCCAGTACTCGGTCTGCCCTTCGTAGAGCCAGAGCAGATCGTCCTGCATCGGCGTGTCGTAGTTGCCGGTGGCCAGGCCGACCGGACGGCGATGCTTGCCGTTCCACGAGTGCACGTACTCATGGGCGAGCAGGTCGCGCCCCGAGAAGTGGCGCGGGGCGGTCAGGTAGTCGCGATAGGTGGCGTTCTCGCTCGAGCGGTGGTGTTCGAGGCCGATGTTCGAGAACTGCTCGGACAACGCGAGCAGGAAGTCGTAGTGCTCGAAATGACGAACGCCGAACAGGCGGTCGGCCTGCACGACGAGGTTGCGATGCGCCGCGAGCACGCCGGCGTCGGCCTCGAGCAGGTGCGGCGCATCGGCGAACGCATGCAGGCGAACCGGTGAGCCCGCCGAGACATCGAGATCGAAGTGGCGCACGTGGCGCCCGGCGAACAGCGGCGAGTCGACCAGGGTCTCGAGGCTGACCGGCCTGAAGGCGACTTCGCCGGCGGCACTCGATGCCGTTTCGAGCGCGCTTGCATGCGACCAGTCGCGCGGCAGGGTCACGCTCGGTTCGACGACGATCGCCGCCGCGGCGACGCCACGCGGGTACAGCACGACCGTGTTCCACTGCAGGCCGAGCATCTGCGGGGTGACGACGATGCGCCCCTGCGCGCGGTCGAGCGGCGAGGTGAACTGGAACTCGAGCGACAGGCTCGAGATGCCGTCCGGGACGACCAAGTGAAAGGCGTGCATGTCGAGCGGATCGCGCTTCCAGGCCAGGCGCTGGCCGCCGGCAGCGATCGCGAGACCGGCCAGCAACGGCAGCGGACCGGTCGGCGCATGGTTGCCGGGAATCCACTTCGGGTAGTAGAGCGTCAGCGGGCCGGGCTCCACGCCGATTTCCTCGCGCACGCGGAAGATGCGCCGCTCCACATCGGATACGTCGACCGCGAGGCGGATCGTGCCTTTCGCCGGCGCGTCGGCGCGCGCCGCGCCGGCTGCGCCGGCGAGCAGGATGGCCAGCAGGGACAGCAACCACGAAGCGCTGGGCGGCGCCGGCTTGATCGACATCGGTGCTCCCGGGGGCAGTGTGCAGACGCCGATTGTCCATGGGGCCGGCCCCGCCGGCATAGACCACCGTCCAATGGTGCAGTGCATCGAGAGCGACTAAGCTAGGCCGGTTGTCCGTCGACCGAGGCCCGTTCCATGCTCTATCGAATCAACGAACTGAACCGCGCGCTGATGAACCCGCTGATCGGCTGGTCCGGCGCCGCGGCCCAGCTGTTGACCTCGAAGGACAACTGGATCGCGCACTTCCCGGGCGTGCAACGCCTCGCCGCCGGCTACGAGCTGTTCCACCGCCTCGGCAAGGAATACGAGAAGCCCGCCTTCGCGATCCAGGCGGTCGAGGCGCACGGCCGGCACACGCCGATCGCCGAGCAGGTCGCGCTGGCCAGGCCGTTCTGCAACCTGGTCCGCTTCAAGCGTTTCGTCGACGACATCGAGACCCTGCACGAACTGAAGAACGACCCGGCCGTGCTCGTCGTCGCCCCGCTGTCCGGCCATCACGCGACCCTGCTGCGCGACACCGTGCGCGCCCTGCTCAAGGACCACAAGGTCTACATCACCGACTGGATCGATGCGCGCATGGTTCCGCTGCGCGAGGGCGCCTTCACGCTCGACGACTACGTCGCCTATATCCAGGCCTTCATCCGCCACATCGGCGCCGAGCGCCTGCACGTCATCTCGGTATGCCAGCCGACCGTGCCGGTACTCGCGGCGATTTCGCTGATGGCATCGAACGGCGAGTCGACGCCGTTGACGATGACGATGATGGGCGGCCCGATCGACACGCGCCGCAGCCCCACCAAGGTCAACGACCTCGCGACGACGCAACCGCTGTCCTGGTTCGAGAACAACGTGATCCACGAAGTGCCCGGCAGCTATCCCGGCGTCGGGCGCAAGGTCTACCCGGGCTTCCTGCAGCATGCCGGTTTCGTCGCCATGAACCCGAGCCGCCACTTCCAGTCGCACTGGGATTTCTACGAGGATCTGCGCCGCGGCGATCTCGAGGATGCCGAGGCGCACCGGAAGTTCTACGACGAGTACAACGCCGTGCTCGACATGCCGGCCGAGTACTACCTCGACACGATCCGCACGGTCTTCCAGCAGCACCTGTTGCCGCGTGGCCAGTGGGACGTGGCGGGCCAGCGCGTGCAGCCGCAGGACATCCGCACGACTGCGCTGCTGACCATCGAGGGTGAGCTCGACGACATTTCCGGTCTCGGCCAGACCGAAGCCGCGCATGCGCTGTGCACCGGCATCCCGGCGGCGAAGCGCCAGCACCTGATGGCGCGCGGTGCCGGTCACTACGGCATCTTCAGCGGGCGACGCTGGCGCGAGAAGATCTATCCCGTCGTGCGCGATTTCATCCGTCGCCACGACGACGCACCGGCCAGGGCGAAGGTCACGCCGTTGCGCCGCAAGGCCTGATTGCGCAGGAACCACCGCGCGCATGCCGCCTCGGCGCCGTGCAATCTTCGTTCACCCGCCACCGGAAACCTCCATGATCCTGCGCCCGCTCGGCCGTTCCGGCATCGACGTCGCTCCGCTCGCCTTCGGCGGCAACGTATTCGGCTGGAGCGCCGATGCGGCGACCTCGTTCCGCCTGCTCGACCGCTTCACCGACGCCGGCTTCAACCTCGTCGACACCGCCGACATGTACTCGAGCTGGGTGCCGGGCAATTCCGGCGGCGAGTCGGAGACGATCATCGGCGACTGGCTGCGCCGCAGCGGCCGGCGCGGGCGCGTGGTCGTCGCGACCAAGGTGGCCAAGTGGGCGAAACGACCCGGCCTCGCCCCGGCCAACATCCGCGCCGCCTGCGACGAGTCGCTGCGCCGGCTCGGCGTCGAGCGCATCGACCTCTACCAGGCCCACGAGGACGATCCGAAAGTCCCGATCGAAGACACGCTCGGCGCGTTCGCACGCCTGATCGAGGACGGCAAGGTGCGCGCGATCGGGGCGTCGAACTACGACGCGAAAGCGCTCGCCGACGCGCTCGAAGCGAGCCGGCGCCACGGCCTGCCGCGCTACGAGACGCTGCAGCCGGAGTACAACCTGTATGCACGCGCCGGCTACGAGAGTGCACTCGAGCCGCTCGCGCGCGCCGAGGATCTCGGCGTGATCGGCTACTACTCGCTGGCCAGCGGCTTCCTCAGCGGCAAGTACCGCAGCGGCGCCGATCTGGCCCGCAGCAAGGCGCGTGGCGGCGACGTGGCGAAGTACCTCGACGCACGCGGCCTGCGCATCCTCGCCAAGCTCGACGAGGTCGCCGCGCGCCGGGCCGCCACGCCGGCCCAGGTCGCGCTCGCCTGGCTGATCCTTGTGTCCAACGTGCTGGCCTACGCCTGCTGGTTCCGCATCATCAGCGCGCTGCCGGCGGCGGTGGCCAGCCTGACCACGCTGGTGGT
>JAFLDX010000096.1 GCA_017302215.1 Lysobacterales bacterium
AGCAGGCGCTCGACGCCGGCGCGACGCGCGGCGAGCGCCTCGTCGCGCTGCTCGAACACGCGCAGCGCGACGCTGTCGCCGAGGTCGACGTAGGCCGGGTAGGCACGCAGGCCACCGGCCGAGACGATCGCATCCGGGATCTCCTCGACGTCGAAGCCCGCGACGTCCTCGCGCGCGAGGTCGGCGTCGGCGCGCTGCGAGAACGCGACGCGCGCGGCGCCGGCCCAGTGCGCCTGGATTGCACCGAGGTCGCGTCCTTCGGCGAGCACGCGGCCGTGCTCGTCGGCGACGACATGGCGCATGCGCAGGTGGTCCGGAAGCTCGACCGCGGCGAACGTCGCCGCCTCGACGGCGACGCCGGTGACGCGCATGAGGTATTCCGCGAGCGCGCTGGCCAGCGGTTTCGCGCGGGCCGCCGCGTCGAGCGACTCGACGAAGGCACGCGCGAAATCCGGCGCCGGCACGAAGTTGCGTCGCAACGGCTTCGGCAGGCCACGGATCAGTTCCGCGACCTTCTCGGCGAGCATCCCGGGCACGAGCCAGTCGCCGCGTTGCGCGTCGATCACGTTCACGAGCGCGAGCGGCAGATGCAGGCTCACGCCGTCGGCCACGTCACCCGGCATGAAGCGGTATTCGAGGCGCAGGCGGTGCTCGCCGACGACGAGGTGGGTGGGGAAGTCGGACGCGGCCGCGCCGGCATCGGCGGCGAGCAGGTCGGCCAGCGTCCAGCGCAGCGCGGCCTGCTCGGCCGGAGTGGCCTTGCGATACCAGGCATCAAGCGCGGCGCTCGTGTGGATGTCGGCCGGCAGGCGGCCCTCGAAGAACGCGGCCAGGGCGGCCTCGTCACGCACGAGGCCGGAGCGGCGCTGCTTGGCTTCGATCTCGCGGGCCTGGGCGAGCGTGCGTGCGTTGGCGCGGATGAAATCCGCCTTCGCATCGAGGTCGCCCCGCACGAGCGCTTCGCGCACGAAGATCGCGTGCGCGTCCGCGACGTCCTGGCGACCGTACTGCACGGGCCGGCGTTCGGCGAGCACGAGGCCGAACAGGGTGACCTGCTCGTAGGCCATCACCGCGCCGCGCTTGCGCGACCAGTGCGGATCGTGCCAGCTGCGCCGCACGAGGTGCGCGGCCTGCTGCTCGATCCAGGCCGGTTCGATGCGCGCGCACTGCATCGCGTAGACCTTGCCGATGTCGAGGATCTGTCCGGCCAGCAACCAGAGCGGCGGCGACTTGGCGAGCGCCGAACCGGGAAACACGGCGAAGCGCCGCTCGCGCGGGCCGCGGTACTGGTTGCGTTCGTCCTTGCGCCCGACCTGGGTCGGCCAGCCGGACAGCAGGCAGCGGTGGATCGCCTCGAAGCGTGCCGACTCGGCCTTGCCTGCGTCCGCCGGAAGGGGGTCAGAGTCACTTTTCGACCGAAGGCCGCGCTTCGGATCGGCGCTCGAGGAAAAGTGACTCTGACCCCCTTGCGTTGGTCTTGCCCCCGACGGCTTGTCCTCGTCGCCGAGCACGAGCAGCTGGCGGTGCAGTTCGCGCCACTCGCGCATGCGCAGGAACGAAAGGAATCGCGCCTGGCACCAGTCGCGCAGCTTCGACTGGGTCAGGTCGGCGTGCGCCGCGTCGTAGGCCGACCACAGGTTCAGCACGCCGACGAAATCGGACTTCGCCTCGACGAACTCCGCGTGAGCGGCATCCGCCTGCGCGCGCGCATCGGCCGGGCGTTCGCGCGGATCCTGGATGCTCAGGAATGCGACGAGGATCAACAGCTCGCGGCGCACCTCGAGTCGATCAGCCTCGACGAGCATGCGCGCGAGCGCGACGTCGACCGGCACCGCCGCGATCGCGCGACCAATCGAGGTCAATCGGTACGGCGCTGAGTCATCCCGCCCCGAAGCCGAGGCGGCTCGCTTTCCCGCTCCGCTCGACCCCGCGTCATCGGCCGATTCCATCCCGGCTCGAATTCCCTTCCGCACAACCTCCTCCACCGCCCCGATCTCGACAAGGCGCCGATAGCCATCCCCGATCGCGCGATCCGACGGCGCTTCGACGAACGGAAACGCGGCGACGTCGCCGAGGCCGAGGCTCAGCATGCGCAGGATCACGCCGGCCAGCGACGTGCGCAGGATCTCCGGATCGGTGTAGCGCGGGCGCTGCGCGTAGTCGTCCTCGTCGTACAGTCGATAGCAGATGCCCGGACCGACGCGTCCGCAGCGACCCTTGCGCTGGTCGGCCGCGGCCTGCGAGATCGACTCGACGTGCAGGCGCTCGAGCTGGCTGCGCTGGCTGTAGCGCTTGACGCGTGCGGTGCCGGTGTCGACCACGTAGCGGATGCGCGGCACGGTCAGCGAGGTCTCGGCGACGTTCGTCGCGAGCACGATGCGCCGCTGCGGCCCGGGCCGGAACACGCGGTCCTGCTCGGCGCTCGACAGGCGCGCATAGAGCGCGAGCACTTCGGTCTCGCGGTACTTGCGTCGCGCGAGGGCGAGGTGGGCGTCGCGGATCTCGCGCTCGCCCGGCAGGAACACGAGCACGTCGCCGCGCGGATCTTCGGCCGTGATCTCGTCGATGGCGGCGACGATGTCGGAGACCGGGTCGGACGAAACGGGGTCAGGTTCACTTTTCGACGGCGTCCTCGGTCTTGCCGCGCCGCCTCCGGAAAAGTGAACCTGACCCCGCTTCCCGCGCCAGCGCACCTCGACCGGATAGGTCCGTCCTTCGACCTCGACCACCGGTGCGTCGCCGAAATGCGCGGCGAAGCGTGCCGTGTCGATCGTCGCCGAGGTGACGATGAGCTTGAGATCGGGCCGCCGTGCGAGCAGGCGCTTCAGATAACCGAGCAGGAAGTCGATATTGAGGCTGCGCTCGTGCGCTTCGTCGAGGATGATCGTGTCGTAGGCCGACAACCACGCATCGCCCTGGGTCTCGGCGAGCAGGATGCCGTCGGTCATGAACTTGACGAGGGCGGCCTCGCCGACCTGCTCGGTGAAGCGCACCTGGAAGCCGACGAGGTCGCCGACCGTCGTGCCGAGTTCGCCGGCGACGCGTCGCGCGACCGCACGCGCGGCGAGCCGGCGCGGCTGCGTGCAGCCGATCATGCCGTGCGTGCCGCGACCAGCGGCGAGGCAGAGCTTCGGCAACTGCGTGGTCTTGCCCGAGCCGGTTTCGCCGGCCAGGACGATGACCTGATGTCGCGCGATCAGCTGCACGATCTCGTCCGCGCGCGCGGCGATCGGCAACGACTCGTCGATGCGGATGACCGGAAGACGCGATGCACGCGCGGCAACCCGGGCCTGCGAGGCGGCGATGTCGGAGTCGAGGCGATCAAGTTCGGCCGGTTTCGCCGCGGCGCCATCCTTCGCCAGCCGGCGCCAGCGCCCGAGCAGCCGACCGCGATCGCGCGAGCGCGCGCCGTCGATGGCGGTACGGAGGTCGTCGAGTCGGGGCATGGTGCAGGGACGAGATGGCCGCGCGGCGTGATGACGCAACGCTCTGGTGTTCCGTTCAGCAATCCCCCCTATGATAACGGACCCTTCCAGCCGACCCCGGAGTTCGACCATGGCCATCGATATCGGCATCTCCGCCAAGGACCGCAAGAAGATCAGCGAAGGCCTCGCCAAGCTGCTCGCCGACAACTATTCGCTGTACCTCAAGACGCACGCGTTCCACTGGAACATCACCGGGCCGATGTTCAACAGCCTGCACGTGATGTTCGAGACGCAGTACAACGAGCTGTGGCTGGCCAACGACGAGATCGCCGAGCGCATCCGCTCGCTCGACGTGTTCGCGCCGGGTTCGTACTCGCAGTTCGCCAAGCTGACCTCGATCAAGGAGGAAAGCGGCGTGCCCGAGTGGAAGGACATGGTGCAGCAACTCGTCGACGGCCACGAAGCCACGGCGCGCACCGGCCGCGCGGTGTTCAAGATCGCCGACTCCGCCTCCGACCAGCCGACCGCCGACCTCATCACGAAGCGCCTCGAGGCACACGAGAAGACCGCCTGGATGCTGCGCTCGCTGTTGAAGTAACGCGCCGTCCGCGCCGCGCACAGCCTTCGCGGCTGTTCGCAACGAAGATCGCGACTGAAGTCGCTCCCACAAGAGCGCTGCAGCCTCGACGATGCCTGCGGGAGCGGCTTCAACCGCGATCGACACGTGTCATCGAGCCTGTGGGAGCGGTTTCAGCCGCGACGCTCAATCGTCCGGCACGGCGGGCGCGTTCGTGTTCCAGATGTTGGACTGGATCTTCCAGACGCCGTCTTCCTGCTTCCAGACGTTGAGGTACTTGCCGACTTCGACCGTGCGTTCCCTGCCATAGACCATGCGGTAGTTGCCCTGGTCGATCAGCAGCAGGTCGCTGACATGGAACCCGGTCGTTTCCTCGCTGAACTCGCTGATGCCGAAGGCGATGAAGTCGGCCGTCAGCTTCGAGATGGCGGCATTGCCGACGACCGGCGCGGATCCTGGCGGTAGCGAAGTCGCATCGCGCGTGAACATCGCGTCGATCGTCGCCGCGTCACCCGTGACATGCGCCTGCGTGAAACGGCGGCTGTTGTCCTCGATGAGCGTGCGCAAGGCCGCGACATCGATCGCTGCGCGGCCCGATGCCGCGACATGCGCTGCCGGCGGCGCGGCATCGCGGCAGGCGACCAGACCGGCGCCGGTCAACGTGAGCAACACGAAAACGGTCGCGATGCGACTCATGGCGGGATCGCTCGCGGATGGACGTGACGCACAGCGTGTACCGCGAGCCGGCCCGGAGCAAGATCGGGCTCGAATGCACGCCCGCATTCCGGGACGGTCGCGCGAGTGGTTGGCCGGAACGGCCTCAGAACATGCCGAGCGCGTTCGGCGAGTCGACGGGAATCTCCTGCGCGATATCCCAAAGCTCGACGATCCTGTCACCCTCGAAGCGCAGGATGTGCACGGCCGCGTAGGCCTTGGCGGAACCCGCGCGCTCGACGTGCGAGAGCGTCGCGACCCGATCACCGGAAGCGACCGCCTGCTTGACCGTGAACGCCTTGTTCGGCTCCTGCGCCGCGCTCTCCTCCATGGCCACGAGCAGCGACTCGCGATCGGCCGGAAACCACGGGTTGTGGTGAACGAAGCCGTCCGCGACATGGCGCGCGTAGGCGGCGCGCACGTCGCCGGCGGCACACATCGACAGGAACCCGGTCGCGATCGTGGTCAGGTCGGTCTTCGTCATCGGCTTGCTCCTGTCCTCTGCGGGAGCGGGTCCCGTGCGCCGAGCATAGTCCGATCGCGCCGCATGCGCGCGTCGCGTCACGCTGCATGATGCGACACGACGATCATGCAAGCGCGACAGGGTGGCGACGGAGCACCCGCGTCCAGGCCACCTCGACGAGCGCGAGGCAAGGCGGTTCGAACCCGAATGTCTCGGTTACGTGGAAGAAGGTTCGTCGCAACGCGCGCCGTGCGGCGACAGCACGCCACGGCCGGGACCCGGTGCGTCAAGCCCCCGCGAGCCTGACTGTCCAGGCCAACGCCGTGTCTGCAGCGCTCGATCCACCATCGGACGCGATGCGCGTGGCGATGAGGCGATCGGGATCCCCGCGCTGCTCGGCGAGTTCCTGCAACAGGCGATCCGACGCGTTGAGCGGTTCGCCCGGGAAGTACATCTGCGTGATCAGCCGCGCGTCTTCGCCGATGACCTCGAAATGGATGTGCGGCGTGCGCACGCGGCCGGGCGTGTCGGCGTAGGCGCCCGGCTTGATCGTCAGGAAGCGGACCTGGCCCTGGCGGTCCGTGCGCATCAGCACGTGGCCGAGGAATCGCGGGTCCAGCGGCGCGGTGCTGGTATCGCGCGGGTGCGCGTAACGTCCGGCCGCATTGGCCTGCCAAACCAGCACGAGCGCACCGGCGATCGGTCGACCGGCTGGATCGACGACCGTGCAGGTGACGTGCACCGTCGATCCCTTCGCGCGGCCCGCCTGTCCGGCAACGCGCGTGAGGTCGGCTTGCGACTCTTCCGGCCGCACGACCGGATAGAACGGACCGATCACCTGCGCGGGTGTGGCGAGACTCGGCGGGGCGTCCGCCTGCACCACGCGATTCGTGCCGGCCAGGGCCGCGGTCGCGACGAGGAAATGGCGTCGGCTGAAGCTCATCGGGTCGGTCTCCGCTTTGCGCCACTCTACTCCACGGCATGTCGAGCCCGAGCAGGACACGGGGTCCGCGGCACGCGATCAGCCGTCTCTCATTCGGCGCGGCTCGAACCCCGCGCCCGACTCCCGGCCTCGTACCGATGACCGAAACGCCGCCGCGTCGCGACGCAGGCAAGGCCTCGCGACGCGGCGGGAACGCACGCATCAACCGGGTGAATGCGGCGGCGGTCGCGTGCCGGTACGTCGGCCCGCCACCCACCCGCCCTCACATGCAGCCGAGCGCGCTCTCCGAACGTGCGATGACGACGTTCGCGCTGGCTACGCCGGTGACGCCGAGGGTGAGGCGCAGCGCGGTCACCGTGTTCGTTACGCTGGTCACGCCATCGCCACCCGTGGTCTGCTCGTTGAGGACGAGCGTCGCGCCGACGATGCCGAGCGCGCCGAGATCGACCGTCGTGTTCGGCGGAGGATCCACCGGAATCGGCACGTTGATGCCGGCGATCGAGATGACGAGGTTCGTGAACCCGGTCTGGCCGTCGTCGTCGCCATCCCCCGGGTAGCCGGGAGCGAGGCCATCGCCATCGAACCCGTCGACGAACACGTAGTCGTCGAACAAGCCAGTCGCTCCGGCCAGCACGGTCGGTGCGCAGCGGCCACTGACGATCGCGCGCGAGCGGATCGCATCGGCGGTGATCGTCAGCAGCGGCGGGCCGATCGGCCCGGCCGCGGAAATGTTCAAGCCGCTGACCTCCGATTGCGCACCGGCAGCACCCGGGGTCGGCGCGTACTCGGCCACGTTCGCGATCGCGTCGGCATCGACGCTGATCAGGGCATCGCCGAGTCCGACGTCGGCGACCGCGTCGGAATCGATGGCTGGAGCGGTTGCATCAATGATCGCGACGGGTGCCAACGGCGATACATTGAGGGCACTGAGGCCGATCAGGTTGATCTGCACGGAAAGATCGGCCGCCCCGGCGTCAGCGACCGTTTCGGCCTGCGCGGCACAGGCGAGCATCGCGGTGGCCGCGAAGCACGACGCAAGATGTTTCGATTGGCCCGGCATGATTCCCTCCACGGGTTCAGTGATCGACGGATTTCCCCCTCGATGACCGGAGTCTCCTTATCCATAAGAGACTCTCTGCCATTGTTGCGTTGTGTACTCCACGCCGGATTAACGGAAACCGAACCGTTCCAGGCGAGGCCGGTTGCGGGTACCACGGAGCATCCTGGCCAACCGGCCAGCGTCAGGCGTCCGCAACTCCCCGCCAGATCGCCCACGCCACCAATGCGCCGAGCGCGATCGATGCGAACCCGATCACGGGCAGGAAGCGCAGGGCCTGCGGTACCGCGTGCGCAGCGAAGCGCCGATGCCAGCGCCACCGAACAGCCGGAACACGTCGGTGAACGCCATGCGCGGCGCCGCCAGGAGGAACGCGGCCCCGACGAGGACGCGCAGCGACATTTCAAGCACGTGCCTGGCCACCGACCCGGCAAAGCCGAGCAGGAATCGGCGCGCTCGCTCCGGCGCCAGCAGCGCGGCGATCCCGAGTGCGAACAGGAACATCGCCGTGACGAGGACGACGCCGATCGCAAGGCTGTCGATCACGCCGGACTCACCGGGCCAGGGCGCGATCGTGCGGACGCGTGGCCTGAAACTCCGTTCTCGGCACGAAGGTAGTGCATGGCCACCGCGCCATTGCGGAGCGGACGCGCCGAGACGAGTTCGAGACGTCGCGTGCCGGGCAGTCCGCCCTCGAAGAGGGTCGGACCGTGGCCCGCGATGCGCGGATGGACGAGCAAGCGGTACTCGTCGATCAGGTCCAGGCGGTCCAGCGCGAGCGCAAGCCTTGCGCTGCCGAGCAGCACGCCTTCGGGCGTCGCATCCTTGAGCCGCTGCACGCCCGCGCCGAGGTCACCGGCGACGAGATGGCTGTGCGCCCACGGAAAAGCCGTTCGCGTCGACGACACGACGTACTTCGGTTTGGCCTCGAGCTTGTCTGCCCATGCACGCATCGCCGCCGGCGCCTCGACCTCGCCGCGCGCGACGGCCGGCCAGTAGCCCTCCATCATCTCGTAGGTCACGCGCCCCCACAGCATCGCGCCGTGCTCGTCCATCAACTGCGTGAAGAACGCATGCGTCTCGTCGTCGGCGATGCCTTCGGCGTGGTCGATGCAGCCGTCGAGGGTGAGGTTGAGGGTGAAGGTGAGGAGGCCCATGGTGTCCCTTGATCTGCCTCGCGAGCGAGGATGACGAACCGATCGAACGGTCAGGCCTTGTCCGTGCCGAGAGGCTTGCGGGCGGTATGGATGGCCACGATGCCGAGCGACAGCCGCTCGAACCTTACCTCGTCGAATCCGTGGCCGCGGATTTCGTCGGCAAGCGATTCGGCCGACGGGAACCCGCGGATGCCATGCAGGAGATACCGGTACGCGGACGCATCCCCTCCGGTGGCGAGCCAGCCGAGGACCGGCATGCAGAGGGACATGTAACCGAGATAGGCACGGTGCAGCAGTCTCCAGCGGATGTTGGACGCCTCGAGGAGAATGACGCGGCCTCCCGGACGAAGGATGCGAAACGCCTCGTCGAGCGCAAGGCGCCGGTTGCAGATCTTCAGGCCGAGCGACATCGAGTACGCATCAGGCCCAACTCGGGCGTGTTGTATTCGCTGGCCTTGAGGTCGGAGTTGGCGCGCAGCTTGTCGGCGGCGGCCCAGAGGTCGGTTTCGAGTTTCTTGAGTTGATCGCGATTCATTGAGTGATCGTAACGGAGTTGACGCCTTCGCCGCCGTGCGGCCGGAGACATCTCCCGCTTCGCAGGCCAGGCAGACGTCGACGGACGGTTGAGCCCAGGCCGCGCGGCGCTACCGCCTTGCCCGTTCCCTGGCTGGCCAAACGCGAAGCGCGCAGTGCTTCGCCGCATGCGTGAAGTCCCTGTCCGTGGTGAGGATCGACAGGTCGTGGCGCAGGCACAGTTGGGCGAGCAGCGCATCGATGGTGCCGATCTGGACACCGGCCCGGCGGCAGGTGTTGCGCAGCGTGGCTGCACCGATGTGGTCATCGCGGTCAGGCTGAACGAGTGGCAGGGCGGCGAAGCGCTCCAAGATCTGGGCTCGCGCCTTCGGCCCGGAGAAGCCCTGCAGGAGTTCCTGGAGCACGAGACCGGTCGTGACGATGACCTCCGAGCCGAGCAGGACCTCCTTGAGATGCTGGACCTCGGGCACGGCGGCCGTGACGTCACGCCGAAGCGCGAGTGACCAGACGCTCGTGTCGACCAGGAGCGTCACTTGCGACGAGACCGCTCGGCCTTGTAGTCGAACGAGGTGTCCCACTCAAGCTTGCCCAGCAGTTCCGCCACGCGACGCTGCTCCCGGCGGGCAATGAACTCCTGCAGGGCCAGGGTGACGGCGGCCTTCTTCGTGCGCTCGCCGCTGACCTCGACTGCGCGGTCGAGAAGGTCGGGATCGATTGCGAGATTGGTGGCCATGTGCGTCTCCTTGTGCGGGAGTCTACACACGCGCGGTGCGCCCCGTCACGTGGTCTGCATCGGATCCGGTAGCGGGGTTCACTGCCACAGAGGGACAGGGGATCCGACCGAGTCGCCATGCCCTCAGGTGGAACTGACGTACGCCCGAATCCGCACGGTTCGTCGCGTTCCACGCCTATGATCAAGGCGAGGGAGTCGTCAAGAAGCTGCGCCATGAGGAAGCCCGCTAGGATACGCGCCGCCGGAAGCCTGGATGCACGAACGCCAAGCCGCCAATCGCACAACACGACCGCGATTCCGAACGCGATGCGCCGGAGGATCCCCAGTCGTTCGACCAATTGATGACCAGGCCCGGCAACGCTCGCTCATCTCAGGCCGCAACGAGTTTGAGCTTGCCGACGCGCTTCAGATCAACGGTGTTTCGTGCCTGCCAGAGATCATGCGCGTCCTGCATGGCGAGCCAGCTCTCGGGGGAGCGACCGATCGCCTTGGAGAGCCTGAGCGCCATCTCCGGCGTCACACGGCTGCTGCCCTTGAGAATGCGGCTCAGCGTGGATGCCGCCACGTCCAGCTTGTCTGCCAGTTCGCGACCACTGATTCCATGGGGTTCGAGATAGACCTCGGTGATGAATTCGCCCGGGTGGGGGGGATTGTGCATGGCCATCAGTGATAGTCCTCGTAGTCCAGAACATGGGCGTTCCCATCCCTGAACTCGAACGTCAGTCGCCAGTTGCCGTTCACGCTGATCGACCAGCGCCCGCGCAGCGATCCCTTGAGGGCATGCAGCCGGAAGCCGGGGATATCCATGTCCTCGACGGTGCTCGTCGTCTCGAGTGCTGCCAGTTGCATCCGCAATCGTCTGGCATGGCTTGGCTGGATTCCCGATGTCGTTCCGGTCTCGAAGAACCGGCGCAAACCCTTGTGACGGAACGACTTGATCACGGCGCGATTGTACCGTGTTGCGCATCACGCAACAAGCGAACACGGCTGTGGCATGTCTCCGTGACCGATTCGAATACCGTCCGCGGGACGCCTCCGAGGTTCGCGTGAAGGTCGAGCGGAAATCCTCGCGAATGAAGCCGAGATCGGTTGCCCGGGACGTTCCTACAGCTTCCGCCGCGGCGGCACGAGCAGGTCGCCGAACAGCAACCCGGCGACGAGGGCGATGAGCAGGGTCAGCAGGGTGATGCCGGTGTCGAGGCCGAGCATGACGTCGCGTTCGAACACGAAACTGAGCGAACGGAAGCCGACGCTGCCGGGGACGAGCAGGATGATGCCGGGCTCGCGGATCAGCGCGCCGGGGCGGCGGAACAGGCGCGCGAACACGTTGCTGACGGCGCCGAGGACGAGGCCGCCAAGGAACACGCCGAACGGCGCCGAGACGTAGGCGCCGCCGATGCGCGTGCACAGGTAACCGAGGATGACCGCGCCGATCACGATCGGGTAATGGCGCAGCGGGCTGCGGAACGTGATCGCGAACGACAGCGCGGCGACCGGCACGGCGACCCATTCGAGCCAGGCCGGCACCGCCGGCGCGGGCATTTGCGCGGGCACCCAGCCGAGCAGCGTGCACAGGTGCGCGGCGGCGGCGGTGCCGAAGGCGAGCTTGAGCAGGGTCGCCATCGCGCCCGCCATGCGCGCGGTGCCCGAGATGAGGTGCTGGCTCGACAGTTCGCGCACGGCCGTGGTCAGGCTCATGCCGGGCAGCAGGATGATCAGGCTGGCGATGACGACCGAACGCACCTCGATCGGCACGACATAGACGGCGACGAGCGTCGCCACGATCGTCGCGACGAGGGCCGAGATCGCCTCGAACGCGGCGGCGATGTTCGGCCGGTTCGCGGCGAGCATCGAGGTGGCGCCGGTGGCGAGGCCGATCAGGCCGGCCGTGGCGACGCCGGCCCAGCCGGTCAGCAGGATCGCGGCGACGCAGGCCGAGGCGACGCCATAGGCGAGCACGCCGGCGAGCTTGGACAGCGCCGGTTGCGGCAGGTCGCCGATCAGGCGCAGGCGCAGCGCGCCCTCGGCGAGGTCGAGGCTGCCGTCGATGACGCGGTCGGCGATCTCGTCGACGAGGCACAGGCGCTTGAGATTCACCTCGCCGGGCGACAGGCGCACGACCTGGGTGATCTCGGCGAGCGAACGCTGGCCGTGGACGTCGTCGGCGAACGACATGACGATCGAGGTCGGCGTCGACAGCACGTCGCAGCCAAGGTGCAGGCGCCGCGCGACGAGGCTGATCGCGGCCTCGAGGCGCGGTGCCGCGGTGCCGTACTCGTGCAGGCGGCGGGCCAGCTCGACGACGAACTCGATGCGTTGATGCAGGGGCGCCGGCGCGACCATCGTTTCCTCCACGGAGCGCGCATGATGCCGCGTTTGCGCGCTGATCGCAGCGAGCCGATCGCGGCGCTCGCCGGCATCGGCGTGCCGTCGCCCGAGCCGAGCTGCTAGCCTTGCCGCATGGCAGGTTACGGCACGGCAACCCTCGAAACCGACGGCGGGCGCGTCATCGCTGGCGGCGACTGGACCCTCGACCAGATCGGCGCACTGAGTGCGCGCGTTGCACGCGTGCGCCGCGAGATGGCGGCGGCGTCCACGCTCGATGCGCGCGCGCTCGCGCGCGTCGATACGGCCGGGGCGAGCCTGCTGCTCGACCTCGTCGACGGCGACGCCACGCGCATCGACGCGCCG
>JAFLDX010000097.1 GCA_017302215.1 Lysobacterales bacterium
GAGCCGTCGCGCGCGCGGATCACCGCGGCCTGGTCGCGCGACGAAACCGAAGCGGTCGACGAACTGCTGGCCCGGGCCAGCCTGCCCCCGGCCGAACGCGAGCTCGTGCTGGCCCGCGCGGCCGAACTGGTCGCGCGCGTGCGTGCCAAGGCGGCGAACCAGAGCGCGGTCGAATCGTTCATGCGCGAGTACGACCTGTCGAGCGAGGAAGGCGTGCTGCTGATGTGCGTCGCCGAGGCCCTGCTGCGCATCCCCGACAGCGAGACCGCCGACAAGCTGATCCGCGACAAGCTCGGGGAGGCCGACTGGAAGAAGCATGTCGGCGCAAGCGAGTCGTTGTTCGTCAATGCCTCGACCTGGGGCCTCATGCTGACCGGACGCCTCGTCAACCTCGCCGAGGAGACGCGCAGCAATTTCACTGGCGCCCTGAAGCGCCTGGTCGGTCGCGCCGGCGAACCGGTCATCCGCCTCGCGGTGCGCCAGGCCATGCGCATCATGGGCCACCAGTTCGTCATGGGTCGCACGATCGAGGAAGCGCAGGATCGATCGGAGGACAAGGAGAATCGCGCCTACCGTTTCTCCTACGACATGCTCGGCGAGGCCGCGCTGACCGCGCGCGATGCCGAACGCTACCTGCAGGCCTACCGCGACGCGATCGCGGCGCTCGGTCGGCGCGGGCCGTGGCGCGACGTCGTCGAGGCGCCGTCGATCTCGGTCAAGCTGTCGGCGATCCACCCGCGCTACGACGTCGCCAACCGCGCGCGCGTGCTCACCGAGCTGGTCCCGCGCGTGCTCGAGCTCGCGCAGCTGGCCAGGGCCAACGCGATCGGCATGACCGTCGACGCCGAGGAAGCCGACCGCCTCGAACTCTCGCTCGACGTGATCGGCGCCGTGTTCGTCGATCCGTCGCTGGAGGGCTGGAACGGCTTCGGCCTCGCCGTGCAGGCGTACCAGAAGCGCGCGCCGTTCGTCATCGACTGGCTGGCCGAAACCGCGCGCAAGGCGCAACGGCGCTGGTGCGTGCGCCTCGTCAAGGGCGCCTACTGGGATTCCGAGATCAAGCGCGCGCAGGAGCTCGGCCTCGCCGGCTACCCGGTCTATACGCGCAAGCCGAACACCGACGTCTCCTACCTCGCCTGCGCGAAGCAGATGTTCGAGGCCGGCGCCGAACGGATCTATCCGCAGTTCGCCACCCACAACGCGCACACGATTGCGGCGATCCACCACCTCGCGCAGGGCCGGCCCTACGAGCACCAGCGCCTGCACGGCATGGGTGCCGACCTCTATGCCGAAGTCATCGGCGCCGGAAACCTCGGCGTGCCGTGCCGCGTCTACGCGCCGGTCGGCAGCCACGAGGACCTGCTGCCCTACCTCGTGCGCCGCCTGCTCGAGAACGGCGCCAACACGAGCTTCGTCAACCGCGTCGTCGACGAGGACGTGTCGATCCGCGACCTCGTCGCCGATCCGTGCGAGCTCGTGCGCCCGCTCGCCTCGAAGGCGCACCCGCGCATTCCCCTCCCCATCGCCCTGTTCGGCGAACAACGGAAGAATTCCATGGGCGCCAACCTCGCCAACGATTCCGACCTGCGCACGCTCGCCGACCGCGTGAACGCCGCGCGCCGGCCGTGGAACTCCGCGCCGCTCGTTCCCGGCGCGGTCGCCGACGGCGAGAAGCGCAACGTCACTGATCCGTCCGACCGCCGTCGCGTGATCGGCGAATCGATCACGGCCGGTGCGGCGACGATCGCGAAGGCGCTCGACAATGCGGTCGCCGCGCAGCCCGAGTGGAATGCATTGCCCGCGGCGAGCCGCGCCAAGATCCTCGAGCACGCCGCCGACCTGCTCGAGGCGCGTCGCGCCGAGTTCATCGCGCTGGCCGTGCGCGAGGCCGGCAAGACGATGGCGGCGGCGATCGCCGAAGTTCGCGAGGCGGCCGATTTCTGCCGCTACTACGCGGCGATCGCACGCAAGCTGCTCAGCCAGCCGGAGGCGCTGCCCGGCCCGACCGGCGAATCGAACGAACTGCACCTGCACGGGCGCGGCGTGTTCGTCTGCATCAGCCCGTGGAACTTCCCGCTCGCCATCTTCATGGGCCAGATCGCCGCCGCGCTCGCCGCCGGCAACAGCGTGATCGCCAAGCCGGCCGACCAGACCACCCTGATCGGCCATGCCGCGGTCAAGCTGCTGCACGAAGCCGGCGTGCCCGACGGCGTGCTGCAGTACGTGCCGTGCAAGGGCTCGGTGCTCGGCAAGACCCTGCTCACGCGACCCGAGATCGCCGGCGTGTGCTTCACCGGCTCGACCGAAACGGCGTGGACGATCAATCGCACGCTGGCCGCGCGCGATGCCTCGATCGCCGCGCTGATCGCCGAGACCGGCGGCCAGAACGCCTTGATCGCCGACTCGTCGGCCCTGCCCGAGCAGCTCGTCAAGGATGTCGTCGCCTCGGCCTTCGACTCGGCCGGCCAGCGCTGCTCGGCCGCGCGCGTGCTGTTCGTGCAGGACGACATCGCCGACAAGGTCATGACGATGCTGGCCGGCGCGATGGCCGAGCTGACCCTCGGCGACCCGGGCCTGCTGTCGACCGACGTCGGCCCGGTCATCGACGAGCCGTCGCTGCGCACCCTGGTCGAGCATGCCGAGCGCATGGACCGCGAAGGCCGCCTGATCGCCACGGTCAAGGCCGGTCCGTCGACCGCGGACGGCACGTTCTTCGCGCCGCGCGCCTACGAGATCCCGTCGCTCGGAATCCTGCACCGCGAAGTGTTCGGGCCGATCCTGCACGTCGTGCGCTGGAAGGCCGACCAGCTCGATGCGGTCATCGACGCGATCAACGCGACCGGCTACGGCCTCACGCTCGGCATCCACAGCCGCATCGACGACACGATCGACCACATCGTCCGGCGCGCGCGCGTCGGCAACTGCTACGTCAACCGCAACCAGATCGGCGCGGTCGTCGGCGTGCAGCCGTTCGGTGGCGAGAACCTGTCCGGCACCGGCCCGAAAGCCGGCGGCCCGCATTACCTGCTGCGCTTCGTCACCGAGCGCACGGTCACGATCAACACGACCGCGGCGGGCGGCAATGCGTCGTTGCTGACGCTCGGGGAATGAGGCGACTCTCTGGAGTCCCAGACCCTGTCGCCTCAGTAGCAACTCACTCGCCGCATGTAGACTTCTTTCACCGAATGATGCACGCCGAATTGTTGACTACATTTTCACACCGGCAACTACGGGCCTAAGGCAGATGAAACGAGACGAATACGCAATTTGGTTCTGCCTCGTGATAGCAGCATCGTGGATGATTCGCATGCTCGCCCTCGAATACATGAGATCCTTGACCACGGCTGGCATTCAGTTCGATGTAGAAAAATCCTACCTCGCCTTGTACGGGTCACTTGCCGCATTCGGACTGGCTGCAAATATCGCATTGGCGAACATGAGAGCCAAAGATGCCGGCCTGCCTGGTTGGACAGTATTTTTGCTTCTAGTGCCGTTCTTAGGCATCGCCGCCCTGGTCGCGTTTCTCGCGGTTCCGTCCGTGGAGGATCGGAAGCGGGAAGCAGAAGCGCGCAAGACGCCCGAGGATCGTCTCAACGAACGCGAGGCGCAAATCAAGGCGCGTGAGAATGCGCTCGACCGCGAAGCCGAGCGCCGAGAGCGTGAGGCGGCATTGGCAGAACGCGAGATCGCGCTACAGGCCCGAGAAGCTCTTGTTGCTCAGCGTGAATCGGCAGCACGCGTGGTAAATCGGGTTCCGAGATCCAGTGAGTAGAAAACTATGACCTGAGATGTGAATGGCTATGTCAGGCCCTTCGGGCGACCTCCCCGACCAGCAGCGGGGACGCTCACCCATCGCTGAAAACTCGTGGCTGCATAGGTCGCCGAACTCAAGATTTGAATCTCCCCGGCTATTGCGTCTACTGCACGCAACGCGACCGAGCCCTTGTCATCCTGCTGTGCGGTGGAGACAAGTCGACTCAGCGCAACGCCATCCGCAAGGCACAAGTCATCGCCGAGGACTGGACCGGACCATGAAGCGCAAGACCGCAACCTTCACTCGCTGGGATGCCGCGGAGCATCTCGGCAGCGAAGAGGAGATCGCCGCCTATCTGCAGGCCTGCGCGGACGAGGGCGACCCGCAGCTGATGCTGGCCGCGCTCGGTGACGTCGCGCGCGCGCGCGGCATCCTGCAGCTCGCGCGGAAGACGGGGCTGACGCGCATGGGCTTGTACAAGGCGTTCTCGGGCGACGGCAACCCGAGCTACGCCACGGTCGCCAAGGTCGCGCAGGCGCTCGGGTTGAAGATCTCGGTCGGCATCGGCTGATGCTGCACCGATGCATCAACCGGGATCGACATTCCGGTTCCGCGATGCCGGGAACCGGTGTCGTGTCCTGAGGCATATCGGCGGGATCGCCGCGCCGTTCGGAATTGCGCAGCTCACGGCACCGGCTCGAGCCGATGGCCGTTGATGCCGAGCGTGCGCTGCGGATCGAAGTCCGCGTCGTTGGTCAGGAACTGGCGGCCGTCGTCGAGTTGCCAGGCGTGGCGGTAGTGGATCGACAGGTCGACCTGTTGGCCGGTCGACGGGTCGCGCCACGGCTGCACTTCCTGGATCGCGCGCACGTTGCCTTCGTGGATGCGCGTGCTGGTCGCGTCGCGGCTGGCGACGATCTGGTTGTTGATGCGGCCGACTTCGCGGATCGTGTCCATGCGGATGCGTCCGCGTTCGAGGATGCCGGCGGTGGTGATCTCGTTCATGCGGCGCGTGTGCCAGGTCTGGATATCCTGCGCCTGGCGCTGGCTGATCGCCTCGACCTTGGCCTTCGAGAACGCGAGCATCTGCTCGCCCCAGGCGCGCTCGATGCGGCCCGAGGTGCGGATGCGTTCGAGCAGGGCGAAGTCGAGCTGGCCGTCCGGCGCGCGCAGGGCCATCGCGTCCTCGGCCGAAGCCGACAGCGAACGCCCCACCATCGGGTTGCTGACCTCCGAGAACGTCACCGCAGCGACGATCGACTCGCGCATCTCGATCCCCTGCAGCGGGTAGCCGATCAGGATCTCGCCGGACTCGACCCACAGGCGCGAGCCCTGCACCGCGTTCGCCACGGCCTGGCGACGTTCGGCAACGAGGTCGGGGCGGTCACGGTACGACAGCACGCGCGCGCCGGGCCGCGCATTGCGCACGACCGCCTCGAGGTAGCTGCGCGCGGAATCCATCGGCGCGGCCGGGCACGGGTACATCGGTACGACCGTTGCGCTCGCGACCTGCCAGGTGAGGCGCGGCAGCAGCGAGACGGCAAAGCGGCCATCGGGTGAAGTCGCGCTCCAGGCCATGCCGAGGTTGTTGGCCACGCATTCGACGCTGCGATCCCAGTTGACGCCGCCGCTCGTCGTCCAGCCGGCCGGCACCTCGATCGTCTGCGCCGTCATCGGCCGGCCGAAGCCGGTGGCGTCGACGATCTCGACGCGCTGCATCGACGCGACGGGCGGCATCGACGCGCCGCTGCGCGATGCGCCGGGCTCGACGAAGACACCGGGCAGGTTGCCGGACGGCGGTGCGGCCATCGCGCCGCCGATTCCGAACGCGAGCACAAGGGACGAGGCGACACGGGCGAAGCGCGACGAAGCGGCAGGACGTGACATGGGCGGCGATCCACCAGCCGCGGTGCGGCTGTCGTCCTGTCTGCGCAGGAAGGCGCGCGGCCGGCTCACGCCGCGCCATCCAAGGCTGCTGAGCCGGCGCACCGCGTTTCTGCGCCTGTCGGAATCAGGCGGTCGCATGCCGCGGCCACGATCCGGAGGCGACCATGCCGTTCCAAGCACTCACCCTGCGCTGCCGTTCTTCCTCCTGTCTGCGGCGCCGCCTGCTGGCGGGCGTTGTCGCGATGGCATTCGCCGCCGCGCCGGCGATCGCACAGCAGGACTTCGGCCAGGCGCCACCGCCCGGATCGGCGACGAACAACGCCTATCCGCCCGCGCCTGCGGCCAACGCGTATCCGCCCAATGCGTATCCGCCCGCGCAGGCGAGCGGCTTTCCGGGCACGCCCGGCAACGCCGCCACGCCGGGATCGGCGAATGCCTATCCGCCGCCGCAAGGCAGCGCGTATCCGCCGGCACAGGGCGATGCCTATCCAGCGCAACCGGGCGGCGTTCCGGCGCGGACACCGTCGGCTTACCCGAACGCCGAACCCGGCAACACGCGCTATCCGCCACCGAACATGCCGGCCCAGGACGGCTACGACAGCGCCGGCAGTTCCGGCATGGCGCCGGGTCGCGTGCCGGCCCAAGGCAATCCGCTGCAGCAGCTCGTGCAGGCCGAGCTTCAGGACTACGGCGTGCCGCCGCAGCAACAGCTGCAGGCGAATTTCCACGGCCCGACGCCGACGCGCATCCCGGGCGGCGAGGTCATCACAACCGATCGCGTGATCGGACTCGTGCAGCAGAACCTGCAGGGTCGCAACGCGGCACTGATCTTCCACGTGCTCGGCCCGGGGCCGCGCCTGCCGGGCGCCGAGAACGCCGGCCCGGCCGCGCAGGCAGGCTCCTTCAACGACGCGACCCAGCAGGAATTCGGCCGCTACCTGCAGCAGGTGACCGGCGGCGACAAGGCCAGGCCGATGGTCTTCTACTGCCAGAGCACGCAGTGCTGGATGTCGTACAACGCGGCCCTGCGCGCGATCGCGATGGGCTATGCGCGCGTGTACTGGTATCGCGGCGGCATCGAGGCCTGGCAACAGGCCGAGGCGCTGGCCATGTCGATGCAACCACAGGAACAGGCGCCGCAGGGGCAAACGCAGGCGATGCCGGCCGGCTGGCGCTGAGTCACGGCGCGCACGGCGGCGCTGCCGCCTGCGCGCGATCGGCGCAGACGCGCCCGCGCTGCTTCGCGTAGTAGGCCTCGGTCGACTCGCTCGGTGATTCGAGCGCGTCGAGCGAGGTGCGCGCGCGCACGAGCAGGGCGGCCGCCTCGGCATTGCGCTGCTGGCTCGCGCGGATCTCGACGAGCGCCAGCTGGGCCTGGGCGAGGTAGGCGTGCGAGCGCCCGGCATACAGGCGCTCGCCCATCGCGACCGCCTTCTCGCCCCACTCCGAGGCGAGGTCGAGGCGGCCGAGGTCATGCGCCTGGCGCGCGAGGTTCGTCATCGGCACGAGGATCATGACGTGGTCGCCCTCGAACGAGCGACGGTGCATCGCGACCGCCTGCTCGAGCAGGGCCAGCGATTGTTCGGGCTGATTGCGCCCGCGCGCGACGCGCGCCCGGTTGTTGAGCACGATGGCGAGATACGGACTGCCGTCGGGATAGAGCTTCTCGAAGATCGCCTGCACCTCGGCATACAGCGCGTCGGCGCGATCGAGCTCGCCGAGCCCGCGCGCGACCTGGGCGAGGTTGCCGAGCGTCTGTGCGCGTTGGGCCGGCGTCAGCGGCGGTGTCGCGGCATCGCCGACCGCGAGCGACTTCTCCAGCAGCGGGCGCGCGCCGGCATAGTCTTCCTCGATCAGATGCATGACGCCGTAGTCGTTGAGCACGGTCGAGTGCAGTTCGCTGAGTTCGAGCCCGGCCGGTGCGATGCGGCTCAGTGCGTCGTCGTACAGCGTGCGCGCCTCGATGAAGCGGTCCTGCTCCTTGCGCAGCGAGGCGAGTGCGCCGAGCGTGCGGATCGTGCGCGCGTCGTTGCGGCCGAAGGTCGACTCGCTCTCGGCCAGCGCACGCGTGAGCTGCGCCTCGCCGGCGTCGAGGCGGTAGCGCGAGAGCATGCTCTGGCCGAGCGCGAAGCGGATGTCGACGGCGAGGTCGGGCCGCGTGCCGAAGCGCTCGTCGACCTTGACCGCCGCCGCGTCGAGCGCGTCGGCGAGGGTCAGCTCGCTGCCGGCCTGGTACGGGTTCGACACCTCGAGCACGTCGACGAGGAAGGCATTGACCTCACCCATGTCGGCCGCGGCGCGGTGCGCCTGCGCAGCCTGCAGGAAGGCGATCGCGGTGGCCGCCAGAACCGCGGCCAGCGCAGCGGCGGCGGCGACGACGCCGAGCCGGTGGCGGCGCACGAACTTGCCGAAGCGGTAGCCGATCGAATCCGGATGGGCCTGGACGGGACGGCCGTCGAGATGACGACGCAGGTCGTCGGCGAGCACCTGCGCCGACCCGTAGCGGCGTTCGGGGTCCTTGTGCAGGGCCAGTGCGACGATGCGCTCGAGGTCGTCGCCGATGCGGCCGAGGCGCAGGCGCCGCTCGGGTTCGGACAGCCCGGCGTCGGTGATGGCGCGGCGCAGCGGCGGCGGCACGGTCTCGCAGACGATGCGTTCGCTCTGCGCGGGACTGCTGCCATCGAGGCGGTACGGGCGCCGTCCGCTCAGCAGTTCGTACAGGATCACGCCGAGCGAGTAGACGTCCGAGGCCGTCGTCAGCGGCTCGTGGCGCATCTGCTCGGGACTCGCGTAAGCCGGCGTCATCGCCTGCAGCGCCGTGCGCGTGGCATCGCGTGCGCCGGCATCGTCGGCCAGCACGCGGGCGATGCCGAAATCGAGCAGGCGCGGTTCGCCGTCGGCATCGACGAGGATGTTCTGCGGCTTGAGGTCGCGGTGCACGACGAGATGACGGTGCGCAGCCTGCACCGCATCGCAGACCTTGGCGAACAGGGCGAGGCGTGCGGCGACGTCGAGCCGGCGGCGCTCGCAATGCTCGACCAGCGACACGCCGTCGACGTAGTCCATGACGAGATACGGAATGCCGGCCTCGGTGCTGCCGCCGTCGAGGATGCGCACGATGTTCGGGTGGTCGAGTCGCGCGAGCACGCGCCGCTCGCCGTCGAAGCGCGCGAGCAGGTCGGCGCGGCGTTCGGGCGACAGGAACAGGTCGCCGCTGCGCACGAACTTGATCGCCACCTGCTGCTCGTAGCGGCCGTCGTCGCGGCGCGCGAGGAAGACCACGCCCATGCCGCCCGCATCAAGCGCACGCTCGATGCGCCAGGCGCCGACACGGTCGCCGCTGCCCGGCAGCGCCGCGGTGGGCACGGCGTCCGGGGGTGGAGTCTCGAGGAAGGCGGTCGAGCCGTGCTCCGCAGCGAGCAGCACCTGCACGCGCGCGCGAACCGGCGCCGGCATCGACTGTGCGGCGAGCCAGTCGGCGCGTTGCGCCGGTTCCCGCTCGAGCGCCTGCTCGAACAGACGCATCGCTTCGATCTCGAGCGCCGTATCCACCCTGCCCCCCACGAGCCGTGACCACCGGCAGTGTAATGCGCGTCGCGTCGTTCATATTCTTTGCCATGCAAGACCTCGCCATTGCAGCGACGATCGCGGCATCCCCTGGAAAATCCGGATCGCCCGCGTTCGCGGCTGAAGCCGCTCCCACCGGCTCTGTTCGATGTCGCAGTCCTGCTGTGGGAGCTTCAGCCGCGATGACACGTGTCCGGACCTTCCCTAGACTGCGCGGCCATGGAAACACCGATCACGCAGCTGCTGTCGTCGTGGCGCGCGGGCGATGCCGACGCGCGCGACCGCCTCGTCGCCTCGCTGTATCCGGAACTGCGCCGCCTCGCCCAGGGCCTGTTCCGCAACGAGCGCGCCAACCACACGCTGCAACCGACTGCGCTGGTCAACGAGGCGTGGCTGCGCCTGTCGGGATCGAGCGCGATTGCGGTCGAGGATCGCGGCCACCTGCTCGCGATCGCGGCACGCCTCATGCGCGAGATCCTGATCGACCATGCGCGCCGACGCGACGCGGCGAAGCGCGACGGCGGCGAACGCGTGACGCTGAGCGGACTCGACATCGCCGACGGCAACGACGCGATCGATCTCGTCGGACTCGATGGCGCGCTCGACAAGCTCGAGCAGATCGATCCGGACAAGGCGCGCATCGTCGAACTGCGCTACTTCGGTGGCCTCAGCATCGAGGAAACCGCGCTCGCGACCGCGCAGTCCCCCGCGACCGTCAAGCGTCACTGGCAGGCGGCACGCATCTGGCTGTTCGACGCGCTCGAGGGACGCACCACCGCACCCGGCGCCTGACACAAGCCAAAGCAGCGGAGCAAGCTCCGCTCTACGCGAAGCCGGTGCAACGCTGAGCGGAACAAGCTTCGCTCTACGCGAAGCCGGTGCAACGCCGAGCGGAGCAAGCTCCGCTCTACGCGAAGCCGGTGCATCGCCGAGCGGAGCAAGCTCCGCTCTACGCGAAGCCGGTGCAACGCCGAGCGGAGCAAGCTCCGCTCTACGCGAAGCCGGCGCAACGCCGAGCGGAGCGAGCTCTGCGCTTGCGCGAACGGACACGCAGGCGGACATCGAGCTGTCCGCGAACAGCGTGTCCGACATCGCCATGACTTCCTTCACAGCAACCGAAGTGCCTGTCCGCGCATCTGATTTCCTGCAATCGACGCATTCCGGCCGCGCTGGCACGGCGCTTGCTCTCCCGGAATTGCAAGACCGCTTGCAGGAGATCGCCATGAACACCCGTTACTCGTTCCGCCGCGCGTGCACCCTGGTCGCCGTCGTCGCCATCACCGCGACGACCGCGCATGCCGACGCCGCCGAATCGACGATGTCGATCGACGCGCGCGCGCCGCTCGCCGCAACCTTGTTGCCGACCGTCAGCGTCATCGCCGATGCCGTCCGCCCCGATGCCCTCGCGCAGTGGCGCGTGGCCGACGAGGCGCCGCTGCGCGTGACCCTGATGCCGACCGTGCGCGTGAGCGCAGAGGCCGAATCGCTGGCCTTCACGCAGTTGCCGACCGTGCGCGTGACGGCGACGCCACGTGAGATCGAAGCGGCCACGCGCACGGCCGTTGCCGCGACACGCAACGTCGGTGCCGAGGCGTTCGCGGTTCGCACGCTGCGCGTCGCCGCGACCGAGCGGGCCGACGCAGCGGACGCCGACGGCGACGTTCCGCTCGGCCTCGTGGTCGAACCGCGCTGAGATCGCCGAGCCGCGGATGCGCCCGTGCGCGTCCGCGGCTCAGGCCACGAGCACGCCGCTCTGCTCCGCGAGGATCAGGTGCGGCACGAAGCGCGCACTGTCGCGCGTGATCGGCGAGGCGTCTTCGCGCACACCCAGACCGCAGGCACGATCACCGACCACCCAGCTGCCGAGCACGACATGCCGGCCGTCGAACTCGGCGAGCGGGTGGTAGGCCTGGCGGATGCACGGCCCGGCATACGGGCCGTCGGACGTGATGCGGCGACCATCCGGCAGTGACAGCGTGACGTTGGCACCCTCGCGTGAATGCAGCGGCTTGCGCACCCAGCCGGCCGCGAGCGTTCCGCTGCCGTCGTCGAACTCGGCGGCGAGCAGGTTCGGGTGGCCACGATGTTTTCCCCACAGCATCGGCAGGATGCCCTTGTTGCTCAGCACGGCCTTCCACGGCGGTTCGATCAGGCGCAGGCCCGAGGTCGGCAACGCGTGCGCGAACGCCTCGTGCATGAGGTCCTCGAGCGGGTAGAGCTTGAATAGCGTGCCGATGACGCGATCGGAAAGGTCGGTGTAGCGGCCATCGGCCGACACGCCGATATCCTCGATCGCGATCGTCGCGCAGTCGATGCCGGCCTGGCGCGCGCACTCGTGCAGGTAGGCGACGGTGCCTTGGTCCTCGATCGAGTCGCGCATGGCCGCGAGCAGGAACGGCCGCTGCAGCGACGATGCGATCGTGCCGAAGGCCTCGACGAGGCTCTCGTGGATCGCGTTGTACTGGTCGGCGGCGAGCGGCAGCCGGCCGGCGCGTTGCTGGTCGTCGAGCCATTGCCACTGGAAGAACGCCGACTCGTACAGCGAGGTCGGCGTGTCGTAGTTCAGTTCGAGCAGCTTGGCCGGGCCCTCGCCGTTCCAGGCGAAATCCATGCGTCCGTACAGATGCGGTTCGCGTGCGCGCCAGCTCGCCGCGATCCAGTCGCGGAACGGCTCGGGGATCGCCAGGTCGCGCATGCGCCGCTCGCTGCCGACGATCTCGTCGACGAGATCGAGTGCCATTGCATGCAGCTCGTTGGTCGGGTCCTCGATGCCGTGCTCGATCTCGTCGAGCGTGAACGCGTAGAACGCCGACTCGTCCCAGTACGGCGCGCCATCGATCGTGTGGAAGGCGAAACCGGCTTCGTCGGCGCGCTCGCGCCAGTTCGCGCGCTCGGCGATCGCGATGCGCCGCATCAGCTGCCGCTGCCGGCACCGCTGCGCTGCGCGGCGCTGCTGCCGAAGCCGCCG
>JAFLDX010000098.1 GCA_017302215.1 Lysobacterales bacterium
CTGCATGCCGACTGGGTGCTTGCGGAGGTGCTCGGCCTCGACGGCGTGCAGTTGCCGGCAGCCACCGCGCGCGGCCTCGACGCGCGTCCGCTGCCGGCTTCGCGACTGGTCGGTGTGTCCTGTCACGATGCGGACGAGCTCGCGCACGCGGCGCGCATCGGCGCCGATTTCGCCACGCTCGCGCCGGTGCGGCCGACCGCATCCCACCCCGGTGCGCCGACGCTCGGCTGGGAAAGAGCCCGCATCCTCGTTTCCGGGGCAGGCCTGCCGGTCTACCTGCTCGGTGGCCTCGGCGTGGCCGACATCGACGCGGCGCGCGCCGCAGGTGCGCAGGGCATCGCCGCGATCCGCGCGCTCTGGCCGAACGGCTGAGTTCCGCGTGACCGGGCGTCAGCCGTCGTGCGGTCTCGGTGTGTGCGGCGCCGCGTCGGCGCATGCACGCGTCGCGATCACGCGCTCGATGCGCAGCATGCCGAGTTCGGTCGCGGTCTTCAGTGCCATGAACAGCCCGAGCGCGATCGGCGAATCACGGCCGGCGGCGATGCCGAGCAGGATGACGAGAACCATCGGCAGGACGCGCACATGGGTCATGGCCATCACCGTACCGAGATCCGGCTTGCCGAGCGCGTCGCGCGCGAGCGCGGCGCGCTGGGCGAGGATCTGCGCGATCGCGAAGACCGCGCCGCCGACGAGGACCGACCACCCCTCTCCCGCCGGGATCGGTGCCATCGGAATCACGAAGGCGAGGCAGGCGAGGTGGAAGACGCCGTACTGAAGCAGGAAGATCCTGACCGCACGTCGTTTCGCTTCCGGCACCTCGGCGACGTACAGGCCATACCATTTGAGACCGCTCGTGCCGAAGCGGCGCAACGCGAGCACGCGCCTCGCCGCGAGCAGGCCAACCACGACGCTCTGCATCCAGAACGGCCAGACGAGCAGCGCCACGGGCCAGGCGTTCCACAGCGCGCAGGCGAGCACGAGCGCATTGCCGAGCAGGACGCTCCAGATTTCGCCGTCGACCTTGTTGTCGGCTCGGGCCAGGGTCATCGTCGTGATCTCGCGGGGCTGCCCAGGGCAACACGGCCATCAGCCGCGTCGGGGGACAGAAGCCCGCCTGAGCCCGATGGCAGCGGCGTCGTGGTCCGGGCGTACGCAAGGGCGGAGCGTGCTCGTGACGCCCCGCGGGTTTGCTCGGGACATGCCTAGCCGAGGAAGCGCAGGTTCGGCGACTCGAAGCGCGACAGCGCGGGGAAGATGTCGGCGATGTCGCTGGCGCTGACGCCGAGCCACGCCGCGAGCGTCGCCGCATACTGGTCGAGCGCCGTGGTCGGGATGATCTGGCCGTAGCCGGTGTCGTCCGGATTCGCGTTTGCGCGCAGCGACGGCATCGCGCCGTAGAAGCGCCGTCCGCGCACCGCGCCGCCGACGACGAAATGGTGGCCACCCCAGCCGTGATCGGTGCCGTCGCCGTTGACGGCGAGCGAGCGGCCGAAATCCGATGCGGTGAACGTCGTCACCGCATCGTCGATGCCGAGTTCCACGGTTGCCGCGTGGAATGCCGCGAGCGCCTGCGAGAGCTGGGTCAGGTTCGCGTGCTGGTCGTCGACCTGGTAGCTGTGCGTGTCGTAATTGCCGACCGACGCGTAGAACACCTGGCGGGCCATGCCGAGTGCGCCGCGCACCTGGATGAGCTGCGCGGCCATGCGCAGCTGGTTGCCGAGCGGGGTGTCCGGGAACGCGGTCGAGAGCGGCGGGGCATTGCCGAGCGCGGCGTCGACGATCTCGTAATTGGCGACCGTGCTGCGCATGCGCCCCGCGTACGCGCGCTCGAACACGTGCTGCTGCGTGTCGGCTTCAAGCAGGGCATTCCAGGCGGCAACACCGGCGGCATTCGGCGGCAGTACCCAGGATTCCGGGCCATCGCCGAGATAGCTCATCTTCTCGACGCCGCCCGGCGAGACGCCGTAGGCATCGACCGTGTCGCCACGCTGGAACAGGTTGTTGTTCGACAGCGAGATGCACATCGGAATCGCGCCGCTGTTCGCCGAATGCAGGCGATCGGCGATGCGGCCACCCCAACCGTTGGCGTTCGCATCGTCGGGGCGCGAGGTCTGCCAGTAGGTGGTCTGGTCCGAGTGCGAGAACAGCTGCGGCGGCACCGCGACGCTGCCGGCCTGGTAGGCGGCCTGGCTGGTCGGATGGAGCAGGGTGCCGACGTTGGCGATGATCGCGGCCTTTCCATCGTTGAAAAGCGCGCGCAGTTCGGCCAGCGCCGGATGCGTGCCGTAGCTCGCCCCGTCCGATGGCAGTCCACCCGGCAGTCCGCCACTCGCGGCGAGCGGCGTCAGCGCATTCGCGGCCAGCGTGGCCTGGTCGAAAGCGAGGCCGCCGGAGCCGATCAGTACGGTGCGCGAGCTGCGGTAGTCGGCATAGGCCGTGCTGCTGTACGGCACGATGCTGTTGAAGCTGTCGTTGCCGCCGTTGAGGAACACGCAGACCAGCGCCTTGTAGTCGCCGACCGGAAAGACGTACTGGTTCGCGGCTGCGGCGAGCACGCGCAGGTTGCCGAACGCGCTGGTCAGGCCGAGGCCGGCCAGCGAGGCGAGGCCCTGTCGGAGGAAACGTCGGCGACTGCTCATGGGCGTGCTCATTTCTGCACCACGTATTCGGGCGAGTTGAGGATCAGGTAGAGCGCATGCTGCAGGCGCAGGCGCCCGCGGTTCGTCCCGGTGATCGCCTCGAGGCGTGTGAGCAGGGTCGCGCGCATGGACGGCGACATCTGCCCGGACAGGAACAGCAGGTTGTAGCGGTCGAGCAAGGCGGCAGGATCACTCGCCGCGAGCGTCGCATCGGCCGCGATCTCGAGATGCAGCGTGCGTTCGCCACCGAAATTGTCGGCCCAGCAGCTGCCGTCGTAGCTCGTGCCGGTGCGGTACCAGCAGAACGACACGCTGAACAGGCGGTTGGTCGTGCTGACGCCGATCGAGTCGCTCAGGATCTGGAACTCGGGCGAGGCCAGCCCGAGCGCCGCGACCTCGCCGTGCGCGCGGAAATCGGGGCGAAAGAAGTTGAACACCGACGGCGAGCGCAACGGCCCCTGGCCATACCAGTCCTCGATGCCCGGATAAGGCGTGAGCGTGACGATGCGTGCGCTCGGCGCGAGCGCGTGCATCGCGCGCCACAGGTGCGTGTTGCGGATCAGCGGTTCGCGCAGCTTGCCGAAGCGCGCGGCGTCGAACCACTGGCCGTAGCGGGCCTCCGGATCGAGCAGGATCGCGCGCAGGGTCGCGGCGAGGTCGCCGCGCACGCCACTGCCGTTGTCGGCGAATGCGGCGGCCACGCGGGCGACGTAGGCCGGGGTCGGATTGCTCGTCACGAAGCGCTGGATCAGGCGCCGCGCGATGAACGGTCCGACGTTGGGATGGTGGAACAGGTTGTCGAGCGCGGCGCCGAGTTCGGCTTGCGCATTGCCGCCCGGCGCGAGCACGCCGGCCGGCAGGGCGACGCCCGGGTAGACCAGCAGCTGCTTCGCGCTGGTCGTGTCGTGGTAGGCCTCGATCGGCTGCATCGGCAGGCGCCACACCGGACGGTCGTAGTCGTTGTTCGGTCCGCAGTTCGTGTACGTGCTGGCCGTGCAGCAGGTGTACGAACCTGGCCCGCAGCCCGCGTTGTTCCAGTTCCAGCCGGTCAGGACGGCGGCGAGCCCGCGCACGGTCGCCTGGTCGTAGGTCGGTTGCGGCTGGCCACCGACCAGAACCGGCGTGCCATCGGCGGCGAGCGTGACGAGGCCGACCGAGAACAGTTGCATGACCTCGCGCGCATAGTTCTCGTCGGGGCGGATGTTGCGCGTCGGGTCTGCTTTCTGGTTCTGGATGTGGCTGAGGTAGATCCCCATCGCCGGATGCAGGGTCACGTCCTCGAGCAGGTCGCGGTAGTTGCCGAAGGCGTTCGCGGCGAGCATGTCGTACCAGCTCGCCAGCGCCCACGGCTGGTAGAGGAGGGTGCCGTTCTTGCTCGAGACGACGAAGATCTCGCTGAGCGCGAAGGCCATGCGCTGGCGCAGCTGGTCGGTCGGCGCGGCCATGCCGCGGCTCGGATCGGGCGTGCCGAGGGCATTGATCGTCCACGCCTCGAGGCGCGTGTCGTCGGTGACGTTGTTGCCGGGGATGCCATTGACCCAGTCGAGGTAGGGGATCTGGGTCGAAACCGGCTGGGCGAACTGTTCGTCGAGCCAGGCGCGGTAGCCCACCGCGCGCAGATGCGCGATGTCTTCGGCGTTCGGGCCGAACGTGGCCTGGCCGAGGAAGCGCGCCGCTGCCGCATCGGTGTCGGGGCCGGCGTCGGCCGCTTCGAACCCCTGGCGCAGCATCGCGTCGGGACGATGGCTCTGCGCCGTCGCCGAAGTCGCGCAGGCCAGCAGCACACCGCCGACCACCCGAATCCATCGCCGTCGAATCATGGCCATCCCCGCGATCAATGCTCGCGCAAGATAGGCATTGCGCGCGCGCGAAACCTTGACCGCAGCCACAGTCGGAGGGGAGAGGGGCGAGGGGCTGTGGGTTAGGGCGCGGAAACCGACGACCGCGACCGGGCTGATCGGACGCGACAACCGCGGCACGACGTGTCCGCATGGGGCGATTCTCGCGGGTCTCGCCCTCGCCCCTCGCCTCCAATCCCTAGCCCCCAGTCTCCAGTCCTTCGTCCCTAACCTCCAGCCCCATAGGCAGCGAGCCACTCGTCGTCGGAACCCTCGTTGACGCCCTCGAACAGGATCGTCGAGAAGTAGCGTTCGCCGGTGTCGGGCAACATGGCGAGGATGACCGCGCCCTCGCGTGCCGCGCGCGCGACCTCGAGCGCGGCGGCGAGCGTCGCGCCCGAGGAAATGCCGGCGAAGATGCCCTCCCTGGCGGCGAGCGCGCGCGCGGTGTCGCGGGCGAGGATGTCGTCGACCGGCAGCACGCGATGTGCAACCGCGCGATTCAGCACCGCCGGAACGAAATCCGGAGTCCAGCCCTGGATCTTGTGCGGCTTCCACTCCTGGCCCGACAGCAGTGCCGCGCCGGCCGGTTCGCTGGCCACGATCTCGACCTCGGGGCGGGCGAGCCGCAGCACTTCGCCGACGCCGGTCAGGGTGCCGCCGGTGCCCCAGCCGGTGACGAAATGGTCGAGGCGGCGGCCGGCGAACTCGCGCAGGATTTCGGCTGCCGTGGTGTTGCGGTGGTAGGCCGGGTTGGCCGGATTGTCGAACTGGCGCGCGAGGAACCAGCCGTGCCGGTCCGCGAGTTCGGCCGCCCTGCGCACCATGCCGCTGCCGCGTTCGGCCGCCGGCGTCAGGATGACCTTGCCGCCATAGGCGCGGATCAGCCTGCGCCGCTCGATCGAGAAGGTTTCGCTCATCACCGCGACGAACGGATATCCGCGCGCGGCGGCGACCATCGCCAGCGCGACGCCGGTGTTGCCCGAGGTCGCCTCGACGATCGTCTGTCCAGGCTTCAGTGCGCCGGACTGCTCTGCGTCGAGCACGAGGGCCAGGGCGAGGCGATCCTTGACCGAACCACCCGGATTGAACGACTCGATCTTGACGTACAGATCGACGTGGCTCGGCGCAAGACGTTGCAGCTTGACGACCGGAGTGCGGCCGATGGTGTCGAGGATGCTGTCGAAAGGCATGGCGTGCGGGTCTCCGGGGAGGTTCGGCCGGCGTGCCGCGCCGTCGCGGTCGCGGCATCGGCAAGCGGCATTCCGTGTCGGCGCAGTCTAGTCGAACGGGAGCGGTTCCGATCGCGCGGCGGGCATGCCGTTGCGGCTTGTCCGCGGATGCAGCGAACGCAGCGCGAACGGGTCTCGGCCGAGTCTGGTCCGGCGCGCGGCGCGCACGGAAATGACACCGCGGAAGGTATTCATTCCAGCGAGTGATGTGTCGATCGGCATGGACGCATGGACGTCCAGACGTCCATGCTGGACGACGCGCGGGCCGGCCGTTATGCTGCATGGCAATATCGACGTGCGCCGGGCGCGCGGGAAGGTTGCCCATGAAACCGATCGGTCCGGAGTTCCGGCGTGCCGATGTCCGTTGCGCACCTCGCGAGGCTGCGTCCGCGCGAGGACGACGACCGTGACCCTGACCCAGTTGCGCTACGTCGTGGCGATCGCCGACGCCGGCCTCAACATCACGCTCGCTGCCGAGCGCGTGCATGCGACCCAGCCCGGCCTCTCGAAACAGCTCAAGCAGCTCGAGGGCGAACTCGGATTCCCGCTGTTCCTGCGCAAGGGCAAGAGCCTCGCATCGGTCACTGCCGGCGGGCGCCAGGTCGTCGAGCGCGCCCGCGTGATTCTCGCCGAGGCGGCCAACATCCGCTCCCTCGCGGCGAACCTGCGCGGCGATGCGAGTGGCGAACTCGTCATCGTCACCACGCACACGCAGGCCCGCTTCGTGCTGCCGCCGGCGATTGCCGCGGTCAGGCGCCGGTTCCCCGACGTGGCCATCCGCCTCGAACCGCACGGCGATGCCGAACTGGTCGAACTGCTCGGCAAGGGCGCGGCCGATCTCGCCATCGTCAGCAGCGCGGGAGCGCCGCCGCAGGTCGAGCTCGCGCTGCCGCTGTACCGCTGGGATCGCGTGATCGTCGTGCCGCGCGCGCATCCGCTGGCCGGCCTCGGCCGTGCGCCGACGATCGACGAACTCGCCGCGCACGCACTGGTCAGCTACGAATCGTCACTGGCGCCGGAGTCGTCGCTGCGGCGTGCCTTCGCGGCCGCCGGCCACGAGCCGAAGCTGGCCGTGACGGCGCGCGACGCCGACCTGATCAAGACCTACGTCCGCGCCGGGCTCGGCATCGGCGTGCTGGCCGAGATGGCGCTGGCCGACGAAGACCTCGTCGACCTGCGCGTGTTGCCGGCCGATGGCCTGCTGCCGACCTGCACGGCCTGGGTTGCCTTGCGTCGCGACCGCGTTCTGCGCGACTACGCGCTCGACCTCGTCGTCGCGCTGGCCCCGCACCTCGACCGGCGTGACCTCGCGCGCGTCGTCCAGGGTGCGGCGGCGCCGGACTGGCCGCCGCCACCGCACTGGCGCGAACTGGAGAAAGCGAACCGCATCGTGCGCGCGGCCTGAGGGAAACTCTGATCAACCTCGATCGCGGCTGAAGCCGCTGCCACCAGACATTGATTCCGTGGGATCGGCTTCAGCCGCGATGTCCCTTGTTCAGACCTTTCCTGAGCTGCGGGAAGCGCGTTCAGGCGCATCTCTCCGCGACATCGCCAGGGCATCTCTGCAGGAACCGCCTTCAGGCGTGATGCTTCTTCCTGGTGACGTCGTACAGCCAGCGCATCACGGCTGAAGCCGTTTCCTACAGCCGTCCCCTGCGGCGGTTGCGGTTCAAGGCGCGCCGAGGCGGACGGTCTGTTCCTTCAATGCCGCCAGCATGCCGTTGAAGTCGGCCAGGCGCTGGCGCTCCTGCTCGACCACCGCCGCCGGAGCGTTGGCGACGAACGTGGCGTTGCCGAGCTTGCCGTTGCATTTGCCGATCTCGCCCTCGATGCGGCGGATCTCGCGCTCGAGGCGCTGCTTCTCGGCATCGAGGTCGATCAGCCCGGCCAGCGGGATCAGCACACGCAGGCTGCCGACGATCGCCGCAGCCGCCGCGGGTTCGGCCTCGCCGGCATCGAGCCAGCGCTGCGACTGCGTGCGTGCCAGGAAGCCGATCTGTGCGGCGAAGCGGCTCGTGCGCGTTTGGTCGGCGGCGTCGCCACCGGCATAGAGCAGCGGGATCTGCTTGCCCGGCGCGATGTTCATCTCGCTGCGGATGCGGCGCAGGCCCGACAGCACCGCGCGCAGCCACTCGATGTCGGCGATCGCGTTCGCCGCGGCGTGCGCGCTGAAGTCGGCGGCGAGCGGGTAAGCCTGGCGGGCGATGCTGTCGCCGTCGATGCCGAGCCTCGGCGCGACGCCGTGCCAGATTTCCTCGGTGATGAACGGCGTGACCGGGTGCAGCGCGCGCAGGATCGCCTCGAGAACGCGCAGCAGGGTCGTGCGCGTCGACGCCGCCGCGGCCGCGTCATCTCCCTGCAGCGCCGGCTTGGCCAGTTCGAGGAACCAGTCGCAGTAGTCGTTCCAGACGAACTCGTACAGGGCCTGCGCGACGAGGTCGAAGCGATAGGTCGCGAACTGCGCGTGCACCTCGTCGAGCGTCGCCGCGAGGCGCGCGAGGATCCAGTGCTCGGCCGCAGTCGCCGGCTTCGCGTCGACCGCCGCGAGCGTGCCATCCGCGGTGTTCATCAGCACGAAGCGCGCGGCGTTCCAGAGCTTGTTGCAGAAATTCTTGTAGCCCTCGGCGCGCTTGAGATCGAAGTTGATCGTGCGCCCGTAGGTGGCCAGCGCGGCGAACGTGAAGCGCATCGCATCGGCGCCGACCGCGGCGATGCCGTCGGGATAATCCTTGCGGATGCGCTTCTCGACCTTGTCGCGGACCTGCGGGATCAGCAGCGAGGCGGTCGACTTCGCCACCAGGGCATCGAGGTCGATGCCGTCGATGAGGTCGAGCGGGTCGATCGTGTTGCCCTTCGACTTCGACATCTTCTGGCCTTCGGCGTCGCGCACGATGGCATTGATGTAGACGTCGCGGAACGGCACCTTGCCGGTGAAGTAGACGGTCGCCATGACCATGCGCGCGACCCAGAAGAAGATGATGTCGAAACCGGTGACGAGCACCGCGCTCGGGAGGTACGCCTGGTCCTTGCTCCAGTCCGCGACGACCTCGCCGCCTTCGGTGGTCGGACCTGCGTCCGGCCAGCCCATCGTCGAGAACGGCCACAGGGCCGAGGAGAACCAGGTATCGAGGACGTCCTGGTCCTGCTGCAACTCGCCGACGGGTTTGACCTCGGCGTGCGCGAGCGCGTCGGCCTCGTCCTCGCCGACGAAGATGTTGCCGGCTTCGTCGTACCAGGCCGGGATCTGGTGGCCCCACCAGAGCTGGCGGCTCACGCACCAGTCCTGGATGTTCTCGAGCCACTGGTTGTAGGTCGTCGACCAGTTGTCGGGCACGAAGCGGATCGCGCCGTCGCGCACCGCGGCGAGCGCCGGCTCGGTGATCGCCTTGCGTCCGCCCGGGCCCGGCTTGCCGTCGACGCGCGACTCGCGCGTGAGGTCGAGGAACCACTGGTCGGTCAGCATCGGTTCGATGACCGCATCGGTGCGCTGGCTGACCGGCACCTGCAGCGTGTGCTTCTTCGTCTCGACGAGCATTCCCTGCGCCTCGAGGTCGGCGAGGATCCGCTTGCGCGCGGCATAGCGGTCGAGGCCGCGGTAGGCGGCCGGCGCGTCCTCGGTGATCTTCGCATCGAGCGTGAGGATCACGATCGGCGTGAGCCCGTGGCGCGCGCCGACCTGCCAGTCGTTGAAATCATGCGCCGGCGTGATCTTCACGCAGCCCGTGCCGAACTCGCGCTCGACGTAGGCGTCGGCGATGACCGGGATCTGGCGACCGGTCAGCGGCAGCGTGACCATCCTGCCGACCAGATGCGCGTAGCGCTCGTCCTCGGGATGCACCGCGACCGCGACGTCGCCGAGCATCGTCTCGGGGCGCGTGGTCGCGACGACCACGCCCTCGCCGCCGTCGGCGGCCGGATAGCGGATCGACCACAGCGATCCGTCCTTCTCCTGGTTCTCCACCTCGAGGTCCGACACCGCGGTCTGCAGGACCGGATCCCAGTTGACGAGTCGGCGGCCGCGGTAGAGCAGGCCGGCGCGATACCAGTCGACGAAAACCCTGCGCACGGCCGCCGACAGGCCTTCGTCCATCGTGAAGCGCTCGCGCGACCAGTCGACCGAGGCGCCGAGGCGGCGCATCTGGTTCGTGATCGTCGAGCCGGACTGCTGTTTCCATGCCCACACGCGATCGACGAACGCCTCGCGACCGAGGTCGGTGCGCGTGATGCCCTGCGCGAGCAGCTGGTTCTCGACGATCTTCTGGGTGGCGATGCCGGCGTGGTCGGTGCCACCCTGCCAGAGCGCTCGATAGCCGCGCATGCGGTGGTAGCGCGCGAGCGCGTCCATGATCGTCTGCTGGAACGCATGGCCCATGTGCAGCGTGCCGGTGACGTTCGGCGGCGGCAGCAGGATGCAGTACGGCGCGCCGTCGCCGCGTGGCGCGAAGTCGCCGGCGGCTTCCCAGCGGGCATACCACTTCGGTTCGATCTGGCCGGGTTCGAAGCTCTTGTCCATGCGTCTGCGCGGACCGTGGCGCGGTCCGTTCTCGGAAAGCGGGGGCGCGGATTGTAGCAAGCGCGCGGCGAAGCGCCGCCGCGCCGTTGCTACATGTCGTGCTTGGTCAGCGCGTAGCCGCGCTGCTGGTAGGCGCGCCAGCGCTCACGCGAGCCGCTGCGCTCTCCGGGATCGGCGGCGACGACTTCGAGCACGCGTTCGTGCAGTCCCAGCGCCGGCACGTCGCGCAGGTTGATCGCGAGTGGACGATCGCCGGCATCGACGCCGGGCGGCACGATCAGCACGGGCGTCAGCGCATCGTCGTCGTCGCCGGCGATCTGGTGCGGCACGAAGGCGTCCTCGTCGAACTCCCACAGCTTCGCGTCGATCGCCTCGGCCTGGTCCTGCGAGCGCGCGAAGATCAGGGTCGGCTGTTCGCTCGCGCAGGCGCGTCGCGCGAGTTCGCAGACGAGCAGGAGCGGATCCTCGCGGAAGCGCGGCTTGTCGATCAGGTAGAAGTCGGCGCGCGGCATCGTTCAGACCGCCACGGCCGAGGCGGCTGGCGGCGCCGAGAACATGACCCCGAGACTCAGGCCGATCACCATCGCGAAGCCGCTCGTGACGAGGATCGCGAAGAACACGAGGATCGGCGGCAGGCGCCGGCCGGGCGGGCGCGTCTTGTAAAGGTAGTACGGCACGAACAGCGGCGGCACGAGGATGATGCCGAGGTTGAGCCACCACGGCCGGCGGATGTCGAGTTCGCGCGCATCGGCGTGCAACCAGCCGAAACAGGCGAGCAGCATCGCGGTCTGGTAGACCCAGTTGATCCAGTGCACGCGCAGCGCATCCATCGTCGCCTGCAGCGTCTCGGGCTCGGTCAGGCCGGGAAACTGCGTGGCGATCCAGATGCCGCTGACCAGACTGATGCCGTACGCCGAGACGATCGCCCGCTGCTTGTGCCGCCGCAGGACGTCGGGGCTCGCACTCATGCGCAGCGGTCGAGCAGGTACTGCACGAGCAGCGGTACCGGGCGACCGGTCGCGAGGCCCTTGCGACCCTCGTCCCAGGCCGTGCCGGCGACGTCGAGATGCGCCCAGCGGCAGCCGGTGGTGAAGCGCGACAGGAAGCAGCCCGCCGTGATCGCGCCGGCGTACTTGCCGCCGATGTTGGCGACATCGGCGAAACCGGAGTCGAGCTGCGGCTGGTAGTCGTCCCACAACGGCAGTCGCCAGGCGCGGTCGAGTGCGGCTTCGCCGGCCGCGATGAGTTGGTCGGCCAGTTCTTCGTCCTGGGTCATCAGGCCGCTCGCGTGCTTGCCGAGGGCGACCACGCAGGCACCGGTCAGGGTCGCCGCGTCGATGATGACCTGCGGTTCGAACCGTTGCGCATAGGTGAGCGCGTCGCACAGGATCAGGCGTCCCTCGGCATCCGTGTTGAGCACCTCGATGGTCAGTCCGGACATGCTGGTCAGCACGTCGCCCGGTCGATAGGCGTTGCCGTCCGGCATGTTCTCGACCGCGGCGACGATGCAGACGAGGTTGAGGGGCAAACCGAGTTCGACCGCCGCGACGAACGCGCCGAGCACGCCGGCGGCACCGCACATGTCGAACTTCATCTCCTCCATGCCCGCGCTCGGCTTGATCGAGATGCCGCCGCTGTCGAAGGTGATGCCCTTGCCGACCAGGGCGTACGGCTTGACGCCGTCGCCGGCGCCGTTCCAGCGCAGCACGATCAGCTTCGGTGCATTGGCCGAGCCCTGCGCGACGCCGAGCAGGGCGCCCATGCCGAGCGCCTGCATGGCGTCGCGCTCAAGCACCTCGCAGGCCACGCCCTCGTGCGTGTCGGCGAAGGCGCGGGCCTGTGCGGCGAGGTAGGCCGGGTTGCAGATGTTCGGCGGCAGGTTGCCGAGCTCGCGCGCGAAGCGCACGCCGAGCGCGATCGCGCTCGCCTGGCCGAGCG
>JAFLDX010000099.1 GCA_017302215.1 Lysobacterales bacterium
GCCGCCTGCACGCGGCCGGCTACGACGTCGCTCTGCACTGCCGCGGCTCGCGCGACGAGCGCGATGCGCTGGCCGCATCGCTCGAAGCCGACCGGCCCGGCAGCACGCTCGCCCTCGATGCCGACCTCGCCGACCTCGAACGCCTGCCCGGCCTCGCCGCGGCGGCGCTCGCGCGCTTCGGCCGGCTCGACGCGCTGGTCAACAATGCTTCGTCGTTCCATGCCACGCCGCTCGGCACGATCACGCCGGCGCAATGGGACGACCTGTTCGCCTCGAACGCGCGCGCGCCGCTGTTCCTCGCCCAGGCCGCCGCGCCGGCCCTGCGCGAGAGCGGCGGCGCGATCGTCAACCTGCTCGACATCTACGCCGAACGCCCGCTGCCCGGCTACAGCGCCTACTGCATGGCCAAGGCCGCGCAGGCGACGATGACGCTCGCCCTCGCGCGCGAGCTCGGCCCGCGCGTGCGCGTCAACGGCGTCGCTCCGGGCGCCGTGCTGTGGCCCGAAGCGGGCAATGCGTATGCGAACACGCAGGAGATCATCGAACGCACGCCGTTGCGTCGCGCCGGCGCGCCGGACGACGTCGCCGGCGCCGTGCTGTGGCTGTTGCGCGACGCCGGCTTCGTCACCGGCCAGATCATCCGCGTGGACGGCGGCCGCTCGATCGTGGTCTGAGCAGCGCGGCCCCGGACCGGGTCAGGCCTTCACGCGGAACGCGTCGGCGACCATGTCGTGCGCGAACGCGCCGCCGGCCTCGCCCTCGGCGGCATAGCGGTACAGCGCGGCCGAATAGATGCCCTGCAGCGCGGCCTGCACGAGCACGAGCGCAAGGATCGCGATGCCGACCACGACCGCGGTGAGGACGATCAATGCCGTCGTCTTCGTCGTTGCCGCGAGCACGATCAGGCCGCCGCCGACGAAGACCAGCGCGAACAGCAGCAGGCCGAACACGAGACCGATGCCGACATTGCCGATCAGGTTCTGGCCCCAGGTCTTCTTGAGCAGCTCGGCGCTGCGCTTGACGGCGTCGATCGGGCCGACGTCGTTGTTGACGAGCACCGGCACGACGAGGAACGAGGCCACCGTCCAGGCGAGGCCGATCAGGCCGACGACGAAGCGGCCGATGAAGCCGGCGCGCTCCTGCAGCGCGCGCAGGACCACGCCGACCGTCGCCGAGATGATCGCGTAGCCGAGGATCGCCGGCAGTTTCGACATGGCGATGCGGAAACCGTCGGCGACAGTCGGATCGCCGCCGCGCAGGCGGATCAGCGCGGCACCGACGAGCGCACTGTTGAAGAAGATGATGACGAAGTACTGGACGACGTAGAACGCGAACAGCAGGGCGTAGAACGCGGCGTCCGGTCGCCCGTCCGCGCGCATCGAAGCGAACAGGCCGCCGAGCGCGGCCGGCACGAAGAAGCTCGCCGCGACGACGAGGCTGGCGAGCGCCGACAGCAGCGGAAACAGCAGCAGTTCCTTGTCGGAACGCAGGACCGAAGCGCTGGCCTTGACCAGCGACCAGCTTTGCGCGAATCGGGCGAACATCGGGGCTCCTCGTCGGCGGGCATGACTCCGGGCGCATTATCGCCGAACTGCCCGGGCCGGAGCATCACGGCTGAAGCCGTTTCCTGCAGTTCTTCGTCGTGGGGTGTGTGGTCGCAAGCCGACGGCGCTCAGAGCGTAGCCCGAGTCCGATGCAGGAGCGCACCCTGTGCGCGATGGCCTTTCGGTGATGCCTGATCCGGGCACAGCGCCGGCAGCTGATCCGATCCGGGCGTGCGCTCCTGCATGAGGTCACGCATCGAGCACGTCAGAGCGGCACGACCTCGAATACGCGCCCATTTTCGGCATGAAGTGCCCACAACGTCGCAATGGTGTCGCCCGACAGCGGATGACGCACCCCGCCGGCGATATCGGCAAGCGGCTTCAGCACGAAGGCATGACGCAACTCGCCGCGCGGGATTTCGAGATGGCCCGGCCCGTCGACCACGCGCTCGTCGTACAGCACGATGTCGACGTCGAGCGTGCGGCTCGACCAGCGCGGCACGTCGCGACGGCGGCCATGGCGATCCTCGAGCGCATGCAGCCAGGCATCGAGTTCGGCGGGATCGAGATCGGTGTCGATGCCGACGGCGAGATTGACGAAATCGTCGCCGTCCATGCCGACGGCCGCGGTGCGGTAGGCCGGCGACACCGCGATCACGCCGAAGCGCTCGCGCAACTCGGCCAGCGCGGCGCGCAGGTGGCGGTGCGGTTCGATGTTCGAGCCGAGGCTCAGCCAGGCGCGCGACATGCCGCATTCGCGCACGCCGCGCGCGCGCCGGTCAAGCGGGATACTCGCGATCGGCACCGGATCGACCGCTTGCGGTGACCCGCGCGACGACATTGCCTAGAATCCGCCGGGTCCGGCCAGCCACCTACCCATGACGTATTGCGTTGCCATCCAGGTCGACCAGGGCCTCGTGTTCGCGGCCGACACGCGCACGAGCGCATCCTTCGACGACATCCGCGTGCACGCCAAGCTGCACGTGTTCGATTTCCCGGGCGAACGCTGTTTCGTGCTGATGACCTCGGGCAACCTCGGCACGACCCAGGCCGTCGTCGCGCGCCTGCGCCGCGACCTCGAGGACGGCGTCACGCCGAACCTGCGCTCGGTGGCCGACCTCAACGCCGCGGCCGATTACGTCGGGCAACTGCTCGTGGCGGCGCAGGCACAGATCGCCGCCTCGGCGCAGAGCGAGGGCGTCAAGGTCGGTGCGACCCTGATCCTCGGCGGCGTGGTCGCCGGCGACCCGCCCGGAATCCTGCTGGTCTATTCGCTCGGCAACTGGATCGCCGCCTCGCCCGAAACGCCATACCTGCAGATCGGCGAGTCGAAGTACGGCAAGCCGATCCTCGACCGCATCATCCGCCCGCACACCACGCTCGAGGACGCCGCGCGCTGCGCGCTCGTGTCGATCGATTCGACGATCCGCTCGAACGTCTCGGTCGGCCTGCCGATCGATCTGGCGATCCTGCGCGCCGGCGAAGCGCGCATCGGCGAACGCATGCGCCTCGACGCCGACACGCCGCTGTACGCCGAGATCCACGATACGTGGTCGCGCAAGCTTGAGGCCGCCGTGCGCAGCCTGCCGCGCTTCCCGTGGGAACCGGCCACGGCCGGCGCCCCGTTGCAGCAGGCCGCGAAAACTCCGACACCGGCCGACGCGCAAGGCGCGCAACAGCAATAGTCGCGGGAGATCACTGCAGGAAGCGGCTGACCAGCCCTGCGGCTGTTACAAGCCAGCCGCGATGCCCTGGCCGTACAACCCCGCAATAAAAAAGCATCACGCCTGAAGACGTTTCCTACCGGGCTTGCATTTCGCCTCAGGTTCGGAAATACGCCTCGTGGATCGTGTCGTGCAGCGAGCCGAAGCCGCGCTGCAACTGGTCCATGAACGGCCGAGGGTCACCCTTGGCGAGCTTGACCGGATCGGCCTTGCGCACGAGGTCGAGCACGCGCTTCAGCGAAGCACCGACCGCGTCGCGCGACGGCATGCTCGGCAGGATCGTGATGCCGCGGCTCAGGCAGAACAGCACGCTGCGCGGGAACTGGTCGTTCTGCAGCAGGAAACGCAGCGCGAGTTCGGGCGTCACGCGCTGGCGCACATGGCGGCGATACATCTGGTAGGCCGCCAGCGAACGCAGCACGCTCATCCACTGCATCGCGCGGAATGCCTCCTCGTCCTCGCCGCTGCGCGCGCGCAGCAGGCCCGAAGAACCCGCGTCGATGATGCGCGTCGTCATGTCGGCCTGCTCGAGCGCGGTGCCGAGGCGCAGGAACTGGTAGCCGACGTCGCGGCTGACGTTCGCGGTGAGCAGGCCCGACACGCGCAGGCAGCCGTCGATGACATGGTTGATGAAATCGAGGCGGTAGCGCCGGCCGAGGCCGCGCTCGCCGTGTTCGTCGATGTAGAGGTGGATGTCGTTGACCGCTTCCCAGACTTCCTGCGGCAGCGTGTCGCGGATCGTGCGCAGGATCTCGCGCGCGTTGCGCACCGAGCCGCGCAGCGACAGCGGATTGCCCGGATCGACGAGCAGGAAGCGCACGACATCGGCCTCGCTTGCCGAGTCGGCCGAGTCGGGATAGAGCTTCGCGAACGCGTCGGCCGCGCCGACCGTCTCGACCAGCGGCCGCCAGGCGAAGCGCGCCGAGCGCGGCAGGTCGAGCTGCAACTGGCCGCTGACCCCGACCAGCCGCGCGGTGTTCTCGGCACGGCGGATGTAGCGGCTGAACCAGTACAGGTTGTCGGCGACGCGCGAGAGCATCAGGCCACCTCGTCGAGGTCGACGATCCAGGTGTCCTTGGCGCCGCCGCCCTGCGAGGAATTGACGACGAGCGAGTTGCGCTTCATCGCAACGCGGGTGAGCCCACCGGTGGTCACGTGGATGTCGCGCCCGGACAGCACGAACGGGCGCAGGTCGAGGTGCCGCGGCTGCGGCCCCTGGTCGGTGATGATCGGCGCGGTCGACAGCGACAGGGTCGGCTGCGCCATGTAGTTGCGCGGATTGGCCAGCACGAGCTTGCGGAACTGCTCGTGCTGGCGCTTCGTCGCGCGCGGCCCGATCAGCATGCCGTAGCCGCCCGACTCGTTGGCCGGCTTGACGACGAGCTCGTGGATGTGGGCGAGCACGTAGTCGCGATCCTTCTTCTCGGAGCAGAGATAGCTCGGCACGTTCGGCAGGATCGCGTCCTCGCCGAGGTAGTACCGGATCATCTTCGGCACGTAGGCGAACACGACCTTGTCGTCGGCGACGCCGGCACCGGGCGCATTGGCCAGCGCGACCTTGCCGGCGCGCCATGAGCGGATCAGGCCCTTCACGCCGAGCACCGACTCGGGATGGAACACTTCCGGGTCGATGAACAGATCGTCGACGCGGCGGTAGATCACGTCGACGCGCTGCGGTCCGTAGACCGTGCGCATGTACGTGCAGTCGTCGTCGTCGACGAACAGGTCGCCGCCCTCGACCAGTTCGATGCCCATGCTCTGGGCCAGGTAGCAGTGCTCGAAGTAGGCGCTGTTGTAGATGCCGGGCGTCAGCAGCGCGATGACCGGCGTATCGCCCGGGCGCGGCGACAGCGCGGCGAGCGTGTCGTAGAGCTGCGACGGGTACGCGTCGACCGGCAGGATCGTGCTCGTCTCGAACAGTTCGGGAAACACGCGCTTGGCGACGAGCCGGTTCTCGAGCATGTACGACACGCCGCTCGGGATGCGCAGGTTGTCCTCGAGCGCGTACAGCGTGCCGGCCGCATCGCGCACGAGGTCCGATCCGCAGATGTGCGCCCACACGCCGAGCGGTGGCTTCACGCCGACGCACTGCTTGCGGAAGTTGACCGATTCCTTGAGCAGGGCGCCCGGGAACACCTTGTCGCGGACGATCTTCTGTTCGCCGTAGATGTCGCCGATGAACAGGTTCAGCGCGCGGATGCGCTGGCGCAGGCCGGCCTCGGTGCGCTCCCACTCGCGACGCTCGATCACGCGCGGGATCAGGTCGAACGGCAGCGTGCGATCGACGTTGCGGCCCTCGGTGTACACCGTGAACGTGACGCCCATGACGCGCGCGGCGACGTCGGCGGCGACCTGTCGTTCGGCCAGTTCGCGGCCCGACAGGCCGGCCAGGTACTCGACGAGCGGGCGCGCGGCCGGACGCGGCCGGCCGTCGGCCTGGATCAGTTCGTCCCAGCTGGATGAGCGGTACTTGCCCCAATCCACGCCCGCGCCCCTGTTTGAACCGGCACCCCGCAGGTCCGCGATGGACGCCGCTGCACCGACTCATATTGCAAGGCAACATGCCCGCACGAGCATGGGCCCGTCAAGGGAATCCGCAAACCCTCGACACTGTCCGCCATCGAGGGCATTCGCCAGAACGGAGGCGACGGTAGCGATTCTCTTCCAGTGGACGCGCCAGGCGGCACGCAGGACAAGCCGCGCGCCACCACGGCGCGCGGCAGTTCCTGCATGCCGACATCGACGCGAGCGAGTCGGAAACGCGAGAGGCGTCATGCGCGCTCGACCGGCCTGACGACTCACTGGAATCCGTCGCGGAAGATCACATCGGCCGGAATGACCCAGGGCGGATCGCCCGCGTTCGCCACCCTGATCTTTGCAACGAACATGTCGAGATGGTTGTCTGCCGACGTGCGGAACTCGCCGGCGACGTACAGGTCGGTGTCGCCGCTGCCGAAGAGATTTCCCTGCAACGCGCCCGTCCACGCGATGGCGTTGGCGGCCGGGCTGCCATCGTAGTCGCGCACGCGATGGCGCACCCAGCCCTGGTTGCCGAATGCCGGTTGCGGCTGGTAGGCGTTCAGAACCGTCGCACCGTTGCTGACGCCGATCGCGAAGCTGTCCCACTCGCCACTGCAGCCGGTGGCACTGCAGGGTCTTGCGGCTCCGAGCAGCATGAGGTCGCGTGCGCCCGGCAGGCGCCATCCTTCAAGCCCGGCGACCATCGCATCGGCCGCACCGCCCACCGGATAGAACCAGAGCGGCTGCAGTGCATTGGCCCGCACGGTGGCGATGATCGGCTGGCGGCGGACTGCGCCTGCCAGCGTGCCGTTCTCCGCGTCACCGAAGAGCACGAAGCTTCCCGGCTGGTTGTCCGTGCGGATCTGCCAGAAGTCGCTCTGGCGTTGCCGCCAGTAACCTTCCGGCATGCCGAGATTGTAGGCATCGTCGTAGGTGTAGCCGACGGAAAGATCACGGTAGTTCATCATGCCCAGTTGCCCGGCGTCCGCGTCGGAGACCGGGTCGACACTACCCGCGTAGAGCACGTGTGCGCCGACGTCGGACACGGCAGCATGGATCACGCCGTCGCCGTTGAAGTTGTCATGCGCCGGCGGATAGCGCATCGCATCGAGTCTTCCGCCTGCACCCGTGCAGGCGAGGGTCGGCCGCGCAGGCAGGTAGGTGCCGCCGTTGAACTCGGCCGTGGCGATGTCTCGCCGCACGAAGTTTCCGTCGACGCTGTAGACGGCGATGTCGCCGACCAGCACGATTCCCGCCTCCGCGGTCAGGATCAGGCGCTGCGCGCGGTTCTCGCGGTAGTAGTCACTGCATCGGCCATTCAAGACTGGCGCCGAACTGCTCAGGTCCACGCTGCGCTGATTGGGTGATTCGTCGCCGCCGATGTTCTTCGGCTGGCCGTTCGCGGCGAACACTTCGATGAAGAAATCCCTGCTGTCGCTGTCTGGACCCGTATAGTCGTCGGCATAGCCGATCACGATATCGCCGTTGGGCATGACGACCATGCCGCCAAAGCTCGCCACGTTGGTGCGCGCGGAGAATGCAACGCCGTTGGCGCCGAATGTGGGGTCGATCTGGCCGTTCATGGTCAGCCGGGTGATGGCGACATAGCGCCCGGCAGGGCCTGCGACGAGAATCCACTTTGGTCCAAACGCGCCGCCACCGAGGTCGCCACGCAGGACCTGGATCGACTTGGCCCGGTCATCGGTCGTCGCACCGAGCCGATCGTCGAAGTAGAGTCGAACGAAGCCCTGGTCGCCGAACCCCGGATCGAGCGATCCGGTCGGCAGGCCGACCGCGAGGGTCGGCGCGGGCGGACTGACGAGGGCGAGCAGCAGCATTCCGAGCGCGAGTCGATTCATGGCGTTTCCTCCGGGAACCGCCATACACGCAGAACGACGTTCGACCCTGCCACGAAGCGGAAGACCGGTCAGTGCAGCACCCGCTGCGCAAGCATCCGGCGTGCCCAAGACGACTCGCTGCCGCGCAGCAACGGCAGAATGGCGGCGCGGATTTCCGCGGCCTCGCGGTGTTCCCCCGTGGCGTCGAGCGCGGCGACCAGAGCCACCTCCACCTCGAGCACGCGCGGATCGGAAGACGGATGCGGCGGCATGCGCACGGCAAGGGCCTGTCTCAGCAACGGGATCGCTTCCTCCGCATGGCCGAGGGCAAACCTGCTGCGCCCTGCGGCGAACAGGGGCAGTCCGAGACGGTAGTTGCCCGGCTCGAACACCCTGCGAGCCAGGTCGCCAGCGCGCGCGGAGAGTGCGTCCGCGCCCGCTGCATTGCCCGCATCGAGCTCGGCGAGACTCGATTGGGCCAGCAGATTCGCCAGGACTGGATCGCCGCCGGAGCCTCCCTTCCCGAGCGCCGCCACGGCGGGTCGCAGTTCGGCCAGTGCTTCCGCGAGGCGGCCTTGCTCGCGCAAGAGGTTGCCCAGCCGGCCGCGCGTGTCGTTGAGCCACTGGGAGGTGGCCTGTTCGTGCCGCGACGCGATGGCAAGGGCCTCGCGCATGGCCGTTTCGGCCTCCGCATGGCGACCCTGCAACTGCAGCGTGTACCCGAGGTGGAGCAGGGTGTCGGCGCTGTCGTTGCCTCGTTCGGCGCCGGCGGCGCGGTCGGACAATGCGAGCGATTCCTTGAACAGCTCCTCGGCCTCGGCGAAGCGACCGAGTTCGCGGTAGTCGGCGGCGAGAAACTTCACATGGCTGGCGATCTGGGCGGGATTGGTGTCCTCCAGTGCGGGTCGCTCCATTGCCAACAGGGCACGTCTGCTCTGCACTGCCTGGTCGAAACGGCCAGCGATCTCCGCGACGCGGATGCGGTTGGAGCGGATCGTCCATGTCTGGATGTTGTCGGCTCCGTACAGGCGCGTCGCCGAGGCCTCGGCCACCGCGAGCGCCTCATCCGCAGCCGGCAGGTCGTGCTGGTGCAGCAGCATCAGTCCAAGGCGGTTCTGCGCATCGATGCGTGCCTCCGTCGAGCGCGGCAACCCCTCCAGCACGAGGAGCGCCTGCCGTATCGCGGCAATGGCTTCTTCACCGCGCGCGTTGTTGTCGAGAATCTTGCCCAGCAGCATCCAGTCTTCGGCAACCGTTGCGCTGCGTTCGCCGAATCGCGCGCGGTCGTCCGCCATCAACGCGCGCAGTTCGGGGTCGGCGCGCAGGTAGTTCTCGGCAGCGACCCATGCAGCGACCCTCAGGCGGCGCGCGCGCAGTTCTTCCTCGACGGCGCCCGCGCGCCGAGCCAGTTCACGCGCCGCCTCGACATGCCGGTCGACCGACGCGAAATCGCGCAGTTCCGTCTCGATCTGCGCAAGCACGAGCAGACTGCGCGCCTGCACGACGGGCGGAACGGATCCCGTCGTGCCGAGATCCGTCGCCTGAATCGCCAACGTTCGCGCGCGCGCATGGTCGCCCAGGTCCGAGTACAAGCCGGCGAGCACATTCAGCAGGTCTGCCTGCACGGCCGGTGTCGCCGCCGCCTCGGCGACCTGGCGTGCCCCGCGGTCGAGCAGCTGGTGCGCCGTGAACGGTTGACCATTGTTCTCGTCGGGACTGGCCTGGGCGAACACGCCCACCACGAAACGGCGGACGGCCTCGGCGTGTTCGGCGCTTTCGCGCGCCAGTCGCGCCTGCTGACTGCTGACCACCGCGGCCGCGATCGACACCAGCAGCACCGCAACCAGTGCACCGAGCCACAAGCGATGTCGAGCGAGGAAGCGCACTGCGAGATAGCGCCGGCTGCCACGGCGAACGCTGATCGGCCGACGTTCGCGGTACCGGCGCACATCCTCGGCGAATGCCTCGGCACTGGCGTAGCGCCGCTCCGGCAGCGGTTGAAGGGCGCACAAGGTGATCGCGTCGAGATCGCCGCGAAGTGCGCGTGCGTGCTTCGCATCCACGCGCCGGCTCGGTGCGGTGCAGGCATCGAGAGCGTGCCTGTCGCGCTGCACACCTGCGTCGCCGGAACGCGGCGCATGACCCGTCAGCAACGTGTACAGGAGGCCACCCAGCCCGTAGACATCGGCTGCGGTCGTGATCGTTCCTCCGCCCAGCTGCTCGGGTGCCGCATAGCGTGGCGTCAAGGGCTCGCCGCGAGTCTGCGCGAGATCGGCGTCGGACGCCTCATCGAGCAGTTTCGCTATGCCGAAATCGAGGAGCTTGACGCGTCCTTCCGCGTTGACGAGCACATTGGCCGGCTTGATGTCGCGATGAACGACCAGTTGCCGGTGCGCGTGTGCGACTGCGTCGCATACGTCGAGGAACAGCGCGAGTCGCTGATCGAGCGTGAGGACTCCTTGCGCCACATGCACATCGATCGGTTCGCCATCGACGTAGTCCATCACGAGATAAGGCGAACCACCCTCCCTGATGCCTGTCTCGAGCAGGCGCGCGATGGCCGGGTGATCCAGCTGCGCGAGCACGCGGCACTCCCGCTCGAAACGTGCGTGTGCGACCGCGGAGTCGCTGCCGCGATGCAGGACCTTCAGCGCACCTCTCTGCCGAAGCTCGCCACTGCCGCGCTCGACGAGGTAAACGATGCCCATGCCTCCCCGCCCGATCTCGCGCACGACCCGCCACGAACGCGCGGGGTCAGGTGCGACCGTGTCGCGTGTCGACAAGCCATCGTCCAGCACGAACTGGTCGCGTTGCTCGTGCGTGGCCGCATCGAAGGAGCCGCCGAGCGCGTCGGCGCGCAACATCGCTTCGACGTCTGCGCAGATCGCCGCATCGTCGCAGAGTTCGCGCAGTCGCGATGATCGTCGTCCCTGCGGCAGATCGACGACCGCGTCGAACAACTCGCATACACGGTGAAAGTGTGCGACCGGAGCGATCACGGCGCAGTGTCCGACGCCACGAGCTGTTCAATGAGGAACGCGCGCGCCGCCCGCCAGCAACGAAACACCGTGCGCTCGCCAAGCCCCAATCGGGCAGCGACCTGTACAAGCGGCATTCCGGCGAACACATGCAGCTCGACGATCCGCGCATAGCGTGCGTCGAGTGCCTCCAGTCGCGTCAGTGCGGCATCGACAGCCACCAGGTCGAACGGCTGGGCCGCACCTTCCGGCTCGAGGCCATTCAAGGTGACCTGCGGAGCTCCCGCGCCGCGCTTGCCGGCCATGCGTCGCCGTGCGCGATCGACGAGAATCTGGCGCATGGCGCGCGCGACGAGTGCGCGCAGATGACCGGGATCGTCGCCCTGCGCCAGCTCGTGTCGGCCGATCTTCAGATACGTTTCGTGCACGAGCGCCGTAGTATCCAGCGTTTCGTGGGATGCCCTCCCGCGGCGTGCATGGTGGGCCAGGCGCTTGAGCTCGTCGTAGGCCAGCTCGAACAAGCCGCCCGCGCAGACCAGCCCGGGGGGAGCTGACACCGGCTCGATCACGACTCCTCCCTTCCCGACCCGAGATCCGGCCACCGTCGATTCGCGCTCACGTCAGCGGCTTGCGTCCGTCGCGCCGCGCTCGATGCACACACCCACCGCCTTCGCCCCGCGCACGGCGCCGGGCTTGGCCAGGCGCAGGCGCACGTGGGCGACGCCGAATTCGTCGAGGATCAATGCCGCGCAGCGTTCGGCCAGGGTCTCGACGAGCTGGAAGTCGGCGGCCTCGACGAACGCGATCAGGCGCTTCGACACGGCCTTGTAGTCGAGCGTGTCCTCGATGCGGTCGCTGGCGGCCGGTTTCGTGTTGTCGAAGCGCATCTCGATGTCGAAGGCCACGGTCTGGCGGATGCGCCGTTCCCAGTCGTAGATGCCGATGACGGTGTCGATGCGCAGGTCTTCGATGAAGACGATGTCCATGGTCTGGAGGCAGCCTTGCGAGGGAATGCGGTGCGCGACTCAGCCGGCCAGTGCCGGCAGGCTTTCGAGATCCCAGCGCGGGCGCACGTGGATCTCGGGGTCGTTGAACTGGCCGGCCTTGAGGCGCAGCGAGCCGGCCATCGCGATCATCGCGCCGTTGTCGGTGCAGAACTCGAGGCGCGGGAAGTGCACGCTGAAGCCTTCGGCCTGCGCGGACGCGGCCAGTTCGGCGCGCAGGCGCCGGTTCGCACCGACGCCGCCCCAGATTCTTCATCTGACTCTCTCTCTGACTCAATAATTGGCAGTTGAGCAGTAATTGTGCCGTGCGGTGGAAATTCAACACAGGCATCAAAGCCCTGCACTTTAGGGTCGATTTCATAGGC
>JAFLDX010000100.1 GCA_017302215.1 Lysobacterales bacterium
GCGATCGCCAGCGCGAGCACGGCACCGTCGAGCTGCGGCGCCCAGCCCGTGTCGACGCTGCCGTCGGGCAGCAGGCGCGCGATGTTGGTGCGCGGCAAGCCGTTGACCGACTGGAACTGGCCGCCGACGATCAGCGCGCCGTCGGCGAGGCGCGCCATCGCGCGCACCGTCCCCTCGGTGCGCAGGTCGAGGTTCGGCGCGGCGAGCAGGAGCTGGGCACGCACCGGTGCCGAGCACGCGGCGAGGATGAAGAGCAGGGATGCGACGAAACGGAGGGGCATGCGCGGTTCCTCGGGGGCTTGTTGTCCGCGTACAACGCCCGACGGCAGCGCGTCGCGCCATCGGCGCGACGCACAACGACGCCCCGCCCGCAAGCTTGTCCACCCCGGTGGGCACCGCTACCCTGTCCGTTCCTTTCGTGTCGCCGCCGCCATGTCCGCGGGCTTCGTCCATCTGCACGTCCACAGCGAGTACTCGCTGGTCGACTCGACGATCCGCATCGACGAGCTCGTCGCCGCCTGCGTGGCCGCCGGCATGCCCGCGGTGGCATTGACCGACCAGGTCAACCTGTTCGCGCTCGTCAAGTTCTACCAGGCGGCAGAGAAGGCCGGGATCAAGCCGATCGCGGGTTGCGACCTGTGGATCGCCGATCCGGCCGAGCGCAACCGCCCGCATCGCGTGACCGTGCTGTGCCAGGACAACCGCGGCTACCGCAACCTGTCGCGCCTCGTCTCGCGCGCCTGGGCCGAGGGCCGCCACGGCGACCACGCCCTGATCGATGCCGAATGGCTGCGCGAGGCCGGCGCCGGCCTGATCCTGCTGGTCGGGCGCGACAGCGAAACCGGGCGCCTGCTCCTGGCCGGTCGCACCGACGCCGCGCGGGCCTCGCTGCGCGAATGGCAACGCGACTTCGGCGACCGCGTCTATCTCGAACTCGTGCGCACCCAACGTGCCGACGAGGACGCCTTCGTCGGCGCGGCGATCGCGCTGGCCGGCGAACTCGATGTGCCGGTCGTCGCGAGCAACGACGTGCGCTTCCTCGAACGCGACGACTTCGAGGCCCACGAGGCCCGCGTGTGCATCCACGACGGACGCGTGCTCGGCGACCCGAAGCGGCCGCGGGCCTACTCGGACCAGCAGTACCTCAAGTCGCCGCAGGAGATGCACGCGCTGTTCGCCGACGCGCCCGAGGCGATCGAGAATGCGCTCGAGCTGGCCAAGCGCTGCAATCTCGAACTCACGTTCGGCACGTACTACCTGCCCGATTTCCCGGTGCCGGCCGGTCATACGCTCGATTCGTGGATCCGCGAATGCTCGCGCAAGGGCCTCGCCCTGCGCATGGCGCGCGAGCAGCCGGCCGAAGGCTTCGGCGTCGACGACTATGCGCATCGCCTCGAGGTCGAGGTCGACGTGATCGTGCGGATGGGATTCCCGGGCTATTTCCTCATCGTCGCCGACTTCATCAACTGGGCGAAACGCCAGGACATCCCGGTCGGGCCGGGCCGCGGCTCGGGCGCCGGATCGGTGGTCGCGTGGTCGCTCGGCATCACCGACATCGATCCGCTGCGCTACGGCCTGCTGTTCGAGCGTTTCCTCAATCCCGAACGCGTTTCGATGCCGGACTTCGACATCGATTTCTGCATGGACAAGCGCGACCGCGTGATCGACTACGTCGCCACCGCCTACGGCCGCGACCACGTCAGCCAGATCATCACCTACGGCACGATGGCGGCGAAGGCCGTGCTGCGCGACACCGGGCGCGTGCTCGGCATGCCGTACGGACAGGTCGACCGCATTGCCAAGCTGATCCCGGCGCGACCGCTCGACCTCAGCCTGCAGGATGCGCTCGGCCGCAGCGAGAAGTCGCGCAAGGAGCCCGAGCGCGTCGTCGCCGAGTTCCGTGCCCTCTACGACGACGACGAGCAGGTGCGCGAACTCGTCGACCTCGCGCTCAAGCTCGAGGACCTCACGCGCAATGCCGGCAAGCACGCCGGTGGCGTCGTCATCGCACCGGGCCCGCTGACCGACTACGCACCGCTGTACTGCGAAGCGGGCGGCGAGGGCGTGGTCACCCAGTTCGACAAGGACGACGTCGAGGCGGTCGGCCTCGTCAAGTTCGACTTCCTCGGCCTGCGCACGCTGACCATCATCGACTGGGCGGTGAAGGCCATCAACCGGCGCCGCGCGCAGGCCGGCGAGCCCGCGCTCGACATCGCCACGATCCCGCTCGACGACGCCCAGGTCTACGGCCTGTTCAGGCGTGCGCAGACCGTGGCCGTGTTCCAGTTCGAATCGCGCGGCATGCAGGGCATGCTCAAGGACGCGAAGCCCGACCGTTTCGAGGACCTCATCGCACTCGGCGCGCTGTACCGCCCCGGCCCGATGGACCTCATCCCGAGCTACTGCCGGCGCAAGCACGGCAGCGAGGAGATCGATTACCCGGACCCGCGCGTCGAACCGGTCCTGAAGGAGACCTACGGCATCATGGTCTACCAGGAGCAGGTCATGCAGATGGCGCAGATCGTCGGCGGCTATTCGCTCGGCGGCGCCGACCTGCTGCGCCGCGCGATGGGCAAGAAGAAGCCCGAGGAGATGGTCAAGCACCGCGCGATCTTCCGCGAGGGCGCGGCGAGGAACGGCGTCGTCGAGGCCAAGGCCGACGCCGTGTTCGACACGATGGAGAAGTTCGCCGGCTACGGCTTCAACAAGTCGCATGCCGCCGCCTATGCGCTCGTCTCGTACCAGACCGCGTGGCTGAAGACGCACTATCCCGCCGAGTTCATGGCGGCCGTCCTGTCGTCCGACATGGACGGCACCGACAAGGTCGTCAACTTCCTCGCCGAGGCGCGCGCGCTCGGGCTGAGCGTGCTTCCGCCCGATGTCGGCGCCTCGACCTACCTGTTCGAGGCACTGCCCGGTGCCGACGGCGCCCCGTCGCGGACGATCCGCTACGGGCTCGGTGCGGTGAAGGGGGTCGGCCAGGGCGCGGTCGAGAACCTCGTCGAGGCGCGCACGCGCGGCGGCGCGTTCCGCGACCTCGCCGACTTCTGCCAGCGTGTCGATGCACAGAAGATCAACAAGCGCACGCTCGAGGCGCTGATCCTCAGCGGTTCGATGGATGCACTGGCGAAGAACCGGGCCAGCCTCGCCGCCCAGCTGCCCGAGGCGATGCGCGCGGCCGAACAGCAGGCACGCGATGCATTGGCCGGCCAGAACGACATGTTCGGCGCGAGCAGCACGGTCGCCGCGAAGGTCGACCTCGTCGAGGTCGAGGACTGGCCGGCGGCGCGCCGCCTCGCCGGCGAGCGCGACACGCTCGGCCACTATCTGAGCGGGCACCCGACCGACGCCTGGCGCGAACTGCTCGCGCGCGTCGTCTCGTGCCCGAATGGCGAACTCGACAAGCACCATCGCCCGGCGCAGCGCAATGGCGAGCGCAGCCGCTACGGCGACCGTCAGGCCTTCATCCTCGCCGGCTCGGTGACCGGCCTGCGCAAGCAGGGCGACAAGCGCGCGTTCGTCCAGGTCGAGGATGGCACGGGCCGCTTCGAGGCCGTGCTGTACAACGAGACCTTCGCCGAGTTCGCGCCACTCATCACGCGCGATGCGATCCTCGTCTTCGAGGGTCACCTGTCGATCGACGACTTCACCGGCAACTACCAGTTGCGCACGCAGCGCGTGTCGACCCTCGATGCCGCCTGCGAGCGCCAGGCACGCGTCATCCAGCTCGAGGTCAACGGCATCGGCCGCGATTTCGCCGCGCGCCTGCACGGCGCGCTCGAGGCCCATCGCGGCGGCACGACGCCGGTGCGCATCCGCTTCAGCAACAGCCAGGGGCGCGGCGAAGTCGAGCTCGGCCCGGACTGGCGCGTACGCGCGAATCCGGCCCTGATCGAGGCACTCGGCGCACTCGACGGCGTGCTCGACGCCAACTGCCTGTACGGCCCCGCCGGGTAGGCACCACAAACCCGACCCGTGTCCTCGCGTCCCGCCTGCAGGCCTCCTCCGAACCGGATGCAGGGCCGCGTGGATTCAGCGGCCGAACCGGAGCCGTACCGTCGTTCCCGCCGGACACCCGGCCTGGAACTCGAGGCTCCAACCGAAGTGCTCGCAGAGTCGCGCGACGAGATCCAGTCCGATCCCGCCGGGGCGATCCTTGCCCCCGCGAACGTTGCGCGCGTAGATCGCGCTGATCTCCTCGGGCGTCATGCCGTGCCCCGGATCGGAGATGCAAACCGTCGCCGGTACGGCGAGCGAGACCGTGATCCTGCCGCGATCGCTGTTCTCGATCGCATTGCGCAGCAGGTTTCCCACGGCCGCGCGCACGATCGCCAACGGCGCATGCAGCATCTGATCGGCCTCGACGCTGAGCTCGACGGAAAGATCCCTGGGGCGAACGAGGTAGGCATGATCCTCGATGCTCTGCTCGAGCAGCGACTTCAGCGATATCGTCTCGCCAAGCGTTGCCAGGCGTGCAGGATCGCGCGCCAGCACGAGCAACAGGTTCACCAGTGCCTCCATGTCCAGCGCGGTGTTGCGGATGCGCTGCACCTGCTTGCGGGATGCCCCCAGCGCGGAATCCTGCAGAGCGATCTCGCTGGCGCCGGCGATGACTGCGATCGGCGTGCGCAGCTCATGGCTCGCCATGCCGATGAATGCGCGCTCGCGCTCGACGAAGCGATCGTTGCGGTGCAGGTAGTCGTTGAGCGCCTCGCCGATGATCGCCAGCTCGGTCGTGGCGCCACGCGGAAGTTCGACGCGTTGCGCGCTGCGATCGGGCTGCAGCCGGTGGATGCCCTCGGCCATCCGCGACAGCGGCAGGGTCAGTCGCCCCACGCCCCAGGCGACGAACAGGCCGATCAAGCCGATCATGACCACAGCCGAACCGATGATGGCGACACTCATGTTGAGCTCACGCCGCTCGATGTCGGTGATGTCGAGAGCGAGGGCGACTTGCCGTCCGTCATCGTTGCGCACGAGCACGACGCGCTCGACACCATCGACCATGATCTCGTCGTGCAGGCCCGGCGCGAGCGACGCCACCGCAGCCGGCAGCGACGCCCCTTGCTCGCCGCCGTAGAGCGCCATGTTGTGTGAATCGGCCCAGCGGTAGCCGGGGTCTTCGCGCATGCGAGAGGCAAGCTGGTCCAGCTCGGATTCGAGCAGTGCCTGCCAGAGCAAGCGCTCCGCACTCTCGTTGACCAGCAGGCCGTGCGCGCTCACCAGAACGGTCAGCACGACTGCATAGCCGAGCAGGCCGAGCAGCATGCGTCGTCGCAGGCTGTCAACCCGCCGCATGCCCGCTCTCGCTGCGCAGCTTCGTGCCCGACGATCCGGCAATTCGATATCCGATCCTCGGCACGGTCTGGATCAACTTGACCTCGAACGGCGCGTCGACGCTGCGCCGCAGTTCGTAGATATGCGACCTCAGCATGTCGCCGTCGGGTGGACTGTCTGCCCAGAGTGCATGTGCGAGGCGTTCGCGCGTGACGGCCGCGGGACTCGCCAGAAGCAGCAGTTCGAGGAGCTTCCGGCACGCCGGATACAGGTGCAGTGGGCGACCTCCCCGGGACACCTCCAGGGTGTCGCGGTCGAAGCAGAGGTCGTCAACCTTGAGAACGCGCCTGCGCCCGCCACCGGCGGCACGCGCGAGCAACGCCTCGATGCGAACTTCCAGTTCGGGCAGTTCGAAGGGCTTGGTCAGGTAATCGTCCGCACCTGCCCTGAATCCGGCGATCTTGTCAGGCAGCTCGTCGCGTGCGGTCAGCATGATCACCGGCACGTTGCAGCCGGCACGACGCAGCCGGTCGAGCAGTTCCACGCCGTCGATGCCCGGCAGCATCCAGTCGAGCACCACGACGTCGAATTCGTGCGTGGAGGCCAGATGCAGGCCGGTGACGCCATCCGGCGCGGCATCGACCACGTGCCCCCTGCCCTCGAAGTAGTCGAACAGATTGGCGACGAGACGACGATTGTCCTCGATGACCAACATGCGCATCGACATGACCCGCGGCAGGGGCGGTTAACCCGATTCGAACCCGATTCCGACATGTTTCCGACGTCGACCGGCGGAGCATGCCGATGGCGACATCGCCCGCAATCATCACCCGAAGCCAGAGATGACGCAATTTTCATCGGGGTACCGACCAGTGCCGACAGGCGCGACACATGCATCGGATAGGCGATCCTTCCTCCTTCACCACCTGGTGCTGCCCGGCGCGACGCTGGGGGCACTGATCGCCATCGTCCATGTCAGCGGCCTCGACCAGGTCCTGGCGGCGCACCTCTATGCCTGGCAAGGCCACACCTGGCGCCTGCAGCATGCGTTCCTGACCGAACAGCTGATCCACATCCAGGGCCGCGCCCTCAGTCTCGTCACGTGGCTGGCGGGGCTCTTCATCTGGTGCATGAGCTGGGTCGCACCGCGATGCCGAAGCTTGCGCAGTCCGCTGGCCGGCCTGCTCGTCAGCACGCTGCTCTCCGTGCTCGTGGTGGCCTGCCTCAAGTCGGTGACCCACATCGACTGCCCCTGGGACCTGACTCTGTACGGAGGCGACCGGACCTACGCCGGACTGCTCGATGCGCGCCTCCCCGGCGCGCCTCTCGGCGCGTGTTTCCCGGCCGGTCATGCGAGTGGTGGCTACGCCTGGGTCGCGCTGTACTACTTCTTTCTTGTCGTACACCGCCCGTGGCGCTGGCTCGGCCTGGCTACAGGCATCGGCCTCGGTCTCGTGTTCGGCATTTCGCAGCAGGTGCGCGGAGCGCACTTCCTGTCCCACGATCTGTGGACGGCGGCAATCTGCTGGTTCGTCGCCAGCATGGTGTTCTTCGCCCAGCCGCGTGAAGCACCGCTCCCCCTGCCTTGCCGCACCGACAAGCCGGCGCGCAGATCGGAAACGGAGCCTGCGGCGTGAGGGCGGTCGCAGCGCGATCGCCCGTGCGGGCCACGCCGGGCACCGACCGGCGACGCCGGAACCTGCTGCGCCCGGAAGTTCCGGTCGAATGGCTGGCGCTCGGCGCAAGCCTTTTCTTCCTCGTGTTCTGCAACTCGAGCTTCTTCGCCGCCGTGCTCGCCACCGGCGTGCTCGAAGCACCGGGCGGATGGATCACCGTAGCCGGTATCGCAGTCCTGCTGGCGACCCTGCACCTCGTCGCGCTGCTGCTCGTGTTGACCGAACGCACGGCCAAGCCGGTGCTCGCGATCCTGTTCCTGGTCACTGCACTGGCGGCGCACTTCATGTCGAAGTACACGGTGTACCTCGATGCCGACATGGTCGGCAGCATCCTCCATACCGACCACAAGGAATCGCGCGAACTGGTTTCCTGGAGCCTGCTGCCGCCAGTGATCGTGCTCGGCGTACTGCCCACGCTTATCGTGTGCTCGATCCGCATCCGACGCCGACCGCTGCTGCGCGCATTCGCCGTGCGCACGGCGTGGATTGCCGGTACTGCCACGATCGCTCTCACCGCGACACTCTTCTCGTTCCAGGGCGTTTCGTCGCTCATGCGGAATCACCCGGAGATGCGGCATCTGGCGACACCGGGCAACTACCTGGTGTCGCTGGTACGCGTGATGAGAAGCGATCAGATCGCGAAGGGCGCACCGCGCAAACCGGTCGGAGTCGATGCCCGGGTCGACCCGCGCCCGCCATCAGCCAGGCCGCGACTGCTCGTGCTCGTCGTCGGCGAGACGGTGCGCGCGCAGAACTGGGGCCTCAATGGCTATGCGCGCCAGACGACGCCGCGCCTCGCCGGCATCGCGCCCGTCAATTTCCCGAACATGCGCTCCTGCGGAACCGCAACGGAAGTGTCGCTCCCCTGCATGTTCTCGCCGCGAGGCAAGGCCGGATACGACAGGGAAACGCTCAAGCGATCGGAATCGATGATGCACCTGCTGGCCCGAGCCGGCGTTTCGACGAGCTGGCTCGACAACCAGACTGGCTGCAAGGGCGTATGCGACGGCCTCGAGTTCGAATCGCTGGAGCATGCAACCGACGCGACCCGGTGCGACAGCGAGGGTTGCTCGGACCGCATCCTCCTCGACCGATTGCCGGACGTCGTGTCGCGCCATGCCGGCGACCTGGTGGTGGTGCTGCATCCTCTCGGGAATCATGGACCGAGCTACTACAAGCGCTATCCGCAGCACCTGCGTCGCTTCGTCCCGGCCTGCGAATCGCCCGACCTCGACCGTTGCGATCGCGAGCAGATCGTCAATGCATACGACAACGCCATCCTCGCCACCGACGAACTGCTCGCCGACACGATCGCGTTCCTGCGCACACAGAGCGAACGCGACAGCGCGCTCGTCTACGTTTCGGATCATGGCGAGTCACTCGGTGAAAGCGGGCTGTACCTGCACGGGATCCCCTATGCGATCGCGCCGGATACGCAGACCCGGGTACCGATGGTCATGTGGTTCTCGTCCGGCCTGTTGGACGCCCTGCGACTCGATGTCGACTGCATGAAGCACGAGTCGTCGCGGACGGCAGCCAGCCACGACAACCTCTTCCATACCGTGCTCGGTGTGTTCGGGGTCTCCGCCTCCGAATACGACCCGGACCTCGACCTGCTGAGAAGCTGCATCGAACCCGCGCCATGAACCGCGACGCGCTGACCGGCCGACGACCTTTTCCGGTCCCGCCCTCCATCCGGGCCTGTCCGGCGGCCCCCGCTCCGATCGGGCTATACTCCGCGCCTTGTCATTCAAACGTCGCGGAATGAATCCGAACTTCCTCGAATTCGAAGCACCGATTGCCGAACTCGAAGCCCGCATCGATGAGCTGCGCCACGCCAGCCACGACCAGGCCTTCAACATCGAGGAGGAGATCGGCAAGCTCAAGGACAAGCTGAAGGTCCGCACCGCCGAGATATTCCGCAGCCTGACGCCGTGGCAGATCGCCCAGATCGCGCGTCATCCGGCGCGACCCTACACGCTCGACTACCTCAAGGTCATGTGCGAGGAGTTCCACGAACTCGCCGGCGACCGCGCCTTCGCCGACGACGCCGCGATCGTCGGCGGCCTCGCCCGCATCGACGGCGAGTCGTTCGTCGTGATCGGCCACCAGAAGGGCCGCGACACCAGGACCAAGATCCGCCGCAACTTCGGCATGCCGCGCCCGGAGGGCTACCGCAAGGCCCTGCGCCTGATGAAGCTGGCCGAGCGCTTCGGGCTGCCCGTGCTGACCTTCATCGACACGCCCGGCGCCTATCCCGGGGTCGGCGCCGAGGAACGCGGACAGAGCGAGGCGATCGCGCGCAACCTGCTCGAGATGTCCGAGCTCAAGGTGCCGATCCTGTGCACGGTGATCGGCGAGGGCGGCTCCGGCGGCGCGCTCGCGATCGGCGTCGGCGACTGCACCAACATGCTGCAGTACTCGACCTATTCGGTGATCTCGCCGGAAGGCTGCGCCTCGATCCTCTGGAAGACCGCCGACAAGGCGCGCGACGCCGCCGAGGCGCTCGGCATCACCGCCCCGCGCCTGCTCGAGCTCGGCCTCGTCGACAAGGTCGTGCGCGAACCGCTCGGCGGCGCGCACCGCAATCCGCGCTCGATGGCCGTGCGCCTCAAGGCGGTCCTGCTCGGCCAGCTCGCGGCGCTGCGCCGGCTCGACGTGCCGACCCTGCTCGAACAGCGTTACCAGCGCCTGCGCCGCTACGGCGCATTCAAGGCGGCCTGACCGCCGGCGCACTGCGCCGCCGCGCCGCAGGTCGCTGCGGCGGCGATCCGCCGGACACCTCAGTCGTCGGTCGGTACCGACACCTTGCCGGTCACGTTGCGGTGCGAGGTGTCGCCGCTGCCCTGCGCCTTCACGGTGAGGTCGCCGCGCACGCCATCGACGTCGACATCGCCCGATCCGGTCGAGTCGACCGTGACATTGCCGCCGATGTCGCGCAGCGCGATGTCGCCGGAGCCGACCGAACCGACATGCACGCTGCCGCCGACGCGGCGGAACGTGAGGTCGCCCGAACCGCCGTTGCCGGCTTCGACGTCGCCGCGCACGCCCTCGACATGGATGTCGCCCGAACCGGTCGAGCCGATATCGAACGCGCCGACGTCGCGCGCCTGGACATCGCCCGAGCCGACGCTGGCGCGCAGCGTCCCGGCGATGTTGCGTGCCTCCAGATCGCCCGAACCGGCTTTCCACCCCAGCTCGGCCACATCCTCGATGACCGCGTCGCCGGAGCCGGTATCCACCTCGAGCGCGAGCGCGGCCGGAATGCGCACCTCGAGATCGAGCGAGGCGTACGACGAGCCGAGCAGCGACCACGACCCGCCGGACTGCGCGGCCGTCACGACGACGCGGTCGCCGTCGCGGCGCCCGGTCACGCGCAGGCGCTCGAGCGACTCGGCACTCGACGCACAGGCGCGGCCACGCACCTCGATGCGCGCGAGTCCGGCAACGCCGCTCACGCGCAGGTCCGATGCGCCGGCTTCCACGACGAGGGACTTCAGGCCGGCGGCATCAATGTCGAGGTCGCGTGCGGCGTGGTGCTCGCAATCGTCGGCACGAACGGTGGACGCGAGCAGCAGGGTGGCGCAGGCGAGCACGAGGCGGTACATGGCGGATCTCCGGGGAAGGACTTCCATGGGATACGGCCGGGAGCCGAAGGGTTTACACGGGAGAGCGCCGTGGATGCGGCTTCGCGGGAAACGGCTGCGGCCGTGGCGCCATTGCCCCTCGCCCCTCGCCGCTGCCCCTAGCCCCCGCCCTCTTCCGCCTTGGCCCGCTCCCACAGCCGGTCCTGCTCGGCGAGCGGACGGCAGGCGAGTCCGCCATCGGCCGCCGCAAGCGCTTCCATGCGGCGGAAGCGGCGCTCGAACTTGGCATTGGCACCGCGCAACGCGGCCGACGGGTCGACGCGTGCATGCCGTGCGAGGTTCACGCAGACGAACAATACGTCGCCGATCTCGTCGGCGAGACGCGTCGCCTCGGCACCGGCGGCGAACTCGACTCGGACCTCGTCGATCTCCTCGTCGAGCTTGGCCAGCACCGGTTCGACATCGGGCCAGTCGAAGCCGACCGTGGCCGCACGCTTCTGCAGCTTCAGCGCGCGCTGCCACTCGGGCAGGCCGCGCGCGATGCCGGCGAGCGCGCTCGTGTCGTCGGCGCCGCGCGCCGCGCGTTCCTGCACCTTGATCGCTTCCCACGCCGCCAGCGCGGCATCGGCATCCTCGACTTTCGCATCGCCGAACACGTGCGGGTGCCTCGACACGAGCTTCGTGCAGATCGCCTCGACGACATCGGCGAAACGGAAATGCCCGGCCTCCTCGGCCATGCGCGCGTGGAACACGACCTGCAGCAGCAGGTCGCCGAGTTCGTCGCGCAGGTCGGTGAAATCCTTGCGGTCGATCGCATCCGCCACTTCGTAGGCTTCCTCGATCGTGTAGGCCGCGATCGAATCGAAATCCTGCTTCACATCCCAGGCGCAGCCCGTCTGCGGATCGCGCAGGCGCGCCATGATGGCGATGAGGTCGTCGATGTCGGCCATCGCAGGCTCCGGCAGCGGGATGTCAGGTACCGGCGAACAGGCGCACCCAGTCGGTGCGCGGATCGCCGCAGGCGAGGAATTCGGGATTGAGCAGCGAGTCGCGCGTATTGCAGCACAGCGGCCGGCCCGCGAGGTCGAGCACGGCGCCACCGGCCTCCTCGAGCACGCATTGCGCGGCGGCCGTGTCCCACTCCGAGGTCGGTCCGAGGCGCAGGTACAGGTCGGCCTCGCCGGCGGCGATGCGCAGGAACTTGAGCGACGAACCGAGCGGGACCAACTCGTGCGGGCCGACCCGATCGAGCAACGCGGCCTGGCGCGCATCACCGTGCGACCGGCTGCCGGCGACGACCAGCGGCGCTGCGCGCGCGCGCGTGCGCAGGCGCTC